>NZ_VOSK01000572.1 GCF_009296175.1 Microvirga tunisiensis | reverse complement strand
GCGGCCGCTCGGGCGGCAGAAGCGGCTCAAGGCGCTGCCACTGCCGGTCCGTCAACTCGTAACGTGTCACGTTGGATAAATGGGAACTCCAAGCTCCTCATGGAACCCCTTTGCAGACACGCCCTAGTCCCTATGATTGCTGGGCGTGAGGGCGGCCCGTCATCCGATATGCAACGGTACGAGGGTTAAGCCGGCACAGCCGGTGCAGAGCCTCATGCATAGGAGACGGGCCTGATGAAGCATACCAGATTTGTGGGCTTGGATGTCCACAAGGATCAGATTTCAGTTGCGGTGGCCGAGAGCGGGCGCGGCGGCGCCGTGGAATACCTCGGTCAGATCACCAATGATCCGGCGGCCATCAGCAAGCTGTGCACCCGGCTTGCGCGACCCGGCGCCACCCTGTCGTTCTGCTACGAGGCCGGTCCCTGCGGCTATGGTCTTCATCGCCAGCTGACCAGTCTCGGGCACCGCTGCGAGGTAGTGGCCCCGTCCCTGATCCCCACCAAATCGGGGGACCGCGTCAAAACCGACCGCCGCGATGCCACCATGCTGGCCCGTCTCCATCGGGCCGGGGAGCTCACGTCCGTCTGGGTCCCGGATGCGGCTCATGAGGCCATGCGTGACCTGATCCGCTTGCGCAGCACCGTCCGCCAGATAGTGACACGCGCCCGTCAGCATCTGCAGGGTTTCCTGCTGCGACACGGACGCTCACAAGGGGCTGCGAGAGCCTGGAGCGTGGCCTACCGCCGCTGGCTGTCGACCCTGGCCTTCGATCATCCCGCCCAGCAGATCGCCTTTCAGGATTATGTCGACGCCGTCAGCGATGCGGAACGGCGGCTCAAGCGGGTTGAGGAGCAGATTCAGCGGCTTCTGGCGGATTGGACCTTGCGTCCGGTTGTTGATGCCCTGCAGGCTCTGCGCGGCATCGCGCTGATCAATGCCGTGGTGCTGGTCAGCGAGGTCGGCGACTTCACACGATTTGCCACTCCGCGCCAGCTGATGGCGTATTTCGGCCTGGTGCCGGGGGAGCGCTCGACAGGCCGGACGGTCCGGCGGGGCGGCATTACCAAGACCGGCAACAGCCATGCCCGGCGAGCGCTGGTCGAAGGCGCCTGGGCTTACCGCATGAAGCCGCGGGTCGGTCGCCACAAGGTGGACCGGATCGAGGCCTTGCCCAAGCCGGTGCGCGAGATCGCCTGGAAGGCCCAGGTGCGGTTGTGTGCCCGCTATCGGCGGCTGACCGCCCTGGGCAAGACCGCCAATGTGGTCACCGTCGCCATCGCGCGGGAGATGGTCGGATTTGTCTGGGCGATTGCCTGCACGGTCCAATCCTCCAAGGCCGCGTGAGCATTCGTCCGCAACCTTCCAGCAGAGGAGGATGACCGAACCTGACACAGAACCCTCGGCGCGGTCCATGGCGCTGGGGGTGGGACAATGCCGGGGAGCCCTCGTCTCCACTATGAGCCTGTGATGCTCGCCCTCTAGACCGAGGCAGCCCCAAACGAAGCAAGGTCATGCGGCCTGACCCGCGGATGAGAGTTTGTTGACCGACGTTGGCGTCCCACCTCCTGCACCCTGGATCCGCCGTCCACACTCCTCTGCCGTCGCGTCCACGTGGCGGACCGACACCTCATGTCAAAACTACTTGTCCGCAATCATGAGAGTGGGTCATTTGCCGTGGAATGTGGTATAATGGTGTGGTGATCCTCGGGATGCGAGGTGCCCCATGTCGCGCCACCGGAAAGATCCCCTGCGCCCACTCACCCCGGACGAGCACAAGGAGCTGACCCGTCTGAGCCGCTCGCAAACTGCTCCCGCCGCCCAGGTCGACCGCGCCCGTGCGCTGCTGGCGATTGCTGATGGAGCCAGCTACACCGCCGCGGCGCATCTGGTTGGACGCTGGCATAACGAGACCATCTCGGCCTGGGTCAGCCGCTTCAACCGTGAGGGACTGTCGGCCGTGCGCCCCCACCATGGCGGCGGGCCACGGATCCGCTATGGAGCCCAGGACCAGCACCGCATTCTGGCCGAGTGGGCGCGAGCGCCCGAGCGCGAGCAGGACGGCACCGCCACCTGGTCGTTGAGCCTGCTGCAGAAGGCGCTGCGCCAGGCCCCTGACGGCCTGCCGCGGGTCAGCACGTTCACGATCTGGCGCACCCTGCACGAGGCGGGCCTGAGCTGGCAGAAGAGCCGCACCTGGTGAATCGCGCCGAGTTTTCCGGAGGCCGGTGGGCTTGGATTTTACGCGGCCATCGGCATGACCTCAAGCTGAGCGTAGTAAGCGGCTTCCGCCTCGGCGGGCGGAATGCTGCCGATGGACGCGAGCAGGCGCCGGTTGTTGTACCAATCGACCCATTCGAGCGTGGCGAACTCGACGCTCTCAAAGGAGCGCCATGGACCGCGCCGATGGATCACCTCGGTCTTGAACAGCCCGATGACAGTTTCCGCCAGGGCATTGTCGTACGAGTCCCCGACACTGCCGACCGACGGCTCAATCCCCGCCTCGGTGAGGCGCTCGGTGTACTTAATCGACACGTATTGGACGGATTCAAGCAGTCGTCGCAACACGTATTCTGTTGACCTGCCGCAGCCACTCGTCAAGCACCTCGGCAGGGGATCTCCAGCCCAGCGTCTTTCTCGGCCTTGCATTGAGGGCGGCTGCCACGGC
>NZ_VOSK01000571.1 GCF_009296175.1 Microvirga tunisiensis | reverse complement strand
GCGCCGACGATACCATTTTTGTCGATACTCAGCGCTCTTCACCCTGCCTATCCTCGTCAAAGCCACTCCAACTCGGCACAACCTATTGTAAATGCTCCGAGATGTGCACGTTTATGGACGGAAACTAGCTATGAATCCTTGGGTGTTCGCGCAGCACCAAACCAAGCAGAATTCTCTCACGGCTGTATTCTCTCATGAACATAGTTATATTTGATCTCGTATTCATGAGAGGAATTCCTGAGTGCCGCGTGAGAACATCAATGACCTGATCGCCTTCCTGGCCGTCGCCAGGGAGCGCAGCTTCACACGGGCCGCGGCCAAGATGGGCGTCTCGCAATCGGCCCTGAGCCACACCATCCGCCTGCTTGAGGCCCGGCTCGGCATCCGCCTTCTCACCCGCACGACCCGCGCCGTCTCCGTCATGGAAGCCGGCGCACGCCTGCTTGAGAGCATCGGGCCGCACTTCGACGAGATCGAGGCCCAGGTAGAAGCCCTCAGCGAGTTGCGCGACAAGCCGGCCGGGACAATCCGCATCTCCGCGTCAGATTATGCGATCAAGTATTTCCTCTAGCCCAAGCTGCGACAGTTCCTTCCAAGCTATCCGGACATCAAGGTCGAACTCGTTCAGGACAACGGCTTGACCGACATCGTCACCGAGCGTTTCGATGCCGGCGTACGCATGGGCGAGCATCTCGCGAAGGACATGATCTCCGCCCGGGTCAGCCCGGATGTCCGCATGGCAGTCGTCGGCACCCCATCCTACTTCGCCGACCGTCCGAAACCGCTCCACCCCAAGGACCTCGTCGGCCACAGATGCATCAACTTCCGCCTCCAGACATCCGGCGGTTTCTATCAATGGGAGTTCGAGGAGAACGGGCGCGAGATCAAGATCCGTGTTGAGGGTCAACTGGCCTTCAACAACAGCTTCGATGTCCTGGAAGCTACACTCGACGGTTTCGGGCTGTCCTACATGATGGAAGAAATCGTCCGGCCGCACATCGCCGAGGGCCGACTCGTGCGCGTCCTCGAGGAGTATTGCCCCTATTGGGATCCCTACTATCTCTACTACCCGAGCCGCCGCCAGTCCTCGCCCGCCTTCGTCGCCCTGGTGGAGGCGCTGCGCCATCGGGGATGATCCCAGACGTTTGAGGGCTGGCTGCGCGGGCTCACGCACGTGCCGCATCTCTTGACGGGCCTTCGTCGGCTCGCAGATCTGGCCGATTGGTGTTGGGTGCGGAACGGCGGCGGCTTCCGAGCACCATCATTCCATAGTGAGTAGGGATAGCAGGAAGGCTCACGACACCTGCCCAATGTCCGAAGAACGGCGTCACTGGGGCGCTAAAGTCCCAGAAGGCGAGGCTGTAGGTGAACGTCAGTTTGCCCCATATCCCTAGAACTGAGAAGCTCCACACGCCGAAGCCAGCCAGGAGCGCCGCTGCGATGCGGAGCACCAACGTTCTCGTGGAATTCCCCGGCGATAGCCTCAAGGTCGTGCGCACCATTTCCATGATCCGCGACCAGTGCAGACCGAGATGGATGCCGACGAGGATCATCACCCAGTACGCCGCGAACCAGTGCACATCGCGCAGGTAGATACTGTCCGGAATGGGGAGGAATTCGAACACCGACTTTGAGATCACGATGCTCGTCACCAGGACAACCGCCATATTTGCGATCAGCAGCAGATGGGGCACGAGCGTGATGACGCGGTATGCATCGTATCGTCCCCTGAACAGGTTCCTGAACCAGGTCCGGTTCACCGCGATGTGCCAGGCGAGCAAGGTGAACGACACCGTGCCGAAGATCTCGTGCGGCAGGTTCTCCAGCCACCAATAGGCGAGCGCAAGCAGCAAGACGATCGCCACTGCGGCCGGCAATGCAAGGCGTTTGACGACATTGGCCTTCATGATGGCGTGCTCGCTCTCAAGAGGATTTCCGGCGCAATCACTTGAAGCTGAGCGCATCGGTGAAGGTGAACATGAATTGCCGGTCCTGGCGGGACTGATGGCACGAGTAGCAACGCGCCGTGTTCTCATCGGCCTTGATCGAGCGATCCGGCCAGAACCACTGGTATTGCCAATGCTCGCTGCCTTCGCCCATCTTCTGGGCGCCTAAGTAGGTCATCATAAGTCTTGCAACGCGAGCACTGCGGGTGTTTCCTGGGGAGCATGCAACGACATGATCACTCTCCCGAGACGTGGCTCGACGAGGCGGATCGCAAGCGGCTTGCCGCAGCGCTTGCTGGCGCCCGTGAGGCCCGTGTTTATCGCCGCCTCGAGGCGCTGCTGCTGGTGGCCGAGGGGCATTCCGTCGCCGAGGCGGCTCGCCGCTGCCGGGTCAATCGCTCCAGCGTGCATCGCTGGCTGGCGCAGTACCGGGCCGAGCATGAGGCCACGGCACTGATCGACCGGCCACGCAGCGGGCGGCCTCGCCGTCACCCGAGGCTTACGCCGCAGCGGCTGGCGGCGGCCCTGGCGCGCGACCCGCGCCGCTGCGGCTACCAGGCTACGAGCTGGACGGTGCCGCTGCTGGCGCACGACCTAGGCCGGTTAATTCACGGCGCCCCATCTGAGATTGGCTGTACGAGCCTTGCTGGCAAAGTTGACCGGATTTCAGGCATGTCCTCACCACCTCCAGGCGTTCTGCTTGGCGGATGAGAGCGGCGCGTTTGC
>NZ_VOSK01000570.1 GCF_009296175.1 Microvirga tunisiensis | reverse complement strand
CATGGCTGATATCCAGGTGCGGCGGCTGCCGGTGCTCACCCGCGAAAAGCGGCTGGTCGGCATCATCTCGCTCGGCGATCTGGCGGTGACAGATGAGGCCAGGCGTGCCGGCGAAGCCGTGGCCGGCATCTCGCAGCCGGGTGGGCAGCACAGCCAAACCGGGGGTCCCCGGCACTGAGCCGTGGAACAGCGAGATCGTCATGGCCCGGAGGCCGGCCATGGCAGGCGGGAACCGCAACAGGCCGCCAGGCCAGCGGAACGACTGGCCTGAGGTTGAAGTCTCGATAGCGCCGCTTGGCCTTCCGGGGACGCTGGTGCATCCGGTTGCCGGGCAGGGCATTATCCTGTTCGCCCACGGTAGCGGCAGCATGTGAAGCGGCACCGAAGGTTGACCCCTTGCTCGGGAAGGACAACGCCTTGGTTTAGTGACACAAAATGGAAATTCGGTGGGGTCACGATCGACGCCGATGATGACCCCGCCGATGCTATGAGTTCGCCAGCAAGATCATGCATTTAATGGTCGTCGGCTTGGGGGGCGTCATTCGATGCTGATTCACCTTCAACCAAGTCGCTCCACCCCAGCTGACCCCATCAAGTGCCCTGGAGCACGTAGAGAACGCAGACACCCTTTGGGTCGCACATCGCTCAGGATCGGAGAGCCACCCCTTGACCCATTAGAGAACACTATCGGCACTCCGCGGACGTAAGCCGAACTTCTGCAACAGGAGAGTGAAGCGAACGTTTACAGGATCACGCCTAAAGACCGTCGCTGATCCTGACGAGACCTTATAGATGTTGCTTCTTCGAGTGTCAGGGACCCGGGCGACGTACTCGGGTCTCCGGATGCCGCAATCAGGAGCGGTGAGCGCCTTGAGCAGCAGTATAGATCGTGTAGACGGACTGGCTGCCACAGATGAACAGCCGGTTCCGCTGCTTGCCTGCAAAGGTCAAGTTCGCACACGCTTCCGGCATGACGAGCTGACCGATCTTGGTGCCGTCAGCCGTGTAGACGTGGATCCCGTCAATGCCTTCGCCGCCAAATGCGGTTGCCGCCCAAATGTTGCCGTCCACATCGGCCCGCATGCCGTCGTGGAACCCCTTCTCCAAGGTTGCGAACACCTGGCGGTTGGTCAGCTTGCGGCCATTGTCGGCCAGATCCCAGGCGATGATCTGCGCCGGTTCCGAATGGTGAGTGGGGGCTGAATCCGCGACATACAGCTTCCTGTAGTCGGGCGAGAAGCAGAGGCCATTGGGCTTGAGGATCTCATCCGTGAGCTTTGTCAGCGTGCGGGATTTAGGATCGAGGTGATAGATGCTGGCGGGGAGTTCCAGATTGCGAACATTGCCCTCGTAATGCCAAAAGCTGCCATAACCCGGATCGGTGAAGATAATGCCGCCGTCGTCTGGATGCACAACGGCATCATTCGGCGCATTCAGCCGCTTGCCCTCGAAGGTTTCCGCCAACACCTCCGGCTCACCCTGCCAGTTGTATCGCACAACCCGGGCGGTTGAGTGCTCGCACGAGATCTGCCGGCCCTCGAAGTCAAACGTGTTGCCGTTGGAGAAGTTTGAGGGAACCCGCAGCTCGGTGACCCGGCCCGTCGCCTCATCCCACCGCATCTGGCGGTTGTTCGGAATATCGGAGAACACCACATAGCGGCCCACTCCGTTCCATGCCGATCCTTCCGCCCAAAGGGCGCCCGTCCATTGACGCTGCAACGGAGTGTTTCCGATCATGTACTTGTTGAAGCGCTTGTCGAGAACCTTCCAGGCCGAGTCCGGATACCGCTGCGGCTCCGGAGAACGCATTGGCTGTGAGAGAACTGGGGTGGAGGCGAGACCGGCAAGCGCGGTCATACCACCGATGAAGCTGCGTCGATCCAAATCCATGAGATCCTCCCTAGGAAGCGGTGTGCTTATCGCCCCTCAGCACAGGCCCGTTCGTCGGACGCACATTGCTCGGGAAGAATCACACCGATGCTTAACCCCGGCAATGCCACGGCAGAGTGATCAGTATGGCTAGAGCCCCCTCTGATTGGGTAGCTCTGGTGCTCTGGGACGGTTGGTCGGAACAAGACGGTTCCTGCCCGGCGGCCTCGCTTCAGGACATCACTTAATTAAGCTCGTAGACGTGCAGGATGGGCTACTGAACTTCGGGCTAGCGCCAGGACGGCGACCAAAGCCAATGGCGACCTAGGGCACGTCCCGGAAGTAAGCCGAACGTCTGCTCAAACAGGGAACACTGGACCTTCCCAAAGGTGGCGGGACTTCCTGGTTTGACCGAGGCCGTGTCAAAACTCGAACAGGCTCGGCCTTGCCGAACGATTTGTACAAGTTCACGCTCCTGTACCGGGGATTTCCCGGTCTATCGAGGCTTGCAGGAAATTAAATTGCTTCACGGAGCGGCCCGATCGCGTTTTGACACATTGGGTAATCGCGGAGCGAGTCGCCCTCGGGCCAGACGGTCAGTGCATGGAAGAGTGGGTGGTTGTTCCCCGATAAGATGAAGATACGGGCTCTCGACTGGACGCCGGGCCCAAGCATCGAACGGAGAACAACCATGGGTGAGTATATCGGTCTTGACGTGTCGTTGAAAGAGACGGCGATCTCGGTGCGGCGGGACGGTAAGCGGATCTGGCGCGGCAAATGCCCGTCGGATCCGAGCCTGATCGCGGAAGTTGTCCGCGAGCGCGCCC
>NZ_VOSK01000569.1 GCF_009296175.1 Microvirga tunisiensis | reverse complement strand
AGTGTCATTCTGGAGCTATCTTGGCGATAGACTGGGAATTGCTGATGCGCCAGCCGTCCCGCGCCTGGCAGATCTGGTCAGCGACCGCTGCTCCTTAGCGTGATCGCCAACGGTTTTGCCCCTATTACATCGGACGTGAGTTTGAATTCACGTCCGATGCTCTAAGGGAGAGCGATGCCTTACAGAGCCAGGGCGCCCTGCTCGGCCTCGAGATCATCGCCGGTTTCGAGCGTGCCCCCTTGGAGCACCTCGGCGTAGATGCCGCAATCGAAGTGCCCATAGGCCTTCATGAGGCTTTTGGGGATCTCCAGGTCGCGGATGCCGGTATCCGGATCCACGTTGGTGGCGGCGCAGCGCTCGATGCGCTTGGTCACCTTGAGACGTGTCCCCGAGGTCGTGGTCAGCACCTGACCGACGAGGTCGAACTCGGCGAAAGGAGCGAGACCTTCGAGATGAACGTTGCCGCGAAAGCGCAACGGATCGACCGGCGCCCCGATCCTGGCCTCGAGCTCGCGCACGCTCGCCAGGTTGATGAGCGAGACGAAGCCGCGCCGGGAATCGGTGAAGCGGAAGCCGTTGGGCGCGGTCAGCACCTTCGGCGGGCCGCGCAGCTCCTTGGGCATGAAGCGGCGGAAGTAGGCCTCGATGGCAAGCCGCCCTTCCCGCGTGGAGAGATCGCCCCGCGCCACCTCGCGCCCGCCCTGCTCGATGAAGAGGGTCGTGATGGAATCGAGATAGCGGGTTTTGAGCCGCGCCAGGCTCTCGTTGCGCATCAGCATCAGGAACTTGATCTTGGGCTGATGCTGGGGGCTGTCCGGATCGAACCCGGCCGGGCCGTTCTCGATGGCGAACAGCCGGTCGCCGGGAAAGTAATCGCCCTTCGTGAGAACGGCCTGGGTCAGCGGTTCGGGCGACAGGCCCTTGACCGGATAGCGCTGGAGGGAGGCGATGCGGATGCTCATGGCCTATCGATAGAAGGCGGCTGCCGCGGGGGCAAGACGCGACACGTGAACCAGGGGTGTCATCCCCGGCGAGCGAAGCGAGGGAAGGGGATCCATAGCGCAGCGCTCGACAGTGGATCCCCTTCCCCTGCGATGGCCCTGCCATCTCCGGCCGGGGATGACACGGAACTGTCCATATATGCTATGAAGTATCAGACACTGAGACCGTCACGATGCGCGAACGCTACGCCGTCTACATTCTGGCCAGTCGGAAGAACGGCACACTCTATATTGGCATCACCGGAAACCTGCTGCAGCGGGTCGAACAGCATAAATCACTGGCGGTCCCCGGCTTTACGCGACGCTATCGGGTCACAAACCTCGTCTACGTCGAAATGTTTGCCGATGTGAACGAAGCAATTGCCCGGGAGAAGCAGCTCAAGGGCTGGAACAGAGCTTGGAAGATCAGGCTCATTGAACGATCCAATCCCAATTGGGGCGATCTCGATCCGACCGCTTGCTGAACCCCGTGTCATCCCCGGCGAGCGCAGCGAGGGAAGGGGATCGACTTCCACACTTCCCTCTATAGATCCCCTTCCCGGTCCTTCAAACCGCCGGGGATGACACCGGGGCCGAGTACGAGGTCAAAAGAAAAAGCCCCGCCGATGGGCGGGGCTGTCTCTCAGGCGCAAACGCAACTCTTACGAAGCGTCGCCCGAGCGGGCCACCTTCGTGCGCTTGAGTTCGGGCTCGAAATAGCCTTCGCGAGCCGGGATGTGATCCTCGTTCGTCGTCTTGGGATTCATGCCCTCATGGGCCGTCTGGTGCGGAGGGATGTGGGCGGAGGGGCCGGCCTCCTGCTTCATGCGCAGGGCCTTCTCGGCATTGGCCTTGAGCTCATCGCGCGCCTTCTCGGCTTGTTCCGCGCGGCGCCGGCTTGGGCTTAAACGGGCGAAAAGATCGGACAGGGCCATTGTTGATCACTCCTTGGCGCGCGAGAGGACGCCGTCGCTCTCGTCACTGCGATGGGTTGGAGGGGTTTGAACGGTCTTCGGGGAGACGGGGATGTCGCGGGAGGTGGCGATGGTGCCGGTGGAATCGCCGACATCCCGATCCGCCTCGGCTTCCTCGAGCGTCTGACCGGGCAAGGGGGGCACCCGCCCGTTCTCGGTGCTGTCGCCGAAGGTTTCCGGCGTGACCGAAGGCCCCTCCTCGAGCGGACTTTCCGGTACCGCCAAGCCGAGCTCCGCGTTGCGGGCAAGGTCGGCGCGGGCTTTCTCGGCGTCTGAGCGCGGATCGCGCGTCATGGGAACCTCCTCGAACTGCTGCAGGGTCAATGCCAGCGCCGCGAGCGGGTTCCTCCCTCTTGTTGTGACGAATTGGACACACCACCTAAAGCTCGCGGATGCTCCAGAAGGAGGTCCGACATCGCAGGATTGGCCTGTGCCTCAAGGAGGGCGGGCGGATCCGAGGAGGGATGAGAATGAATTTTGAAAAGTATACCGAGCGGGCCCGGGGCTTCGTTCAGGCGGCGCAGAACCTCGCCGTGCGCGAAGGCCACCCGCAGCTTGCCCCAGGCCATGTGCTGAAAGTTCTGCTCGACGATCCGGAAGGCCTGTGCGCCGGTCTCATCGACCGCGCCGGCGGCCGCTCCCGCGACGCCCATGCGGCCGTCGAGCAATGGCTCGCCAAGCAGCCGAAAGTCTCCGGCTCGGCCTCGCAGCCGCAGGCCACGCGCGAGCTGATGCGCTTCTTCGACACCGCCGAAAAGGCGGCCGAGAAGGCGGGCGATTCCTT
>NZ_VOSK01000056.1 GCF_009296175.1 Microvirga tunisiensis | reverse complement strand
GGTTTTGCTCCACGCTTCCTTCAGACCCCACCTCGCGGTGGCGCCCTTGCGCTTTGCTAACCCTTCGCCGCCATCAGGCTGGGTAGAGGACTTGCACCTCCAAGCTGTCGAACATGCTCGGCACACGAAAAGGACCGGCCAATGGCCGGTCCTTCTCGCAGCTGGAAAATTTATTCTCTCCAACCAGATCGACCTTATGGGGTCAGTCGGAGGCGCTCACTCGCAGCCCTTTCCACGGCCTCCCGGGAATAGAGCAGCGGCACGTAATCGCCCGTCGCCCAGAGTGGTGCGAGATCACGGTAGTGCGGGCTGTAGGGATTGCCGGATTGGCCGGGTGTGTTGATCGCCCGGCTGTCGTCCCAGTTTCCCACATCGAGCACCATGCGGAACGATGCACCGGACGTCACCTTGAACGTGGACGTGTTGTAGCCCGCCGCATGAGGCACGTTGTTGCCGCCGCCCATCACGAGCGGTCCAACGGTCATCTGCGCCTGCGTCGCCTTGTCGGCGAGAGGCTTCAAGGCATGGTTGAACTCGGCCTGATGCAGGTTGCCCCACTTCCATTGCGCCATGTCCTCGCCCAGCAGCTTGCCGACTTCATCCGCTGCAGAGGAAAGGCTCGTGAGCAGGATCTTGTCCCGGGCCGCAGACTGATCGGCCCCGAGAGCCTGGTCGGGTTTCTCCAGATAATCGACAATGGCCGAGAGACTGCCGTTGCCGATGATGGCGCGTGCCGCCTCCGGCGTTGTTGCGGCAACCGTTGCCCGGCCCAGATGCTTACCGGTCCAAACCTCGAAGAGCGCGGCTCCGGCGCTGTCGGCGGTCTCCTTCGCGTCCCAGTTCTGCAGCAACTCGAGAGCAGCCCGCTGCTTCGGATCCTCCGAACGAAGAGGCTTGAGCAGCACAATGAGCCTGCGTCCAAGCATGCTCGTGTCGTCGTTCTGCAGGTCCATGGCATCCGCCAACGTGAACTTAGGCTTCGCCTGAAGCACCTCCGTGATGCGCTGGAACCGCGCAGGGTCGGCCCATTGGTCGAAGCCGATTCTGCGCTCGTTCACCGGATAGTCGGGAGGAAGGTTGTTCTGGTTCGCGGTCGCGAAGAAGCCCTGAGAAGGATTGTACTCCTTCGGGAGGTCGGACATCGGGATGAACCCCTCCCACTCATAGCGGCCATCGCCAGGCACCGGCATCAGGCCGTCATAGCTGACTCGCTTGGGGGCCAGGCCACCCGGAACCCAGCCGATATTGCCGTCCGTATCGGCGTAGACCTGGTTCTCGGAGGGAGCCCCCCAGCGATTCATGGCCTCCAGGAAGCCGTTCCAGTTCTGAGCCGTCATGTAGTCCGACGAGCCGAAATAGGCTGAGGTGCCGGGATCGAACCAGACCGAGCGCATGGCAAATGCCCGCTGCTTGGCGTCATCCCTCAACAACACGGGCCCATGGCGCGTGAAGAGCAGTTCGACATTGCGCGGCTGCTCGCCTTTGACCTCGATCGTCTCCCGCACGACCTTCATGTCCTCCCAGCCGTCACGGAACTTATACTGGTTGTGGTTGCTCGGGTTCAGCTCGTAGACGTAGAGATCTTCCTGATCGATCCCAAAGATCGTCAGACCGAATGCGATCTTCCCATTATGTCCGATGGAGATGCCCGGCAGCGCTGGCTCACCCGCTCCGATCACGGACATCCCGGGTGCATTCAGATGCACGATATAGCGCAGGGACGGCACGCCATGAGCACGGTGCGGATCGTTCGCCAGGATCGGCCGGCCCGTTGCTGTTCGATTGCCTGCGACAACCCAGTTGTTCGATCCGATCCGGTCGATGTTCGCCATCGCCTCGTTGAGAAAGTCCTCATGCGTGTCCAGAGAGGCTTTCTTTTGCTGTGGCGCGAATGAGACATCCTTCGTGCCGAGCTCGTAGTCGTTCAGGACGTCCTTGGGGATCGAGCACGGGTCGAGACCTGCCGGGACAGATGTCTGCCATTCGGGCTCGAACTTGGTGCGCAGGCGGTCGGCGTCGAGACCGGCCGCACACGCGACCTGAGCTCGCCGGACTTCGGACGCCACGTTGCGGGTCAGTCCATGGCTGCGGATGCGAACCACATCTTCCGGCTTCCACAAGTCGGGCTGCGTTCCAGCAATCTTGAACTCCACCGGAGCAGGGCGTGTGCCGTCCCGGACCTGCTGCACGAAAGCATTCACACCCTCGACGAAGGCTTCCGTATAGGTTTTGGCCTTGGGCCCATAGGCAGCCCATTCCTTGTCCATGTCACCGCGATAGAGAAACATGCGAGCGGCCCGGTCCTGATCCGCATAAGCGGGGCCGAAATCCTTCGCGAGCAAGCCAAGGCCACGCTTGCGCCAGAGGTCGATCTGCCAGAGCCGGTCGCGTGCAGCATTATAGCCCTGCATGAAGAAGGCATCGTGCTGATTTTCCGTGTAGATGTGCGGGATGCCCCAATGATCGACGATGATTTCAGCCGGAGCCTGGAGCCCCTTCGCCTGCTGCGATGTGGTCCGAACCGCACTCGACATGTCAGCGGAAGCTGGAATTGCCGTACTTGCGAGCAGCGCGCCCACATATGGCACCAGGCATGCGATTCTGGTCAAAGCCCTCATCGAGTCGTCCTCCCTGAGCGAAACCAATCGTTCCCATTTTCTCCAGGATTGGAGTGGCGTTCGGGAATCAATCGAACCCGATGCTCGGTCCTTTGCCGGGTCACGGACAATTGCATTTCTGATGGGGCAGGTATCAGGATGATGAAGCTTGTCGCTCAAGGCTCCCACGCTAGTTCTGCGAACGCTCGAACGACGATAGTCGTGGAACGCCAGCCCGACCGGATGGGCATTGCAAGCATAGCAATGCGTATCAGGGCCGCCTTCGAGGAGGCGTGTCTGTCGCTGTGCATGGCCGCAGTCATTTAAGTTATATCGGAGCTCGATCCCGTCGAGGACTGCGCTCACCCACGTGAGCGCAGTCCTTGTTCAACTCGAGCAGGTATGCGGTTCCAGAGAACCTGCTCTCTTACACATTGTCCCCGTGAATGGCGCCGATCACGGCGTCCGTGACCTGCCGGGTCGTGGCCGAACCGCCGAGATCGGGCGTATGCAGCAATGGATCGGCAGTCACCCGCTCGATGGCTCGCATGAGACGCTCGGCGGCCGGTTTCTCGCCGAGATGCTCCAGCATCATCGTGGCCGTCCAGAACGTGCCAACCGGATTGGCGATGCCCTTGCCGGTGATATCGAAAGCCGAACCATGGATCGGCTCGAACATCGACGGGAACCTGCGCTCCGGGTTGAGGTTCGCCGTGGGCGCGATGCCGAGCGACCCCGCCAGCGCCGCCGCGAGATCCGACAGGATATCGGCGTGCAGGTTGGTCGCCACGATGGTGTCGAGGCTCTGGGGTTTCAGCGTCATGCGCATAGTCATGGCATCGACCAGCATCTTGTCCCAGGTCACGTCAGGATAGTCCGCAGCCACTTCCGCCGCAATCTCGTCCCACATGACCATGCCATGACGCTGCGCATTCGACTTCGTCACCACGGTGAGAAGCTTGCGCGGACGCGAGCGCGCCACCTCGAAGGCAAAGCGCATGATCCGCGTGACGCCGGCGCGGGTGAAGATCGAGACTTCCGTCGCCACCTCTTCCGGCAGGCCGCGATGCGAGCGTCCGCCCTGGCCGGCGTATTCGCCTTCGGAATTCTCACGCACGATCACCCAATCGAGATCCTTCGCCGCCACGTTGCGCAGGGGTCCCTCGATTCCCGGCAGGATGCGCGTCGGGCGTACGTTCGCATATTGATCGAAGGGCTGGCAGATCGCGAGGCGCAAGCCCCACAGCGTGACGTGATCGGGGACATCGGGCGCACCGACGGCACCGAAATAGATCGCATCGAAACTCTTGAGAGTCTCGCGGCCGTTCTCCGGCATCATGACGCCATGTTTCCTGTAGTAGTCCGAGCCCCAGTCGAAGGACTCGAAATCCAGCTTGAAGCCACCGTAGCGGGCCGCCAAGGCCTGAAGAACCTCGACTCCGGCCGCGATGACTTCCTTGCCGATTCCATCTCCGGGAATGGCTGCGATCTTATAGCTGTTCATGATTGCACCTGGTTTGTGCGGCCGCCGGCGTGCGGCGACCGAGGATCGATTCGTCACTCTTCCTGATCAGCCGAGCGCGTCGGCCACGGCCTTGCCTGTGGTCTCGGTTCCGGCATTCCCGCCGAGATCGCGGGTGCGCAGGGTCTGCTCGCTCAAGACATCCTCGATAGCCTGGACGATGGCGGCCGCCGCTTCCGCTTCGCCGAGATGCTCCAGCATCATGGCGCCGGCCCAGATCTGTCCGATGGGATTCGCGATCCCCTGCCCTGCAATGTCGGGCGCCGAACCGTGAACCGGCTCGAAGAGCGAAGGGAAAGCACTGTTCGGGTTGATGTTGCCCGAGGGCGCGATGCCGATGGTGCCCGTGCAGGCCGGTCCGAGATCGGACAGGATATCTCCGAAGAGGTTCGACGCGACGACCACGTCGAACCAGTCGGGATGCAGCACGAAATGAGCCGTGAGGATGTCGATGTGGTACTTGTCCCATTTCACATCCGGATAACGCCTGGCCATTTCTTCCACACGCTCGTCCCAATAGGGCATCGTGATCGAGATCCCGTTCGACTTCGTGGCCGAGGTCAGATGCTTCTTGGGGCGCTTCTGAGCGAGATCAAAGGCGAATTGCAGCACACGGTCGACGCCGATGCGCGTCATCACGGTTTCCTGGATGACGACTTCACGTTCCGTACCGGGAAACATCTTGCCGCCGATGGACGAGTATTCGCCTTCGGTGTTCTCGCGCACGACCCAGAAGTCGATGTCACCGGGCTTGCGGTTCGCGAGCGGTGTCGGCACCCCCGGCATCAGGCGCACCGGCCGCAGGTTGATGTACTGGTCGAACTCGCGCCGGAACTGCAGCAGCGAGCCCCAGAGGGAGACGTGGTCCGGGATTTTCTCCGGCCAGCCGACGGCGCCGAAGAAGATGGCATCGTGCGAGCCGATCTGCGCCTTCCAATCCTCCGGCAGCATGCGGCCGTGCTTGGCGTAGTAGTCGTAGGATGAGAAGTCGAAGTGATCGAGCTGCAGGTCGAAGCCGAACTTCTTGGCGGCAGCCTCCAGAACTCGGACGCCCTCCGGTGTCGTCTCCTTGCCGATGCCGTCACCTGGAATGACTGCCAGCCGATACTGCTTCCTTTGATCCGATGCCATGTGAAACCCGTCCGTCCTTCATGATTGGTTCGAGGGCGGATGCGAATGCTGGAGCCACTCGCATCCGCCCTCGGTTGTTACTGTCCGGTAACGCCTGAGGCCTTGATGACTGGAACCCATTTGTCAATTTCGGAACTCACGAGCTTGGCGAGTGCCTCGGGCGTCTGACCCGCTTCGTCTGGGAGCTCGGCGCCGAGATCGAGGAGGCGCTTGCGCGTCGTCTCGTCCTTCAGCGCCGCCTTGGCGGCGGCATTCAGCTTCGCGACGATCTCCTTGGGCGTTCCCTTCGGAGCGAAGAGCGCGTTCCAGCCGGTCGCCTGGAACTGCGGCAAGCCCTGCTCGGCCGATGTCGGAACGTCCGGGACAACCGGGAGGCGGTTCTGCACCGCGACGACCAGACCGTTGGCTTCTTTCGCCTGCACCGTCGGCACAATCGCGACCGTCTGGTCGCACACATAGTCGACCTGGCCGCCGAGGAGCGCGTTCAACGCCGGACCCGAGCCGCGAAACGGCACGTGCTGAGGCTTCACGCCCAGGAGTGATTCCATGAACAGACAGGTCAGGTGCGAGGTCGAGCCGACGCCGCCGGAACCGTAGTTCATCTTGGGGGCATTGGCCTTGAGGTAGGCGATGAATTCCTTGAAGTCCTTGACCGGCAGGTCCTTCTTCGCGACCACGAGCATCGGCGTTGCCGCCGAGTTCATGATCGGCTCGAAGTCGGTACGCGGATCGTAGGCCAGCTTGGGATAGAGGCCGACGCTTGCCGCCTGCGTTCCAAGATTGCCCATGAGAATCGTATAGCCATCCGGTTCGGATTTGGAGACGCGGGTGACGCCGACGGTGCCCCCCGCTCCGGTGACGTTTTCGACCACCAGCTGCTGACCGAGCGTGCGGCTCATATGATCGGCCATGAGGCGCGCCACCACATCGGTCGTGCCGCCGGCCGCGAACGGTACCACTAGGGTGATCGGCCGCGTCGGATAGGTTCCCTGTGCCTGTGCGGCCGTCGCAAGGAATCCCAAGGCCGCCGTGAGGGTGAAGAGAGCTTTCTTCATAGGCATTTCCTTCCCTAAAGATTCTTGTTGTCGGAGATCGGCGCCGCTCGCCTGTCGGCAAAGCTCGGTCCTCGGTGATACACCTCGGATTCCTGCGCCCTTGCCTCCTAATGCCCCCCGCTTCTCGTGAGCGCTTGGCTGGCTGTTCTTATGGTTCCACAGCTTCCATGGAAGTTGGCATGCAAGAAAGCTGCTCCTCATCCGCCCCTTTGTCAACCATCCATTCATCCTTGTATGGAAGTTGCAAGAAGGGCATCATGGAGCGGGAGGCCCAATGATGGACAAGCTGCAGGTGCGCACGGCACAGGAGACTGCGAGGAAGCCCTCGCTGGTCGAGGACGCCTACAGGGCGTTGAAGGAGGCGATCCGCGACAATGTCTTCCCTCCCGGTTATCAAGGGTCGGAGCAGGAAATCGCCCTGCGGCTCGGCATGAGCCGGACGCCGGTGCACGAGGCTATCATCCGTCTTCAGGAGGACGGGCTCGTCCGCGTGCTCTCCAAGCGGGGCGTCCAGGTCTGCCCGCTCGCCCCGGAGGACATTCGCGAGATCTATGATGTCATCATCGCCATAGAAGCGCGAGCCGCAGAGCTGCTGGCCGCCATGCCCTACGAAATCCGGCGACGGGTCGCCGATGAGCTCGAGGAAGCGACCGCACGCATGGAACAGGCTCTTCGGGAGGACGATCTCCACGCCTGGGCCGTCGCCGACGATCAGTTCCATCGCATCCTTGTCGAGCGTTGCGGCAACAGCCGCATCCGCAGGATCGCCCAGACCATAACGGACCAGGCCCACCGGGCACGAATGCTCACGCTCAAGCTCCGGCCGAGGCCAACCGGATCGGCCGCCGCCCACAGGAGCATCGCCGAGGCGGTCCGGAAAGGGCAAATGGCCGACGCTCACCAGCATGCCCGCCAGCATCGCATCGACGCCCGGGACGAGCTTCTTCCGCTGATCCAGAGCTTCGGCATCAAGCACCTTTGACATATCGGCTTGGCGCGCACCAACATCGTATGGGAGACAATTCCATGAAAATTCACGTCGCGGGAACGTTCCCGACGAAGCGGGCCTCGGCCGATGCCTTCACCGGGACGGTCTGGCACGACCCGATCATCGATGCCCCGCCTCCGGCGCGCATCCGAGCGAACCGTGTCACCTTCGAACCGGGCGCCCGGACGGCATGGCACACCCACCCGCTCGGCCAGACCCTTCACGTAATCCTGGGCGTCGGCGCGTGCAGACCTGGGGCGGGCCCGTCAGGGAGATCAAGGCCGGCGACACCGTGTGGATCCCGCCGGACGAGAAGCACTGGCATGGCGCTTCGCCCGCCAGCGGCATGGTCCACATCGCCATGCAGGAGGCCCTGGACGGCACCCATGTCACGTGGCTGGAGCATGTCACGGACGAGCAGTACCGCGTGCCGCCAGAGGCATAAGGCGCTCAGCGACCGATCACTCCGCCAGCTCGCGCATGACCTTGATCAGGTCCGACTTGCCCTCGAATCCGATGCCGGGCAGCTCAGGCATGACGATGTGACCGTTCTCCACCCGCACGCTGTCCGGGAAACCTCCATAGGGCTGGAAAAGGTCGGGATAGCTCTCGTTGCCGCCGGGACCGAGCCCAGCCGCAATGTTGAGCGACATCTGGTGCCCGCCGTGCGGAATGCAGCGGGAGGGCGACCAGCCGAACTGCTCAAGCACGTCGAGGGTGCGCAGGTACTCCACGAGCCCGTAGGACAGTGCACAGTCGAATTGCAGCCAGTCGCGGTCCGGCCGCATGCCTCCATATCGCAGGAGGTTGCGGGCGTCCTGGTGCGAGAACAGGTTCTCGCCGGTCGCCATCGGGCCGGGATAGAACTCGGAGAGCGCGGCCTGGAGAGCATAGTCGAGCGGGTCGCCGACCTCCTCGTACCAGAACAGCGGGTAGTTGCGCAGCATCTTGGCGTAGGCGATCCCGGTCTCGAGATCGAAACGTCCGTTGGCATCGACCGCAAGCTGCGCCTGGGAACCGATCTCGGTGAGGACCGCCTCGATCCGGCGCTGATCCTCCGCGATGGAAGCTCCACCGATCTTCATCTTCACGACATTGTAGCCGCGGTCGAGATAGCTGCGCATTTCGGCCCGCAGGGCGCTGTCGTCCTTGCCCGGATAGTAGTAACCGCCCGCGGCATAGACGAAGACCTTCGGGTTGGCCTCACGGCCTTGACGCTCGGCCAGAAGGCGGAAAAGCGGCTTCCCGGCGATCTTGGCCGTCGCATCCCAGATCGCCATATCGAGAGTGCCGACTGCGACCGAGCGCTCGCCATGACCGCCCGGCTTCTCGTTCTTCATCATCGTGGCCCAGATCTTGTGCGGATCCAGGTTGGCGCCGCTCT
Source organism: Microvirga tunisiensis (assembly GCF_009296175.1). Lineage (GTDB taxonomy): Bacteria > Pseudomonadota > Alphaproteobacteria > Rhizobiales > Beijerinckiaceae > Microvirga > Microvirga tunisiensis. The sequence goes on along the minus strand of NZ_VOSK01000056.1, from coordinate 21,791 downwards.
CATCGAGCAGGCTCTCGGGGCTGGCCTCCAGAATCCTGTCACGGAAGCGCTCCCGGATGAGTCCGCCTTGACCGTAACGGCCGTTCGAGTTGAACCCGTAGCCGACGACGCGGCGACCGTCGCGCACCACGTCGGTCACGACGGCGACGAGGCTCGTCGTCATCTTCGAGAAGTCGATATAGGCATTGCGGATCGGCGAGGCGATCGGCTGGGTGATCTCGCGGACGTCGATGATGCGCATGGACAACCTTCTCGCGTTGGAGTCTGTGATTTGGGATGCTGCGGGAGCGGAAGTCTTTATAGGTCTGGACACTGCCGATAGGCCAATGCCAAGATCGGTTCGCGTTATGCGTGAACGGCATCGAGATGGACCTGAATTGGCTAGAGGATTTTCTGGCTCTGGCGGAGCAGAAGAATTTTTCCCGGGCCGCGGAGGCGCGGAATGTCTCGCAGCCAGCCTTCAGCCGCCGGATCCGCGCTCTTGAGGATTGGATCGGAACGCCCCTGTTCGTGCGGGGCACCCAGGGCGCCAGCCTGACACGGGCCGGTCTTCATTTCCTGCCATCGGCTGAAGACTTGATGCGCAACCTGCATCGCGCTCGTCGCGCTACGCGAACCGTGGGCGAGCGCGAGACGGGATCGCTGTCCATTGCAGCGACCCATGCTCTGTCTTTCACCTTCTTTCCCGGCTGGATCCGCCGGCACATGCGCTTCGAGGCGCTCGGCACGCTCAACCTGATCTCAGACAGCATGGAAGCTTGCGAGCAGATCATGCTTGGGGGCGAAGTCCATTTCCTGCTCTGTCACTCTCATGCCGATGTGCCGACGCGCTTCGAGGAAGGCCGCTTTGAGAGCACCCGGGTGGGGCAGGATCTCCTGCTCCCGGTCTGTGCGCCGGATGCACGAGGCCAGCCTCTCTGGCCGCTTCCCGGCACACCCGGGAGGCCGGCGCGGCTGCTCGCCTACAGTCCCGCATCCGGCCTTGGTCGCATCCTCGCCGCTCACCAGAGCAGGAACGCTGAGGCGTCCGGGCTGGAGAGCGTTTTCACCTCGCATCTGGCCGCCACGCTGATGACCATGGCGCGGGAGGGACACGGCATCGCTTGGCTTCCTCTCGGGCTGGTCGAGGAGGATCTGGCGCGTACGCGGCTCGTGCGAGCTGGCCCGAACATCTCCGACATCCCGGTTGAGATCCGCCTGTTCAGGTCACCCGATTGCCGCAACCATGCGGCGGATGAGCTGTGGAGCCGCATTTGCAAACAGGGCAGCGACATCATTTAGCCGGCGATGAAACCTGCCATCCCGGCGAATGTCGGGTTCGGGTCAAGGCCGCTCGGCATTGCAGCGGGGATTGCCGGGATTGACAGGGAGACGGTCCGGGTCGCACAGGGTGGACGGTGCGTCGGGAGGAACGGTTTTGGTCAAGCGGATTGGTTCAACAGCCTGGCGGGTCCAGGTCTCGGACGACGGAGCAATCATAGCACTAGGCGTCCGCGCCGATACGGGCCGCGAATATGAGGTTCTTCTCGGCACCGTGGATTCAACGCCCATCGTGACGGACCTGCTCAACGAAATGGTGCGAACCCACCAGGGAAAACCGCCCAAGGCCTTTGCCGGAGACGCCGGGCCGAACCATGCCAGAAGCGTGCCGGTGCAGCCTCTGAGCACACGGATCGAGCAAAGCGGAGACAAACCCGTCCTGATCCTGGATTTCGGTGGAACGGTCCTGAAAGTGGCGATCGATCCCGTCCAGCTGCAACAGGCCCTGTCCGCGCTCCAGACGTGAGACCGGACCGCTACCGCCCGCGTTTCCGGGGCGGGAGTGAACCCACCGGGAGCCCGGTTTCTCCCTTTCTTATGCGCATGCCGTTGCGCGCATCCGGACGACAGCACCCGCATCTCGGTGCTGCGGAACGTCCGCGTTGGGTCGAGCCTGTGTCAAAACGCGATCGGGCCGCTCCGTGAAGCAATTTAATTTCCTGTAAGCCTCGATAGACCGGGAAATCCCCGGTACAGGAGCGTGAACTTGTACAAATCGTTCGGCAAGGCCGAGCCTGTTCGAGTTTTGACACGGCCTCGGTCAAGAACGGCCTTCCGGCGTGAGCGCGCGAAGGTCTTTCATCTGCAGTTAGAAGTTCGACCTGCTTCCGGAACGCGCAAGATCCGGAGCGGATCCACGCAATAGCCATTGGCGATACACCGCAAATGACTCACTCTCCATGGGCCTCCGCCGCCCCTGTCGCCCGCCACAAGAGCGATCGGAGGGCGCGACGGCTTGAGCGGCTGACGGTGAGGACATGAGCGAGGTTATCCTACACGACGAAGATCAAGGCAGCGGATCTCCTGCTCTCGTCTTCCTTCACTATTTCGCCGGCTCCCTGCGTTCCTGGGCCCATGTTGCCGGAGATCTGTCGAGCACCGGCCGATGCCTGCGCATCGACCTCCCTGGCTTCGGCCGCTCGGCGCCGCTGCTGGCCTACAGCGTGCACGCGGTGGCCCAGGCGGTCGCGACGCAGATCGCGAACTATCGCTTCGACAGCTACGTTCTCGTCGGTCACTCGATGGGAGGCAAGCTGGCGCTCGCCTGCGCGGCCATGAATCCTTCGGGTTTGGCGGGTCTCGTTCTCGTTGCCCCCTCACCTCCTTCGCCCGAACCGATGGACGAGCGAGAACGAACCCGCCTGCTCGCGACGCACGGTGACCGCGCCTCGGCGGAGCGAACCGTTCGCGCGATCACGCGGTGGGATATCCCGGAGGCGGACATTGCAGTCTGCATCGAGGACAACCTCCTGACCTCCCCTGAGGCCTGGCATTGGTGGCTCGCGGAGGGCAGCCGTGAAGACATCACGGAGCAGGCCGGGCAGGTTGCCTGTCCGGTTCTGGTGCTGGGCGGGAGTGACGACCCGGTCATTTCGCCTCACGTGATCACAGCCGACGTCATGCCCCGCCTCGCCAATGCCTCCCGCATCGAGATTGCGGGAGCCGGGCACCTTCTCCCGCTCGAAGCAGCGCAGGAAGTCGGGACGGCAATCCGGAGCTTCGTCGCCCAGTGTGCCACCGCACCGGGAACGGGATGATCCGCCCCTGACCGGAGACGCCGACTGCTTCGGTCCTTCCTCCTCGGCCATCCGACATGACGGGTCGGAGTACGCCCAATGAGGCAGCCGACCACTGCGGCACGCCTTTGCGTTGGCCCGCAATCGACGTATGATTTCCTGAGAGACCAGTATCTTGCGTCGGTCAGGCGAGCCCGCTTGGCCACTTTGCTCAAGGGGCTTGGTGGGCCCTGCTTGGAGGCCCGCGATGGCAGCTCCCTGGTTCATGTTCGCGACCGGCATCGAGAACAGCTATCCGACGATCAAAAACGGCAGCGCCCGCGTCGACGAGCTTGAGAAGTGCGGTCACTACACGCATTGGCGGAGGGATTTCGAGCTCCTGGAGGAACTCGACATCCGTTACCTGCGCTATGGCCCACCGATCCACCGCGTCTGGCTCGGCCACGGCCGGTATGACTGGAGCTTTCCGGATGAGACGTTCGGCGTGCTCAAGACCCTTGACGTCGTGCCTATTGTGGATCTCTGCCATTTCGGAGTGCCCGACTGGATCGGCAATTTTCAGAATCCTGATTTCCCGACCCTGTTCGCCGAGTATGCGAGTGCCTTTGCGCAGCGGTTTCCGTGGGTGCAACTCTATACGCCGGTGAACGAGATGTTCATCTGTGCCACCTTCTCGGCGGCGTACGGCTGGTGGAATGAGCAGCTTGCCAACGACACGGCCTTCGTGACGGCGCTCAAGCACATCGTGAAGGCGAACGTCCTGGCCATGGCGGCGATCCTTGAAATCCGCCCCGATGCGATTTTCATTCAGAGCGAGTCGTCCGAGTACTTCCATGCCGACGAGCCGGACGCGATAGGGGGCGCAGAGACCCTGAATTCGCGCCGGTTTCTCTCCCTGGATCTCAACTACGGACGCCGCGTCGACTCCGACATGTACCAGTTCCTCCTGGACAACGGCATGACGCGCGACGAGTACCAGTTCTTCCTGACCCGCCACCTGCGGCAGCACTGCATCATGGGGAACGACTACTACGTCACGAACGAGCATCGGGTTGCGCCCGATGGTCGGACCTGGGCGGCGGGAGAAATCTTCGGATACGCCGAGATCACCCGGCAATACTACGACCGCTACCGCCTCCCGGTCATGCACACTGAGACGAATCTGGCACAGGGCGCCAACGGTGATGAGGCGGCAACCTGGTTACGGAAGGAATGGGCCAATGTCCTGCGCGTCCGCAACAGCGGCGTCCCAATCGTCGGATTCACCTGGTACTCACTGACGGATCAGGTCGATTGGGACACGGCCCTGCGTGAAGACAACGGCCGGGTCAATCCCCTCGGCCTCTATGATCTGGATCGCAATATCCGGCCCGTGGGCAAAGCCTATCAGCAATTGATCCAGAGATGGCGCAGGGTTCTGCCAACGCAGAGCGTGTGTCTTACGCTGCCGATCATTCAGCCGAGTCAATTCGGCGATGCTCATGCCGTCTCCCAGCAGGAAACGGCCCAGGACCTGCGCCGCGGCACCATGGCATCGCCGACGATGACCGATCATGCGGGATGAGCGCGTGCCGGCGCGGCGTGCTCGGGACCGGCCGTTGCATGGCGCCCCCTCTCCTCCTTCTCGGTTGCACCCCGCTCTTTATATGGCCGAGTTCATCGGCACGGCCCTTCTGGTTGTGCTTGGAGTGTCCGTTGTGATCCTCATGTTCGGGCAAGGCAGTCCCGGATCGAGGCTGATCCCTGCCGAAGGTTTGCGCTTGTTTCTAACGGGAGGGTTGTTCGGGTCGGTCGGCGCCCTCATTGCCGTCTCGCCGGTCGGCCGGATCAGCGGTGCGCACATCAACCCCGCCGTAACGCTTGCGTTCTGGCTGGAGGGCAAGCTGGCGTGGCGCGATGCGGCTCTTTACATGCTGGCTCAGTTTGCCGGCAGCGTGGTCGGAGCCGTGCCACTTTTGGCTTGGGGCCCCATGGGACAAAGCGTTGCGTTTGGCGCGACCCAGCCGGGTCCCCACGTGCCCGCCTGGGCCGCCATGCTGGGCGAGGCGGGAGTGACGTTTCTGCTCATTCTTGCCATCCTCACCACAGCGGCTCACCCCCGCACACGGCGCTTCACCCCGCTCGTGATGCCTGCCGTCCTTTCCGTGCTGGTGTGGCTGGAGGCCCCGATCTCCGGTGCAAGCGCAAACCCGGCGCGCTCGTTTGGGCCGGCGCTTGTGGCCAATGTGCCCGTAGACCCATGGATCTACCTGTTGGGGCCTTCGTTTGGAGCAATCCTGTACGTTGTTCTCGTCCGACTTGAGGCGGTTCGCCTCCCTCGCGTGACAGTCGCGCGCTTGTTCCACTTCCATGTCGAGGTTTGATAACCAAGGAACGAGCGGCGACAGAACTCAGCGAGTGTCTTCTGTGGCTCGAGGACGGTCTTAATACGGGGCTGTCTCAACGTCACCTCGTGGTCGCATTGCTGTTCGCGGTGACCGGAAGCCGAAACGGAGACCAGGCTCGTCGTCACGATTGTCGCTGAGGCGTAACGCGCTCCGATCCGAGTCCGAGATCGAATGCTCAGTGTCCGGTAGCCGCATGAGGGGCGGCCACGGGCTTGGACTCCGGCGATCCGCGTTCCCGCAGGTAGATGCCGAGCACCAGCAGCACCCCGATCGACAGGAACTCGCTCTGCCAGTTCTGGAAGCTCTCGTACCAGAACTGCGGATCAACCAGCGTGTCGGTGATGGTCTGTGGCGGCTGCGGGTGCTGGAGCGCCTCCTCGTTGATCCGGCGCGTGCTCCCCGCCAGGTGCAGCCAGAAGGAGGCAAGAAAGAGCGTGACCAGCGCGATGCTGAGGGAATGCGAGTAGAGCTTCAGCAGCAAGCCGCCACGGTGGACGGGACCGGGTGCATCCGGATCGCCGCGATGAGCGGATGGCGACTCATCCTCGGGGTTGTCCTCATCAGGCTTCTTGGACTCAGAGGCCCCCTTCTGGAACAGGAAGATGGTGAGCAGCACGTAAGCCGCCATCTGGAGGAACTCGCTCTCCCAGTTCTCGAACACCGCCGAGATGAAGTGGCCGCTGGTCAGATAGGGCAGGAAACCGATGGCAGGGAGTTCATGCAGGCGGAGTTCCTCGATCTGGGTCCGCCATCCCGTGAGCGCCTGGCCGATAAGGGAGATCAGGAACAGGCCGAACAATGCCACCGAGAGTCCATTGTCCCGCAGGAACCGTCGCATACACCTGACCTCACACTCGAACTGCCACGGTTCGATAACGTCGGACGGCATTTTTGGTTGCCGTCCAGTCTCGGCTTCAAGGCGCAGGCTCGTCAGCCGGACAGGCCAATTCCGCCTGTTGCTCCTTCTCGGACATCGATAACGATCACCTCTCCCGTGCCGGCTCTCCCCGACTGCCGCCCAGGACAGATGCCACACCTTGAAGCGTAGGGACGTGACAGATCGCCTGTGCCCGAGACGGAAGCCGGTGATGGGCGCACGTCAGTGCGCGATAGCCGGATTGCAGGAACGCCGGAGATCCTCAGGGCCGCCTCGCAGACGGGCCGTATGTCCCAGGGAGTCACCCTACACCACATCGGAAGCCCACAGGCGGGAGCAGCGCTAGGCGGTTGCCTCTTCCACTTTGTGATCCTGATGATTTTTCGCTGATGCTCTCGCTCGTCGGCGGGTCCCTGTTCCGGGCGTTCGGGTCTTACCATCTCCCAAGCGGCGGAGATCGGAACAGCGGTTTTGGGTGATCCGTTCAGACCTTGGACTTCTGCGCCAACCGATCGATCTCGCGGATGACGGCATCGGGAGCCAGGTGGTGGATCATGTGACCCAGGCCTGGAAGAGCGGTGAGTTCGCTGTGCGGCAATTCCCGATGCAGGCGCCCGGACTGGCGACCCACATCCACAATCTGGTCATCGGCTCCCGTGATGATCGTCACCGGCAGCGTCAGCTCCCTGTAGTGACGTTCCAATTCCATGACGGACGGCACCATGAGGGCTGCGTCCTCCGCGGCTGCGCGAAGCTGCAGCGGGCGGAGCATCAACGCTTTCGGAAACCGCCTCTCGAAACGCTCCGGCACCGCTGCCGGCTGAAACACCCGCTTGATCATGCCAGGGAGCATGGCCCGTGCGAGCAAGGGAGAGATGGTGTAGCGCATGGCATCACCGATCACCGGAATGGCCGGCGGCGAGAGGAGGAACGTGTCGGCCCGCAGGGTCGGGTAGTAGTACCCGGACCCCAGGACGAGGCCACGCACGAACGACGGAAACTCCAGGGCAAGCGCAACCGCCACCAATGTGCCCCACGAGTGTCCATAGATCATTGCCCGCTCGACCCCGAGCTGCCCCAGAGCCTTCTGGAAAAGGGTAGCATGGGCTCGCGGCGTCCAGAGCTGGCGCGGTCGTGAGCTATAGCCATAGCCGGGGCGGTCGATCACGATCACCCGGTAGCGCTCCGCCAACCGGTCCACGAGCCCACTGACCGTGAAGTCCTGCACCATGGTGCCGTTGCCATGGATCAGCACCAATGGATCGCCATGGCCACGCTCGATGTAGTGCAGGCGCACTCCATCCACATTGAGGAATTTGCCAATCGGCGGATTGCGGCGCTCCGCTTCTTGAGTCTGCCTCCTGTTGTACAGAACGGATGCTCCAAGAGCGGCGGCGGAGCCAGCTAAAAGAGGTACGAGCCAGGGTCGAGAGTTGGAGCGATGCTTTGTCCGAGGAAGGCCACCCTTCCCGTTCTCAAGGCCAAGATGGCGTGGTGCTTGACTTCGCCCAGGAACGCGATTCGGTTACCTCCGGCTGTCGTATCCACGCTGCGCATCTGGCCTCTCCCGTGAGATGTGAGATCAGACAACGCAGAAGGTCCAAACCGGTTGCCGCACTGCACAATGGCGGCTTGCTGCTTCACGCCGACAAATTTCTGCGACTTTCCGGAATGTGCGGATTGGGTCAGGAACAGCCCTTAAGCGCGGCAGTGTTGAGCTCTGGTCGCCGTGTAAAAGCGGACGCTCGGCTTGTACTTCAGCTCAGCGCCATTTGGAGACTTTCGGGTTCACAGCGTCCCGCACGCCGAATCCTCGACTGCGGACAGGCAGAAGTTCGCTGAGAGACGTGGATGGAACTGGGCCGGAAAGAGCGCCTCGGTTCGATACCGAGGCGCTTAAGTGAGGGAGGACCACGAGGAACTCCTTAGCTCTAGCCGCTTCATCGCGTGCTGACTGTGAGCCACGTCACATAAGGCTTGTGTGCTGCCGTTCACAGAAGGATAGGCTGTTTCGAGCGATACTGGGATCCATCGCAGGAGGTTATCATGAAGCGGCCCTCGAAACGCCAGGCCAGACGCTGGGTCATCCAAGAGCTGACACGCTGCCTGGAGCAGCGCGGCGAGCCTCTTCCCCCAATCAAGTCGGTTTCGGATTGATTGGTGTTGCACTCGAGGGCACCGGCTACATCCCGCGTAACGAATGACGAGATCAACGCGAAGGCGAAGGCCCTCTGCGCCGACGACAGCCTCGAGCCAGACCAGCACGTGACGCACGCCTACGGCGACGACTTCACCGCCCAGGAAATGGAAGTACCCGTGGACGTCTTGACGCGCACGCAACGGCAACTCGTTGTCTAGAACTCCGCCTGACCTCGTTTTCAGCGCCGCTCTGATCAGAAGCGTTTTTTACTATCGTCACAGCATGAAGTATTCGTGAGGATAGGAGTCCGCAACGCCGGCATTGATGTCGATGACGCTCGGCTTCTGACTGCCGGGAGAAAGGCCGTGGAGCTCACGGCCGTGATCGTGTGAACTGGCCGTGAAGTAAAGTCTGCCATCGAACGTGGCAAAGTCCGATGGGGAAGAATCGGCCGTCCCCGGATTGATGTCGATCAGCGCTGGTTTCGTCTTGCCGGGAGAGATCCGGTAGAGCTCGATGCCATGCTCCTTCGAGCTTGCTGTGAAGTAGAGACTGCCCTTGAAGACGGTCAGGTCATGCGGGGTCGAGCCGGCGGAGCCTGGATTGAGATCGATCAGGACCGGATTCGTGCTGCCACGAGGGAGGCGGTAGAGTTCGGTGCCATGCTCCTCCGTCGAAGCCGTGAAATAAAGGTTGCCCCGAAAAGCGGTGAGGTCGTTCGGGAATGAAAAGGCCGGACCGTGGTTGATATCGATCACGGTCGGCGTCCTGCTTGTGCCGTCGAGATAAGCGAGCTCCGCCCCAGTCTTTGCACTGAATCCGGCAAAGTAGAGCTTGCCATCGAACTCCTCGAAACCATTAAAGTAAGTGGAGAATGATCCTGCCGAACCAGGGGTCATGTCGATCAGAATGGGTTTTGTGCTGCCGGGGGACAGCCGATACAGCTCGACTCCGCTCTGCGGTGTATCTGCCGTGAAATAGAGTTGTCCCTTGTACTCCGTGAAGTCTCCGAAGATCCCTGGCATCGAACTCCTCGGGCCGGGACTGATGTCGATCACGGTTGGCTTGTTGCTGTCGGTAGAAAGGCGATAGAGTTCCTCTCCCCGCGCGTCCGTGAAGGCGGTGAAGTAGAGGGCCCCCTTATAGATATGGAAGTTCTTCGGGTCAGAACCCACGGTATACGGATTGGGTCCGCTACGGTCGGGATTGATATCGATCAGGGTCGGCACATTGCTCTCGGGAGAGAGACGATAGAGTTCGGTGCCATTCTCTGCCGTGGTGGCGGTGAAATAGAGCTGTCCCTTGTAGACCGTGAAATTGTGCGGGTATGAACTCTCCCGGCCACTCTCGATTTCGATCAATGAGGGTTTGGAGCTTCCGGGAGCGAGGCTATAAAGCTCATAGCCATGTCCCGGAGCATAGGCCGAAAAATAGATTTGGTCTTCCAGAGTGATGAAGCCGGCAGGATCGGATCCGACCGAGCCCGGAATCAGATCGATCAGGGTCGCCCGAGTGCCTCCCTGAGGGACATAATAGAGCTCTGCTCCATGCTCTTCCGTGGTCGCGTTGAAATAAAGCGATGGCTTGGACATAAAAGGTCCTCCTCAACGAATAGCCTGAAATCCTTGATGCCCATGAGGGCTGAAATGGCTTGGTAGCTTGCTGCGGACGGGACCTCCTCCAAGATTCTCGCGCTCCTAGAACCATCTAGGGTTTTGCTCATTTCCGAGCGAACCAGCGCATCAGGTATGCTCGCACACGCTCAAGTTCTTTGAGCCTCCCGTTGGCCAAATCACCCCAAATAGAATGTCAACAATCCTGAAGCGATCCGTTTCAATACTCTGGGCTACGCGACAGGCAGGCTTGAAGCCAATGATGGTGCTTGCTGTCCCGGAGAGACAGATGAAACGGTAACTGTTGCGATTTGGACCGAGGCTGGTGGTGTCGAAGCACAACCCAAGGAAGGCCTGCACTGGGTCGAGGGCGGTCTCTGGGCGCGGCCGTGCAAAGGTCCGCTCCGCGCCGTGTCCCAGAAAATCAGTCTTCTGCCGGAATATGTCACAAGGATCCAATTCCGATGGTGAGAGCCAAACGATCTGCCGAGCGCCTCCAGGCCGATCTCTGAATTCAGGTAATCTGCGTTAAGCAGCTCGCGAGGGCTGCGGCAGATGAAACCAGAGATGGTGCAGTCCTGACAGGCTGGCTTGATCTAAGGGAGCCGGAACAACCCAAGCGCGCATGAGTTCAGCTGTGAGGTGCCAGCCCTGTCAATGGCCGCTCGGACCATCCTGCAACTGTCGAGTCGGCTTTGCATCTTCAACACGGAGCCTACGATGTCCCGCAACGGAGCCGATGTTCTGGTCGAGAGTCTGATCGCCTGGGGCGTCGAGGTGGTGTTCGGCATGCCGGGAGACGGCATCAACGGCGTGATGGAGTCGATCCGTACCCGCTCCGACCGTATTCGCTTCATCCAGGTCCGGCACGAGGAATCCGCTGCCTTCATGGCCTGTGCCTATGCCAAGTTCACCGGCAAGCTCGGCTGCTGCCTTGCCACGACGGGACCGGGCGGCATTCACCTGCTCAATGGCCTCTATGATGCCAAGTTCGACCGGGCTCCAGTCCTCGCAATCACCGGCCTGCCCTACCACGATCTCGTCGACACCTTTACGCAGCAGGATGTCGACCATACCAAGCTGTTCCAGGATGTGGCCCTCTACACGGCACGGATCATGAGCCCCCGGCAGGTTGAGAACACCGTGGAGCTCGCCTTGCCGCATGGCGCTCACCCATCGGGGCGTTGCTCATGTGGCCATTCCGGTTGACGTGCAGGAGGAGCCGGAGGCGACGACGAAACCCTCGGATCGCAACGTTCCGCATCACGCCTCCTTCGCACAGACGCAATCAACGGGAATTCCCGATCCGGAAGCCATCGCCCATGCGGCGGAGATCCTGAACGCGGGACGGAAAGTGGCGATCCTGGCCGGGCAAGGCGCCTATCATGCCCGTGACGAGTTGATCCGCACGGCAGACCTCCTCGGGGCTCCCATCGTCAAGGCGCTGCTCGGCAAGGGGGTCGTGCCGGACGATCATCCGCTGACCACCGGCGGCATCGGCCTTCTGGGCACACGGCCTTCTCAGGAAGCTTTTGAGCAATGCGACGCGCTGCTGATCGTCGGCTCGACCTTTCCCTACATCGAGTACTATCCCAAGCCCGATCAAGCGCGCGGCGTGCAGATCGATAGGGACCCGACCCGCATTGGCCTTCGCTTTCCGGCCGAAGTTGGGCTCGTGGGAGATGCCCGAGCGGCGCTCGAGATGCTCAACGCGCAGCTCACCCGCAAGGAGGATCGCAGCTTCCTGGAACAGGCCCAGCAGGGCATGGCCGAATGGCGCCAGCTGCTGCACGATGCGGTCGAGAAGAACGAGCTGCCCATGAAGCCGGGGCGCATCGCCCGCGATCTCAACGGACGGCTTGCCGACAATGCCATCGTGACCTGGGATTCCGGCCACAACACAGGCCTTCTCGCCCGCTATGTCGAAGCACGCGGAGATCGGATGTTCTCGGGCTCGGGCCTTCTCGCCTCCATGGGTTGCGGCATCCCCTATGCCATTGCCGCGGCACTGGCCTTCCCCGGCCGGCAAGTCGTGGCCTTCGTGGGCGACGGCGGCTTGAGCATGCTTCTGGGAGAACTCGCGACGGTGGTTCGCTACCGGCTCCCGATCAAGATCGTGGTGGTGAAGAACAACACCCTCGGCCAGATCAAATGGGAGCAGATGATGTTCCTCGGCAATCCGGAATACGAGTGCGACCTCACTCCCATCGATTTCGCGAAGGTGGCCGAGGGCTTCGGCATCCGAGGGTTCCGTGTCGAGGACCCGGAGCAATGCGGACCCGTGCTCGACCAAGCCCTTGCCGAGTCGGGACCGGCTCTGGTCGAGGCCATTGTCGATCCCAACGACCCGCTTCTGCCGCCTAAACGCATGGAGAAATACGCCAAAAATCTGGAGAAGGCCCTGCGCGCCGGAACTCCTGGCCGCGAGGAGATCGAACGGGCCCTTGCAGAGGAGCCCGCTCACACGATGCTTCAGGATTGAGAGCGTCAGACCTCCGCCGGACGCGGCACGATATCACTCTAAGGACCAGAGCCCGTGGGACTGAGTTGCCGATTTTACATGGTCCTTGCGAGGAGCTTGCGATGGCGAAGTCACTCAAAACCGGAGACAAAGTATCCTGGGACTCCTCAGGCGGCCACAGCATCGGCAAGGTCGTAAAGAAGCAGACCAGACCGACGCAGATTAAAGGCCACAAGGTGGCGGCTGCGAAAGGCAACCCGCAATACATCGTCAAAAGCGACAAGTCGGGAAAAACCGCCGCGCATAAGCCGAGCGAACTCAAGAAGGCGTGAACACGTCCTGACGTGCAAGGTGAAGAGAGCTCTTTGATGGAACGAGGAGAGTCCCGTCTGGTTGATGGACCGTGGGAGACGTGTGCGCCACCTCCCTACCCTGACATCTGATAGGAAGCTCCATGCGCAACGCTCCTCTTCATACAAGGCTTCTGCTCGGCGTTTGCCTCGCTGCCTCCGCAGGTTTCGGCTCAGCCCTCGCTCAGACCCCGTCGCAGCAACCGTTTGAGCAGGTCGCGACCTTCGATCATCAGGTTACCGGTGTGGCCGTCTCGCAGGACGGAAGGATCTTCGTCAACGTTCCCCGCTGGACCGAGGATGCACCGGTTTCCGTGGCCGAGGTGATGAAGGACGGCTCGCTCAAACCTTATCCTGACCAGGGCTGGAACGAGTGGCGCAATGCCCGGAAGGATGAGATGTCGCCGCAGGACCACTGGGTTTGCGTGCAAAGCGTGGTGGCAGACGGTCAAGGCAACCTCTGGGTTCTTGATCCGGCAGCACCGGCACAGGACAAGGTCGTCTCCGGCGGGCCGAAGCCGGTGAAGATTGATCTCAAAACGAACCAGCCGATCCAGACGATTTCCTTCAATGAGGAAATCGCCCCTCAGGGCTCCTATCTGAATGACGCGCGCTTCTCCCCTGACGGCCGCCACGCCTACATCACGGATTCCGGAGTCAAAGGCGCGCTCGTCGTGGTGGATCTGCGCAGCGGTCAGTCCCGCCGCGTGCTCGATGGGCACCCGAGCACGCAGGTCGAGAAGGATGTGCAGGTCAAGGCGGACGGTCAGGTGCTGCGGCGCCCGGATGGACGCGGCGTCGAATTTGCGGCCGACGGCATCGCGCTGACTCCCGACGGACGCCATCTCTACTGGCAGGCCATCAAGGGCAAGACGCTCTACCGCATCGCCACCGATGCGCTTGAGAATGCGCAGGTGGGGGACCAGGATCTGGCGTCCAAGGTCGAGAAGGTCAGCGAAAACGGTGTGGCTGACGGATTGCTGATCACCCGCCGCGGGGACCGCATGATCGTGACGGCACCCGAGGAGGACGCGCTCAAGGTGCGCGTTCTTGGCACCGCCCAGGACAGCCGCCCGACCATCCTCGTGCAGGATAAACGGTTGCGCTGGCCGGACAGCCTCGCCGAAGGGCCGGATGGAACGCTGTACTTCACCACGTCGCGCATTCAGGACTCAGCGACCTACAAGCCCGACGCTCCCAAGAGCCTGACCACCCAGCTCTGGCGGATGAAGCTCGACAGCGCAGAGGCGACCGGCTCTCTCAACAGACCGGCCAAGCCACAGCAGTAAATCTGGATAAGGACAGTACGATGAGCCAAGATTTTCCGAAACCTCCCTTTCCCGATCAGAAGCAGCCAATGCCGGGCTCCAGTGCAGCCATGGACCCGCAGCCCGATTACGGCGAGGACAGCTACAAAGGCTCGGGTCGTCTGGCCGACAAGAAAACCATCATCACCGGCGGCGACAGCGGCATAGGGCGGGCCGTGGCGTTGGCTTATGCCCGCGAGGGTGCGGACGTTCTGATCAGCTACTACAACGAGGATGAGGACGCCCGTGAGACGCAGCGCCTCATCGAATCCGCCGGCCGCAAGGCCGTGCTCATGCCCGGCGACATCAAGGATCCGGCTCATTGCCGCGCCATCGTGCAGCGAGCGGTCCAGGAGTTCGGCGGCGTCGACATCCTCGTCAACAACGCGGCCCACCAGGCGACCTTCACCGATGTGGAGGAGATCAGCGACGAGGAATGGGACGTCACCTTCCGCACCAACATCCACGCGATGTTCTATCTCGTCAAAGCGGCGGTGCCGCATATGCGGGAGGGCAGCGCCATCATCAACACCACCTCGGTGAACGCCGATACGCCAAGCCCGCAACTGCTGGCCTACGCCACGACCAAAGGTGCCATCCAGAACTTCACGGGAGGGTTGGCGCAGTTGCTTGCCGAGAAGGGCATCCGAGTGAACTGCGTCGCTCCCGGCCCAATCTGGACACCGCTGATCCCTTCCACCATGCCTCCTGAGAAGGTGAAGGAGTTCGGCTCGCAGGTGCCGATGAAGCGTCCAGGACAGCCCAAGGAGCTGGCCTCGGCCTATGTCATGTTAGCGGAGCCGAACTCCAGCTATGTCTCAGGTGCGACCATCGCGGTGACGGGCGGAAAGCCAATTATATGAAAGAGAAGACAGGCAGATCCAGTCTGGTTGGTTGATCTGCCTGTCTGTTGCCCAACACGTCAGGTTGCGAGGGTCTCAAGTTCGTCCGGTGTATCGAAGGATCGCAATGATCTCGGCGGGGAGACGGCGCCGATACGAATGCCGGCCGAGACGTGAAGATGTGCTAGATCTGCGTCCGTAAAGCCCATGGCAACCAACCGCTCCAGCCGCTGGGTATGCGACTTTCGAGCCCCGAGCGCACCAATGTGGAAGCAGTCGGATCGCAAGGCAGCCGAGAGCGCCTGATCGTCGGATCATGCGTCAGTGTCAGCACTGCAATATGCCGATCGAGCCTAAGCGCGGCAACGCCTCGTCGGCCATTCGGCCAACCAACAAGGTGACGCCCCGAAATCGATCAGGTGTTGCAAAGGCGTCGTGGGATCTATGATCGTGACATCGAGCTTCAGAATGTCTGCGTCGCTCGTGATCATGGCCGACAGTATCAAACAGATGGATGATCTCGTCCAGGCCGCACTCTGCCTCCGGGACAGGCCATAAAAAGGTTCTGCATTTTGGTGCGAGCTGAACTGCCTAGAGCATCGGACGGTTAAACAGACGCATATCCGGCAGCCTTAAGGTAGTTCCAGCACTCTTGGGGTTCGAACAGGTTGCAGATCTCACCGAGCGCTCGCCAGAGCGCGTCGAACGTTCGGGCCTCGGCCTTGCGCAAGTGCGCTTTGATCTTGGCAAAGGCCTGTTCAATTGGATTAAGATCAGGCGAATAAGCAGGTAGAAACAGGAACCAGGCTCCGCGTTGCTTCAGACACTGCGCAGCCTTTTCGCTCTTGTGGACCGCCAGGTTGTCGAGGATCACCACATCGCCTTTGTGCAGCGTCGGCGCGAGCTGCGTCTCAATGTAAGCCTCGAACGCCAACCGGGTGATCGGGCCATCGATGATCCACGGCGCGCACAACTCGTTGCACCGTAGCCCAGCGAGAAAGGTATGGGTTTTCCAGTGTCCAAAGGGAGCTTTCATGCGTAGGCGCTGGCCCCGGCGAGAGCGTCCGCGCAGGCGGGTCATCTTGGTGTTGACATACGTCTCATCGAGAAAGATCAAGCGGTGCGGCTGCTCGCGCATGCGCGGCTGACGCCGGGCGTGCCAGATTCGGCGCTCATCGCGCACGTCGGCGCGTGCGCACTCCGCCGCCATCAGGTGTTTTTTTATACGTGAAGCCGCACCGGCACAGGAAGCGAGAGAGCATGGCAGGGGCCGCCACCACTCCGTGTTCCTCCAGCAGCCGAGCCGCGAGTTCAGGCATCGTGATGGCAGGCCTTGCCTCGACGGTCTGGATCAGGAAGCCCTCATAGGGCACCAGCTTGCCGCCTCCGGCCGGGCGGCCTTGGCGGGCTGGTGCCGGCGAGCCGGTGTCCCGCGTTCGCCGCACCAGCTTGATGGCGAAGCTCTCGCTGACGTCAAAGCGCTCGGCTGCCGCTCGGCAGGAGTGACCCGCCTCGACAAAGTCGGCGACGCGCACCCGAAGATCCAGGGAATAGCAATGACCCATAATCCACCTCCCGGTCCAGGCAGTGAATCACAGCTTGCCCTCGCACAGAAGCCCAAGAGTCTTATTTCGAGTCCGGTGCTCTAGCTCGTCATCCGTCTCCTCGGACCATTGAATGGGATGTTGATAAAGGATTCGCGCAGTCGCGCTTACCACGCCTAAGATCGTGGTCAGCAACATCACTTCACTCAAATGAGCCTCCTCATCAAGAGTGCCGCACTTGCGGCACGAGATGTTCTTCTTGCCTGAAGCGGCCGCTATCCGAACACGCCCAAGTCAGTTTCCGTCTGACATCGCGCTCTCACGGCTACCAGCCGATCCTCACGATCCGAACAAACTCGCCCCTATGCTGAGAATTCGCCAAAAGAGTCGCATTAACGTATGAAAAGCTTAGCTGTCCGGGCTGATAGCCTTCCCGATAATATCAGCACAGAACAGCCCGCTATCTGCGTGCGGTACATACAGAACTGTCAAAGTATCAGAGCGGCTTTGGAACAAAGCGATAGGCACATTGTTGGTAGCCGGGTTGCGGCCCAGCCAAGTTTGTGTGCGTAAAAGTGGAATAGCCGGCTATTCGGCGCGGGCTGGCCGCTACAGATTCAAGCAACCAACGCTTACCCGCCATCACGCAGGGTTGGAGCAATCGCGCTTATGGTTTCATCTGATATTGCTTCTACATTCGGGAGCTTCTTCCTAGGTGGTTTCGAATGTTCAAGCCACTGGCGCAACGACGGTCGCAGGCTTGATCTCCTTGCGAGCACGCAACACGACCTGCTTGCTGCGAAGGATTACGAGCTTCTCGCCCGGCACGGCATACGGGCAGTTCGCGACGGCTTGCGATGGCATCTCATCGAGGCGACGCCCGGTCATTATGACTGGAGCAGCTTTCTGCCGATGTTGCGGGCCGCAGAGGCCGCCGGAACGCATGTCATCTGGGACTTGTGCCACTATGGCTATCCCGACGATCTCGACATCTGGTCGCCTGCCTTCATCGACCGATTCGCACGCTTTGCTGCCGCCACGGCCCGGGTGGTGAAGGAAGAAAGCGAATATGTGCCAGTTTACTGCCCCGTGAACGAAATGTCCTTCTGGGCTTGGGCGGGCGGCGAGGTCGGTCGCTTCAATCCCTGCTGTCACGGCCGGGGCGCGGAGCTCAAGCGCCAGCTCGTGCGCGCCACAATTGCAGCTATCCACGCGATCCGGAGCGTCGATCCGAGGGCCCGATTCATAACGGCGGAGCCGCTGATCAATGTGGAAGCAGGCCTCGGTGACGAGGAGCATGTCAGAAGTGCGTACGCCTATCAGCAGATTCAGTTTGAAGCACTCGACATCCTGCGCGGCGCCAAGGAGCCCGAATTAGGTGGGGCGCCTGAGTGTCTCGATATCATCGGGCTCAACTATTATCCCGACAATCAATGGTATCACGGCGGCTCGACAATTCCCATGGGCCACCATGCATACCGGCCCCTGCACACGCTGCTGGAGGAGGTGCACCTGCGCTATCGCCGCCCACTTCTCATTGCCGAGACGGGCGCTGAAGGTTGCGGCCGGTCCTCCTGGTTTCACTATGTTTGCTCGGAGGTGCATGCAGCCCTGGATGCCGGCGTCCCGATCAAGGGGATCTGTCTTTACCCGATCGCGGACTACCCTGGCTGGGACAATGAGCGGACCTGCAGCGTCGGACTCCTGACGGCTCCTGACGCGCAGGGGCGCCGCGCGGTCTTTCCTCGGCTTGCTCGCGAGCTGCAGCAACAGCAGGCTCTTTTTGCAGTGTTCGAGGCAAGCGATACCGGCCCTGTACCTTCAGTGGCGGCGGAGTAGGATTCATGTGGTGGGACGATAGCCTCTTGGTCAACTCGGGGCGCAGCCGGTCGAGGAGCCTCACGATCAATCCGGCTCCGCCCATGGCGGCGCCATCCACCTTTCTCCAGGGGCCCTACCGGTTCGTCCTTCACTACATTGCCGGCCGCCCCTGGCAGTTCGGCGCGCTGCTTCTGGCCGTGGTCGGAGCCGGAGGCTGCGCGGTGGCCGTGCAGTACGTGATGAAGCTCCTCGTCGATGGCATGGCGGGGCCTCGCGAGGCAAGCGCGGCAGTTTGGTCGGCCCTTATCCTGTTCGTGACCTTCATTGCCGGCGAGAGCATCCTTTGGCGCATCACAGGTTGGCTTGCGTGCCGAGCCACCCTCGGCGTCGGTGTGGACATGCGCCTTGATCTGTTCAGTTACCTGAACGGTCAACCCATGCGCTACTTCGCCGATAATCTGGCCGGCTCGCTCGGGCAGCGCCTAACTGCGACGGCAGGCAATTTCGGGGCTCTCACGAATACGGTTGTGTGGCGCATCCTGCCGCCCTGCATAGAATTCGTCGGCGCGCTGATCGTGTTCATGACGGTCGACTGGCGCATGATGCTCGTCCTTGCCGTATTCGTGACAGCGGTTACGGGCGGGCTCATCTGGTTCGGCGAGCGCGGGCGACCGCTGCATCGGACATATGCAGGTCATGCGGGCGCCGTAGCGGGCGACCTCGTCGATGTGATCACCAACATGTGGGCGGTAAAATCCTTCTCGGCCCGCACCCGTGAGGCGGAGCGTCTCGCCCAAGGCTTCCGCCGGGAGGCGCTAGCGCAACGCCGCAGCTGGCTCTATCTCGAGAAAGCGCGCGCCCTGCATGACGTCGCCCTGTGGGGCATGGCGGGCGGCATGCTGTCCTGGGCGGTGCATCTTTGGAGTCTGGGTGACATCACGCCAGGTGATGTGGTGGTCGTGTCGACTCTGACCTTCCGCATTCTCAACAGCTCCCGGGACTTGGCCCTCTCGCTCGTCGAAACGGCGCAGTATGTGGGGTATATCGAGGACACGTTGCGGGTGATCGCACAGCCGCAATCGGTGGTCGACGCGCCGAACGCCAAGCCCCTCGTCGCCCGCGGCGGGTCGGTAGAGTTCCGGGATGTGAGCTTCTCCTACGGCGAGGCTAGATCCGACACCGTGCATGAACTGAGCTTGCGGATCCCGCCGGGCCAGAAGGTCGGGATCGTGGGCCCTTCAGGGGCAGGCAAGTCCACCCTGATCCACTTGCTGCAGAGATTATATGACGTGCAATCGGGCGAAGTCCTCATCGATGGGCAGCGTCTCACAGAGGTCGGGCAGGATTCTCTCCGGGCCGCCCTGGCCGTGGTCCCTCAGGAAATCACGCTGTTCCATCGCACACTCATGGAGAACATCCGCTTTGCCCGGCCGGACGCCACGGATGAGGAGGTCTATGCAGCCGCCCGCGCCGCCTGCTGCGACAGCTTCATCCGCGCGACGCCGGAAGGCTACAACACCCTTGTCGGCGAGCGGGGCATGAAGCTCTCGGGCGGCCAGCGCCAGCGGATCGGCATCGCGCGGGCTTTCCTGAAGGATGCTCCGGTCATCATTCTGGACGAGGCGACCTCGGCCCTCGACACGGAATCCGAGATGGAGATCCAGCGCTCGCTCGTGCGCCTCATGCGCGGTCGCACGGTGATCGCGGTTGCCCACCGCCTCTCCACGCTCTCCGCCTTCGACCGCATCATCGTGGTCAAGGGAGGGCAGATCGTGGAGGACGGAACCGCGACGGAGTTGCGGCAGCGTGGCGGCCTGTTCGACACCATGTGGCGTCTTCAGGCGGAAGGCTTGTCCGTGGACGATGTCGTGGAGAATGTCGCATGACGGAGGTGCGGTTCGGCGATGAGCGGCAGAGCCGATGAAAGTCGACTATGAGCTCAGAACGACCGCTCCCCTCGCCCTTACGGCGTTTCTGATCGTCTCATGGCTGAAGGCGCCCACGCTTTACATGGCTCCCCGGATGTGGTCCGAGGAAGGCACGCTCTATTTCGGTGTGATCCAGTCGCTAGGCCTCATCGACTCGCTGACCCTGGTCGTGCGCGCGAATATCCAGTTTCTCACGAACATCATCGTTTACCTGGCCACCCAGGTGCCGCTGGCTTGGGCGGCACATGTCACAACCTATCTGTCGTTCGCCATTGCGGCATTCACGGCCCATCTGATCGTTCTTTTCTGCGCATCTTATGGCATCAGGCAATCGGTTTGCTTTGCAGCCGTGATCATCTGGGCTCTCCTGCCCCCGACCTACGAGGTCTTTGCAACGGCGACGAACGCGCAATGGGTGTGCTCCGTCTCGATCCTGCTGATCTGCGCGCTTCCTCCACACATCCTGCAAACGCGCTACAAGCCCGCGCTCTACGTCTGGGTGATCGCCTGCGGGCTCACGGGCGTCCCGTCCTGCATCGCTGCGCCGGGCTTTTTTCTACGCGGCATTGCCGAGCGATCACGGCCCCACCTCGTGATGGGCGTCATCCTTAGCATTTGTGCACTCATCCAGCTGGTCCTCATCATCACCAACCCGATCGAGGGACGCTCGTTTGCGTTCGCCCCCTTGACCCTTGTCATGCCGGGCCTGCTGCAAACCGTGCTCGCACCCATCATAAGCGCCGACATCGTCGAGCTCATCGGCGCGAAGATCCGCTCAGGTGAAGCGGGAGCGGATGTCGTCACCACAGCGACCGTTCTGGTGAGCCTCTCGCTGATCTGCCTTGCCGCGGCGCTGGCCTGGTCGTCGCGCTGGAGAGGTCTCGTTGCAGTTCTCGTGTTCCTATGGGCCCTGGTGTCGATGCTCAATACGTTCGGTGCCTTCGGCGGCTATCCGGAAGGCCTCATCTCGGGATGGGGCGGAGCACGCTACTATCTGTTCGGCTGCGTGTGCTTTCTGCTCCTTCTGGTGCTCGGGACGAGAGCCAACGATCGCTTGGCGCGCCGGATCAGCGTTGCCCTGATCTGCCTGATGGGAGCCGTGTCCGTAGCCCAGATGATCATGAGCCCATGGACGCGTGGTCTGACTGAGGGACCATCGTGGGCGAGTGAGGTTGGACGCTGCGCACCGGCCGGGTCTTGCATGGTTACGGTCTGGCCAGGCGGCGCAGAGTGGACGTTCGAGATCAATGTCAAGCGACACCGAGATTTACGAGATAAGGCGACATCCAGTTTTACGACGGCTCAAGCGTGAGCCCGCTGGAGAGCCTCCTCCAGATCCCGCAGGCGATAGCTGCGCCCCTTGATGTTGAGAACATGCGCTCGGTGCAGCAGGCGGTCGAGGATGGCCGTGGCCAGCACCTCGTCGCCGGCCAGCAGCTCGGTCCACTCCCGGATGCTCTTGTTC
>NZ_VOSK01000568.1 GCF_009296175.1 Microvirga tunisiensis | reverse complement strand
TCGGTTGGCCTCCAGCTTATGTTCAGCGACATCACTGTGAGACCTGCTGGCCGGCCATGGCCACCCCACGCAGCGCGGCTCCGCAACCCGGGCCAGCTCCGCCGCGCTGCTTCCCCATGTACTACGGTCGTGACTTCCGATCACGGGCGTTTCAGACGGCCTGCGCGGAATGGGGCATCGGTCTCGTGTACAGGCCGCCGGGAAGCCCGCATTTCGGCGGTCACATCGAGCGTCTGATCGGGACAATGATGGGAGCCGTTCATCTCTTACCTGGGACCACGCAATCGTCTGTCGCCGCCAAAGGCAGCTACAACGCCGAAGCCATAGCCACGATGACCCTGAGTGAGTTCGATAGCTGGTTCGCCTTGGAAATCTGCCGTTACAACAACAGCATTCACTCGAGCCTTGGGTGCACTCCCGTTGCCAAATGGGACGCGCTGTCTGGCGAAATGTCGGGCGACATTCCCGTCGACATGGATGCGTTTCGAGTGAGCTTCCTACCAAGTGAACAGCGGCAGGTTCGGCGTGACGGCATCCATCTGTTCGGCATCCGCTATTGGGCGGATGCCCTGGCGGGGCATGTCAGCCGTAAGGATGGAAAAGTGGTCGTGCGGTACGATCCCCGCGACCTCTCTGCGATATGGGTCGAACTGGAAGGCGGACGTTGTGTCGAAGCGCGGTACCGCAACCTGGAAATCCCGCCGGTGTCGCTTTGGGAATATCGCGAAGCCATGCAGAAGGGTCGCGCTTTGGGCAAGAAAGGATCCAATGAGACGGTGCTTGCCCAGTTGATCCATCAGCAACGCCAGATCGCGGATGAAAGCCGACGGCTGGCCATGGCTGAACGGCGATCCCGCGAAAGACGAGGTACGCTGAAAGATTCAATCCGGTCCGATCCACCGTCCGAGGGGCTGCGCCCTGTCGACACTGGTGATACCTCGCGGCCGCTGTTCAAGGTGGAGAGATGGTAACTTGAGAGCAGACGGAACTGGGGAAGACGGTCGTATCGCCCTCATTCAATCGGACATCTGGATCGGCTTTCCACGCGCAGAGCAGGTTCTGGACAGGTTGCAGAGCCTGATAGAAGCGCCACGGCAAACCCGGATACCTGGCCTTCTGGTTCATGGTGCGTCGGGCATTGGCAAGACGATGATTGCCCGAAACCTGTCGCGCCGATACGCGCCGGAATATGATCCGGTCGCAGGCATAACCCACACACCGCTGCTCTTGTTGCAGGCGCCTCCGGCCCCAGACGAGCGGCGGTTCTATCTGCACATTCTCGCAGCCGTCGGTGCGCCGGCAACGTCGCTGGGCTTACGCGCACAAAGCGTCGCCTCTCTCGAGGTTCGTGTCATAGCCCTCCTGCGCGACCTCGGCCTGCGGATGATCATGATCGACGAAGTTCACAACCTATTAGCCGGGATTCATCGCGAGCAGCGCCGCTTCCTGAATGTCCTGCGTTACCTCAGCAACGAACTTGAAGCGTCGCTGGTCTGCTTGGGGGTCAGTGAGGCCGTCGATGCCATTCGCGGGGATGTCCAGCTTGTCAGAAGGCTGGACGAGCATCACCTGCCGAACTGGCGCGACGACGCCGAGTTCTCGGACATGATCCAGACCCTCATTGCTGCCATGCCGTTGCAGAAGAAGTCCAATCTGAGGGTCAAGTCCCTCAAGCAGATGCTGGCGCTGACCGGCGGGGTGACATCTCGCATCTTCGCGTTGGTCAAGGATCTTTCCATCGATGCCATTCGCTCCGGCGAGGAATGCATCACTGATGACGTAATCACCAAATGGACGCCGGTCTGGTCACGCCATGCGCCGGTTCAGCGGCGGCTCGAAAAGTCTGGGACCTGACGCTGCGCCCGCTGCCAAAGACTGTCTCGCCCCACCCAGACCAATTGCTTTCCAGCTGGCTCGCGCGGCTTGCCGCTGCCAACTGTCGAAGGATCGTCAGGCGATCACGCCGCAGCCGCAGGCCCGAAACGGAGTGGAGGACGGCGCGGGGACGGTCTTTTTGTTTCGCGAGGAAGAGCGCAGCTCGGGGAAAAAGATCGGCAGGACCGCAGGTCCGGACCCGCTGTTGCGGTCAAGGGATCGAGGCGCAGCTGTCCTGCGATCAGACCAGCCCCATGAAGAGGCCGCATGCGATGCCCAATGTCTCAAAGGAAAAAGGATCTATCTCACATCAGGCGGCTCTTGTCGGCTCGCACCCGAAGAAGGGATGACGGTGGAAACGGCCGCGCCATTGCCGGAGATGCCTCATGCACCCGAGCAAGACGAGCGAGCTGCGGCAGGCCTTGGAGCGCTGGCCGACTGAGACGCCCTCCGGTCAAGTCATCCTGAGTTGGCTTGCCTCGCCATTCTACTTCTGAATGGACGAGCGCCTGCGCGAGTCGTCAATAGAATGAATTTTCGAGAGCGTCTGCCACACTCGCCAGGCGTTCTCCATCGTTCGTCCACGGCGAAGATCATGTCAGCCGCCTGTCATGGAGCCAGCCTCGCTGCAGCCTATGGCGAGAGAACCACGCGCAATTTTGCCTGCGTGGTCTTGGACAGGTAGAGTTCCGTTGTGGCGAGGAGCCGCAAGCTGTCGTCTGTAACCGTGCGGATCGACTTTTAATTACCCATAGATTTGCGCTCCGATCCTGGCGCCGAGTTCGATGTCCATCAGGCGCGAAAGTCCTCTCCACATGACGGTGTTGCCTGGCGGCGGATCATGCCCACGCGCGAGATAGCCGCC
>NZ_VOSK01000567.1 GCF_009296175.1 Microvirga tunisiensis | reverse complement strand
TTGATTCGCGAGGATGGCGAACGGCCTGATTAGTTCTCACCAAGCTTGCCGACAAACCTGAACCGGTCGAGCCCCAGAGCTGGTGCCTGGCTTTGCGATCATCCCGCGATCAATGGCCTGCTCCAACACTGCCGCAACGGCGGCTTCCTCTCCTGTCCGCACACCGTCTTCATCGGCGGATGCCGCCGGGACAGTCAGAGTGCGAATATCAAAGCGGAAGGGGTCAGAGGCGTAGCGCCCGTCTGGAGAGGTTGTGAAGATGTGAGATGAGGGTGGATAGGTGGACGGATCGTCGAACCGATAGGTGCGGTAGACCGTCACCCCTTCATACTCCAGGAACGCCTTAGGAATGGCGAGGTCTGTGGACTGAGCAATCATGGTGACTCCTTCCTTATTGTTCAGCTTGGAGACCCCCTGTTGAGTCACGATGCAGGCAGAAATGCGACAACGCTCGCATGCGCGTGCTGTTTGATTGCTCGACGGCTCTCGCTCTCATGTGGTCCTGACCCGTCAAACTGGTCCATTTGGAGGACAACTTTTTCGGGCAATTTAATCCTTGAGGAGGGTCAGTGCCATGAAGAAGACGCGCTACACGGAAGAGCAGATCGCCTTTGCGCTGCGCCAGGCCGAGAGCGGCACGCCAGTAGCCGAGGTGATCCGCAAGATGGGCATCACCGAACCCACCTTCTATCGCTGGAAGAAGCAGTTTGCCGGCATGGGCGTGGCCGAGATCCGCCGGCTCAAGCAGCTCGAGGATGAGAATGCCCGGCTCAAGAGGCTCGTGGCGGACCTGACCCTCGACAAGACCATGCTGCAGGACGTGCTCAAAAGAAAGTGGTGAAGCCCGTCGTTCGGCGCGAGGTCGCAGGCCATCTGCAGAAGGCCTATGGCATCAGCGAACGGCGGGCATGCTCCGCCACTGGCTTCCAGCGCTCCTCGCAGCGCTACCGCAAGCGGTCGGATCCGCAGGTTGAGCTGCGCATGCGGCTCAAGGAACTGGCAGCAGCCCGAGTGCGCTATGGCTATCGCCGGCTGCACATTCTGCTGCGGCGGGAGGGCTGGCCGGTGAACCACAAGCGCACCTACCGCCTCTACCGCGAGGAGGGGCTGTCGATCCGGCCTAAGGCACCCAAGCGCAAGCGCGCCTGGCGCTACCGGCAGGGCCGGCCGGAGGTGGGTGGTCCCAACGAGGTGTGGGCGATGGACTTCATGGCCGACCAGCTTTTCGACGGGCGTGCATTCCGCATCCTGACGGTAGTGGACTGCCATACGCGAGAGGCACTGGCGATAGTCCCGCGAGTGAGTTTCCGTGCCTACCAGGTCGTCGAGGCCCTTGATGAGATCGCCAGAAGCCGCGGTCGGCCGAAGAGCCTGCGGGTGGACAACGTCCTATGTGGGGAAGCAGCAGCAGCGCTGGGCCAGCAGATCTCAGCACGCCGATTTGCTGGATCGGCGCTGCAGTTAGGTTGAGCCAGGTGGCTTCCACCGTCAACGGGATTGTTCTCTCCCATAGCCAACACAGGATCCAGCGGCCCTGGCCGTGGTCCTCACCGTCCTCAATACGAGATACACCCCAGGTGGAAGGCCCAAACATTATCTACAGGGTCGCTGGCGCGCCCTCACGGCCCTAACAAAGAGAGGTCCTTCCACCCGGCACCGGACGCTCGAAGAACGGCCGGTATTCTGCTCCGCCTTTGATCACCGCGTGCACCACACGCGCCATCTTGGCGGTCAACGCGGTCACGGCCTTGCGGCGCAGATCGGCATCGTGGCGATCGCGTGCGGTGTAGCGGCCGAGTTTATCCCGAAAGCTGTTGTCGCGCTGACGGGCTGCCACCTGAGCGGCCATCCACAGGGCCCGGCGCAGGCGGGCATTGCCATATTTCGACAGCTTGGTGCGGCCGCGGAACGTGCCCGACTTGCGGGTGGCCAAATCAAGGCCGCAGAACTTCAGGAATTGACGATGGTGCCCGAAGCGGCGCAGATCACCAGCCTCCGCCAGAATGGTCAGGGCATGGATCGGCCCGATGCCCGGGATCTTGCGCAGGAGCTGGTAGTCGTTGTGATCCACCAGCATCGCATGAGCCAGCTCCTCGATTTGATCTCTCTGGCGGATCAGACTGCGCGCTTCGGCCAAGACCATGCGGAACATCGTGACCGCCGCAGAGCCTTCCGCCACTGGCAGAGCCGTGGAGGCGCGGGCCGTCTCGTAGATGTCGGTGAGCAAGCGAGCCTTGGAGACCTTGCGGCCAATCAGGGACCATGCCTCCTGCATGAAGCCCTCCCGATCCAGAGCCATGATGCTGGAGGGTGTGGGAAAGCGTTCGAGCAGCGCCAGGAACCAGTCCGAGCGGCTGTTGCCGGCAAAGCGCTCGATCTCGGGAAAGTACAGGGGCAGGTAGTGGGTCCGAAGCCGGTGCCAGGTCTCGGTCTTGGCCCTGGAGATCGCCTCATGGGTCTTCGACAGCTCCTGCAGGTCGTTGATCCCGGCCGCCAGCGGATCGACATAGCGCTGGGTGGCTCCGATCCTGAGCATGTGCAGGATGACTTGCGCGTCCTTGGGATCGTTCTTGTCCCAGCCGTTGTGCAGAGCCTCGCGGGTGCGGGCGTGAACCGCGCCGAGTTTTCCGGAGGCTGGTTGGCTTGGATTTTACGCGGCCATCGGCGTGACCTCAAGCTGAACGTGGTAGGCGGCTTCCGCCTCGGCGGGCGGGACGTTGCCGATGGACTCGAGCAGGCGC
>NZ_VOSK01000566.1 GCF_009296175.1 Microvirga tunisiensis | reverse complement strand
ATGCGTTTGCCCGGCAAATGCGGCTCCATCCGATCCCACTGGTGATCTTTCAACATCAGACGAACTCCGCTCACCCAAGCCTCCGCGCCCAAAAGGAGCTTGAATCAGATTTGCGAGTCCGTCGAAAGCCTGAATGTCAACGCGCTCTAGTGTCGGCTATTGAGAATCCGGCCCCTGCCTGTAGCACAGGCAGGGTTGGGGATAAGCCAAGCATCATTTGACACCGGGCGCATTCACCGGTACTTGCGCGCCTCCATCGCGAGAAACGCCCCTTTCGGGCAGGCGATGCGAGAGCAATGCGCGGGCGTAGCTCAGTCGGTTAGAGTGCCGGCCTGTCACGCCGGAGGTCGCGGGTTCGAGCCCCGTCGCCCGCGCCACTCTCCCCACGCTGCGATGGCGGTACGCGGTTCCTCACTTTAACAACGGCATCAAAAAACGCGCATCCATGCACGCGAAAGAGCAAAGGAGCCGCAATGGGCTCCTTTGTCGTCTTGGTGCTTTGGGTTTTGCTCAAACCGTCAGGCGATCTTGCCGCCTCCCTGCTTCGTGACGACGAGCAGGGAAGGGCGCGGCGGCATTCCGTCCTTGAAGTCCGGCCAGCGCGTGATGGGATTGTCAAAGCTCACAGGTGCGCCTTCTTCCGCCTCGCCGGGATGCTGTACGGCCAGGAAAAGCGTCTCGTCATCGGGCGTGAAGAAGGGACCGCACATTTCCGCGCCGACCGGAACCCGGAAGAAGTGCTTGGACGTGCCGCGCATCTCGCCCTCGGTTTCCATGGCCCACAAGCCGTCCGCACGGCCTGTCGCCTTGGCATTGTTGCCGTCGGTGGAGATCCAGAGGCGACCCTGGCTGTCGATGGCGCAGTTATCGGGCATGCCGAACCAGCCGTTCCTGGTCGTTTCGGACGAGAAGGTCGCGCCGACCGATGCCACGGACGGGTCGCCGCACTTCACCAACACTTCCCAGGTAAAGGCGGTAGAGGCGTGATCGCCACCGTCCGGCATCATCTCGACGATGTGGCCGAAGGCGTTGTTCGCCCGTGGATTGGCGGCATCCACCTGGTCGTCCTTGCGGCGCGTGTTGTTCGTCAACATGACGTAGACACGGTTCGTCTGAGGATTGGCCTCGATGTCCTCGGGGCGGTCCATCTTGGTCGCACCTAGAAGATCCGCGGCGCGGCGGGTCTCGATCAGCACGTCGGCCTGGCTCTTGAAGCCGTTGGCCTCGGTGAGCGGTCCCTGTCCATGCACCACCGGAAGCCACGTGCCCTTGCCGTCCGGATTGTACTTGGCAACGTAAAGGATGCCCTCATCGAGCAGGCTGAAATTGGCGGCCCGGTTCCGCATGTCGACCTTGCCGGCGGTGACGAACTTGTAGACGTAGTCGAAACGCTCGTCGTCGCCGAGATAGATCACATAGCGGCCGTCGCTGTTGGTGATGCCGGCAGCGCCTTCATGCTTGGTGCGGCCGAGCGCGGTACGCTTGTTCGGCACGAAGGTGGGATCGAACGGGTCGATCTCGACGACCCAGCCGAAGCGGTTGGCTTCGTTCGGTTCCTTGGCGAGGTCGAAGCGGTCATGGAACTTGCCCCAGGCGTAGGCCGGCGTGCCGATGCCGTAGCGCTTGTAGTTCTTGGCCTCGGGATGAGTGTCGCTGAGTGCGCCCCAGAAATAGCCGTTGAAGTTCTCCTCGCAGCTGAGCCAGGTGCCCCAGGGGGTCACGCCGCCGGCGCAGTTGTTGATCATGCCGCGCACCTTGCGGCCGGTCGTGTCTGCGCAGGTCTTCATGCGGTCATGACCGGCGGCGGGGCCGGTGATGTCCATGGGAGTCTCGGCCGTGATCCGGCGGGTGTACTTGGAATCCTTGACCACCTGCCATTCGCCGTTCATCCGACGGATCTCGACCACGGCGCCGCCATGGGCCGCCATTTCGATATCCACCAGGTCCTTGGTCATCTTCGCGAAGGCGACGTCCTTGGCGTCCTGGATGCCGACGCCCGAGAACATCAGTTCCTCGTTGGTGTATTCATGGTTCGCCACGAGGAGGCCGTGGTCGCTGGAGCCGTCGATCGGGATATAGCCGACGAAATCGGTGTTGTAGCCGAACTGGCGCGCCTGCTTCTCGGGCGTCTGGCTCTTCGGGTCGAACTCGGGCGTATCGGGAAAGAGGGGGGCGCCCCAGCGCAGGAGCACCTTCGCATCGTAGCCTTCGGCCACGTGGTGGGTATGGTCGACGCCCGCTTCGATTTCCTTGAAGTCGAAGGAGAGACCGTTCGCCTTCTTGGCCGGCTGCTCATTGGCTGCCAGCGCGCGGGTGCCGACAGTCGCAGAGATCGCCGCGACGGCGAGCGAACCGCGCAGAAGGTCGCGCCGGTTGAAGCGAGTGGCGATGATCTCGCCCATCGTGAGATTTTGCGTCGGGTTCACTCCGACATCGCCTGAATCTTCCAGTTCGCTTGCGCGAAGGCGGGCCTTGTGCTCGTCCATATCGGCTTCTCCGTCTCTTGGGGACGAGAAGCGCATTAGTACTACAGCCGGGCCTTGCGTCGGCGTCGGGTGCGTTTGCGCCAGTGGCATTCGCGCGCCCGCTGCTGATGGCGCCGGCGCCACACCGACCAGTGCTCGACGGCCTCAACCGAAGGCGGCCGCTCCCACACCAGATGCCAGAGCAGACGGCGCACTTCCGGCACGGTGAGCGGCAACAGCCCCGCGGCGCGTCTGACGGGCGTCTCTCCCCCCGATGGCG
>NZ_VOSK01000565.1 GCF_009296175.1 Microvirga tunisiensis | reverse complement strand
ATCTCGCCCGGGCGGAGTTCGCAACGCTGCGGTTGCGCCTGCTCAAGATCGCCGTGCGGGTGCAGGAAACCACCAGCCGCATCCGACTGGCCTTTGCCTCGTGCTGTCCGGAAGCGGATCTCGTCCGGCGTCTTGCGAGCGCTCTGGCACCCCAGCCCCGGGCGGCCTCGCCCTGAGCGCCGGGGCTGCCATCGCCCCGGTCATCCCATCCCGTCCCTGCCAACGCGTTCCCCACGTTCCAGACCTTGCCGCGGTGAAAGAAACGCAGCGGATCGGCACGCCCGCGCTACCAAATAGGCCCCGAAACAAACTCTGGTGAATAGGAACGGTTAGCCACGTAGAAATCACGAAAAAACACCGAAGAAAAATGACGTACACGACTTTAGAACAAACTATTTATGGTAAAAATATCCTCAGCTACACCGATGTCCAATACATGGATGGCGCAAAGTCGCTGCCGTTTTATGACGAGACTATGCTTGGGGGCCAACCGTTCCCCCTCCATCTCGTCAGACCGACGCTGCGTCAGCACTTCGTTGTGCTCCGATATCCGTTTCATCTCCTGCATTCCAGAAGCTGTGCGCGACCGCCGTCTAGCGGAACGTCGATGGTCCCTCTGCTGATTGAGGAGGTGCGAGACTGGTGCCGTGAGCACCTTTCTGACCCGGTTGAGATCACGGAGTTTGAAATCGAACTTCCGACCCCTCGGAGGTACAGCAACCCTGTACCTCCGCGACCGCCCCAAGGCCCTCTCTATGTCAGAGCGGTAGAAACTCCCGTTATTACCAAAACGATGCTGTTTCGTGGCTATGCAGCCGAGTTTGGAAATGCCGAGGACGCCATGTTGTTCAAATTTCGCTGGCCTTAACAGATCCACAAGTTAGATCTGCCGAGCAGCAACGCATCAAAGAGCAACCTCTGTCTCGCGAGATTGGTAGCAGCGGCCTCTTGGACATAGAAGCTGCTGCTTCTTCTATCGGCGACGATCTCCCGTTTCGGGTTTACAGCGATCATCTTGCGTCAGGCCATAGGATGGTCAACGGAAACCAATGTGCATGGCTTGAACCGGCAGAGCGGCGCGTGTGCAGAAAACATCTTGTGGCACAGGTTCTTGGTGTGGCTCTGAATATTTTCGACGCTCTACAACCTTTATTTCCTCCACACCAGTGGCAGTCGCACCCGCCATCTCGATGGAGCGCCAAAACCAATTTTGCCGGGGACAGTCCAGCCCGATCCATCCGCAGGACCCATCCCGCTTTTTAAAATTCCTTTATGCCCAAATCCCCTGTCGCTCTCATGACGCCCTCTTGGCGATAGCTCATGAGCTTCCGGTCGCCGGGCTCAGGCACGCTCTGGACAAAATAATTTTGTAGAGGATGGGCTGGAGGAATCTGGACCGGGAACGTCGCGGGAAGAAGGCTCTGGGGACGACCCGGGAATAGGTTGTCTCGGGGAGGGGAGAGAGCCAGGAGACAGGCGCTCGGCGGTAGCGCAGATGGATTGAACGACGGTTCCTGAAAGAACAGAGCGGAGACCAGTGCCGATCACACCTCTGCGGCTTCCTTCAAGGGGCCAAGGAGATCCACCGACGCCCATCGTTCCCGGATTTTTCCGTCTGCAATCCGCCAGAACACCATTCCGGTGAACTCGATGCGCTCGTGTGAGGCCGGGATGCCCCGGAAGTCGGCGCTGTGGGTACCCTGCCAGCGAGCCCGCACCGCAACCCTGTCGCCCTCAGCAATGATGTCTTCGATGGTCACGCGCAGATCGGGAAACACGACTTTCATGCCTTGAATGTGTCGTTTAACCCCTTCAGGACCGAGCCTTGCACCCGCCGCATGATCGAAGAAGTCTTCCCCCACCTGATCATCGATGGCAGGCGGATCAAAGTGGTTTGCCGTTGCCTCATAATGTGCTCGCACGAGCGCCTTGTTGTATTCGGAGTCACTTGTCATGCTCGGCTCTCACAAGAGAAGTTGGAAGCTGAAGGGTGCTTTGTCTATTATGCAGCCTTTTCCTGGTCATCTGGCCGAGGCGTGGACGGCTTGCCGATCCGATGACCGTTCAAATCATTTTCAAGAATAGCCCGTAACCTGATCAGCACATCGCGATGCCGTACCTCGATCTGTGATGAGCGTATCCTCTCGTCGATCAACCTGAGCATGGCCAGCACGTCGGCTTCAGGCATGATCCAGCCGCGCGTTCGATAGCGCATGAGTGAACCTCCAGATGCTTACGGCAGCGATGTGGAGATCCAAGCTTGAGCATTCAAGGGCACGGTATCCTCATCCTGTTTCTTGGTTGTTCCGGATTGGGTTACACTGGCAAACAAAAGGGCCGCTCTTCATGAGCGGCCCTTCCGGCTATCAACAACCTACGTGCCCTCAGGCAGCTTTCTTGCGCCCGCGCGTTGCGGGAGCCTTCTCGGGGGCAGTCTTCACAGCATCATTGGCCGCGATTTTGGCCTGAGCGGCTTTGGAGCGCTGTTGGCCGAGACCCATGCTCCTGGCCAACTCAGACCGCTTGGCCGCATAGTTCGGCGCGACCATCGGGTAGTCGCGAGGCAAGCCCCACTTCTCGCGGTAAGCTTCAGGCGTCAGACCCAGCTTTCCAAGGTGGACCTATGCTGGATTTTGGGTGATGGGGCCGATCAGGCGACGTTGTGTGTTGGCGTCGTTGCGATCTCGGTGCCGTCCTGGAATCTGACACCCGCGATTACTTTCGGCAACTGGTTTTCGCCCATCA
>NZ_VOSK01000564.1 GCF_009296175.1 Microvirga tunisiensis | reverse complement strand
TGATGGGCGAAAACCAGTTGCCGAAAGTAATCGCGGGTGTCAGATTCCAGGACGGCACCGAGATCGCAACGACGCCAACACACAACGTCGCCTGATCGGCCCCATCACCCAAAATCCAGCATAGGTCTCGCAGATCTGGCTCCGGGCCAATAGCACTCGGTATCACCGCCCCACCGCCCGCCGTTCCTCATTCCAGCCTTCAAAATCCGAAGGTCAGATTGCCTGTTAAACTGCGAATGGATTTCTGTCTCCAGTGCTATCGCGTCGATCTCATCCAACTGCGCAGAGAAGTGAATTGCTTTGAGGGCAATGCCATACCGCGCCTCCAATGTTCGGGATGTGAAGCCGACTTTAACGCTCTGAATGCCAAAAACCTCAACATCCATGACGCCGATCCGGCATGGCTCACCGCGTTCGCCCGTTGCCAGTAGGTGCTTGAGACGGTGCTCGGTGTACCCGACCCGTTCATCGCCACATTGCGGGCAACCATGGCTCCCTTTCCGCGTCAGATATCCTTTAGGAACCCGGTCTTGACCATGCTTCTCACACTCGATGATCACTCGGGTAGGAGTGTAGGAGGTGTCGAGACCGATGATTTTGACATGAGCAGGCAGACAAGGTTGAAGCTTCAAAGTGTCATCGAGCGTGATCCGGCGCTCAGCGGCTCTTTGTTGCCGCCCCTCCCTGGCGCACTCCTTGCAACCTCCAAACGCCATCCCTTGATTCAGACCATTCGGAGTTGCTGGAAACTCCATGGCATGCTTGCGGCATCGAACCGTGATCGATTCCGTGGCACCCAAGTAAGGGGAGACGAGTTCATAGTCCGGATATCTCTCTGCAAAGTCCGCGCGGAATTGAGCAGCACGATTGTTCTTTCGGACTGCTCCCCTGATCAAGGGGCCACAGACGGGGCACCCGCCACCGTCCCGTTGCACGTGACCGAACGGAGTTACAGTAAACCACTGATCGTGTTCTTTGCATTGGATCTCAATCTGCGGCTGCTTCTGCGTTTCAAATTGTTCAGCCGCTTTAGAGTAATCGAAGCTGTCTCCGTGCTTGTCGCCAGCCTCACGGAACCACTTCTCGAAATTCCGTTTCCGTTTCTTGAGAGCTTCGATTGGACCTGGACGCTGTCCCTTAACTCCACCCATTTCCGCATGCCTCGAAACCAGTTCTTTGGCCTCCTCACGAGGCTATTGGCACAGCTATCATGAATCGTTGCGCTTGCCATTTCCAGCCAGCATCTGTCGGCTCAACGGGCGTCTGGCCCATACCGAATACCTTCTGATCCCCCGACAGATGGCCGGATAAAACAATTTTATGATTGGCTCCCGAGTACGATCATCGCCGCCATGGCCTGCGACTGCTCTCCACCAAGGACGGCTGAAGATAGGGCATCGAATCGGTCCTGCGCCTCAGTTCTGTCGCCCAGGTTCGTCTCAGTAAAATTATTTTGCGCCGACCCTTCCTGTGGCCGTTCCCGCCACGAGGGTGGTCGAACTGTCGGACGAGCCGTTCCAAAATCCCTTGGCCTTGCCAACGTCGCCTTCGGTTGTGTGGAGGTCATTTGGAAGCACCAAATAGCCCATACAGCGCTTCGATGTCGTTATGCGAGAGTTTCCGGGGAGTTCGGGCGGTCATAAACCCAGATCGGTGGTAACTGCGTTCGCAAACAATTCGCCCTCGCGAATGTACCGCCTGAGGACATCCATGTTTCGGTGGCGCGTGGTTGAGGCAATCTTGCGCTCCTCCACGCCACTCTTGGCTGCCTGCGTAGCGAAGCCAGCGCGCAGGCTATGACCGGAATAGTCCCCATCAAGACCGGCCCGACTGGTCCACTTCTTGACGATAAGGGCCACACTTTGGTCGGTCATTCTCGCCCCGAAATTGTCGTGCCGATCAATAGCTCGGAAGACGCGCCCCTCACTGATGCCCGCCCGCTCCAAGTAGGCTTCCAGATTTGCAACAGGGCAGAGATTTGTGTTGGTGCGTCCGATGGCGATTGCCTGACCCTCACCGAATTGATCGCCCTTGGAGCGTTTGATAACCAGCCGCATACCCTCGGGCGAAAAAGTCAGATCCGAGATTTCGAGTGCGACAAGCTCGGAGCGACGGAGGGCACCGGCCATTCCAACGAGAATTAGAGCCCGATCCCGTTGATCCGCCACAGTCTCAGATGTGTTGTCGAGGGCGCGCTTGAGCAGCGGGGTAGTCAATGCTGTGACCTGACGCTGGCGGACTGTCTTGGTTCGACGCAGGCCATCCATCACAAGGGCAATCTCGCGGCAGCGCGTATCGAAGGGGTGATCGGCCATGCGGTGAGCCGCAGCAATCGAGGACAGGCGGCGATTGAGCGTCGCCATCGAATACTGGTCTTTGTGCGCCGTCACATAAAGAGCAATGGTCCGGGGCAGGGCAGGGAGCGCCTGGAGAGTATTGACGTTGCACCAGTACGCGAAGTGAACCCAGTCGGCCTTGTAGGCGCGGATAGTGTTGGCTGAGCGAGCCTGAGCGGCAATCTCGACGGCTTCCTGTTCCACTTCGATTAAGTCAGGTGAGGGGAGGCGATCAGGTGTAGCAGCAAGATCGGTCATAGGGTTCTCAGTAGCGAGAGGATGTATTATCATTAGTCAGAAATTTGAGCTGTAGTAGCTGGAACTTGATCTGACATTTGGCGTCCGAGAGTTGGTCGGGCTCATCTGTCCGATGATGTTTTCAAGCGGCGATCATCTTCTCCTTCGCTAACGGGATTGCATCGAGGAAGGTCTGCA
>NZ_VOSK01000563.1 GCF_009296175.1 Microvirga tunisiensis | reverse complement strand
GCTCCTGAAGACCGGCCTCCAGGAGGTGTGTTCGGCGGCTGCGATGAACGTCTTGCGGGTCGTACACTGGTTGGACGGATGGCCGCGCACCAAGACGCGCGTGACCCGCTTTGCTGCGTTGGCGCCAACCCTCTGAATTCGCCGACAGTATCTACACTGTGTTTGTCACCTCGCCATCCTTCTGCAGGTTGTCGAAGGCAACGATATGCGTCTGGCTGGTCGCGAACACCTCGCCAAGTGCCTGTTGAAACTCATCGTCCGGAGGATCATTCGAGCACAGGGCAAAGGCGCCTCCGGGACGGAGGTGCGCTGCAAGGTGCGTGAGACCATCGAGGGTGTAGAGCGCTGCATGGCTCGGATGCAGGACGTTCTTCGGCGAGTGGTCGATATCAACCAGGATCGCGTGGTAGCGGCGCCCTGGATGGTCGGCATCGAAACCCGCCTCTGAGGCAGCCCCGGCAAAGAAGTCGCCGAGAACCAGCCGGCAACGTGTATCAGAGGTCAGCTCGGCCCCGAGCGGCAGCAGACCCTGCTGGTGCCACTCGATCACCTCCGCAAGGGCATCGACCACCAGGAGCGAGCCCACCTGCGCATGCTCCAGCACGGCCTGCGCGGTGTACCCGAGGCCAAGGCCACCGACGACCACATCGAAGGACGTTCCGGTCAGGGCTGCGAGCCCGAGCCGTGCGAGGGCGATGTCAGATGCGTTGAACAGGCTCGACATCAGGAACTCGTCGTTGAGCTTGATCTCGTAGATGTCACCTCCGCTCCGGAGATCGCGCCGGCGCCGCAGGCTGCGCGCTCCCAAAGGACTAAGACAGACACTGGGTGTAGTTGGATGTCAGTAATCGCTTATTTTCGTGTCC
The DNA here is from genome assembly GCF_009296175.1 of Microvirga tunisiensis. Lineage (GTDB taxonomy): Bacteria > Pseudomonadota > Alphaproteobacteria > Rhizobiales > Beijerinckiaceae > Microvirga > Microvirga tunisiensis. The sequence continues at coordinate 1,913 of NZ_VOSK01000563.1, read as the reverse complement.
TGCCACATAGCACACCTGCCATGCTGAGACGGTTCGATAAGCAACATGACAAAATACTTGAAGCTCATCCTTGAATACTGCGACAGAATTACGATATGATAGTTACTCCAGCCGACATATTCGTGTCACACCGCGTGGGCTAAGATCCAAAGCGCTGGGCCAAATATTATTCTATTCGATGTTTTTATTTTATGAGGCAAAATGACCACCAAAACCTTCAGCCAAACGCCGCCGGACAAGGCAAACGAGCTCTTCGAGAAGCTCCTCGCCACCTCTGACAATGCCGCCAAAACCCGTGAGCGCCTGCTTTCGGATTTGAAAGAGGAGTTGGACCTCCTGGCTAACCTCCAGGAACAGTATCTCTTTCCCGTCCTGAGCAAGCACAGAATGCAGGACCTGGTTCAAGAGGCCATCCAGGACAACCAGGAAACGAGTGCCCTCCTGGCGGAGTTGGACGGCATGCCGAAGAACAATGGTGAGTTCCTCAGCAAAGTTGCTGACCTGAAGAAAGTGTTCCAGCAGCATATTCGCGACGACAAGAAGGAGCTGCTTCCGGCGGTGCTCAAGGTCTTGAGCGACGAGGAGGCCGAAGCGGTGGCCGAGCAAGTGCAGGATGAAATGGCGAGTGTCGACGAGGCAAAGCGGGTCGAGACCAGGCGTGCCCGCGAACAGGTCGACATCGTCCACCAGGCTGCGGAAAACCTGACTAGCACTGTGCAGACCGGCGCGGAAGGAGCCCAAACGGCGGTTCGGACCATGCAGGAGGCAGTGCAGAAGAGCCTGAGCACGGCATCGGAGCTAGCCCGCCTTACCACTGATCAGGCGATGCAGTTCTTCAATCCCGGCAAACGAGACGCTCAAAGCCTCGGTGACGAGACCTCGCGAAACCTGCAAGCCGTCGCACAAGCCGGCACGGTTCTGGCTCGCGGCGTCCAGGATGTTTCCCGCGAGTGGTTTGAGTTGAGCCAGAAGCGCCTGCAGATGAACCTCGATGGCTTGAGCAGTCTGGCACGGTGCCGGTCGGTTCCGGACTTTGTTACGGTCCAGACCTCGCTCATCCGCGATAACCTGGAGCAGACCCTCGACAACAGCCGGCGCATGGCGGAACTCACGCAACAGCTCGCCGATAAGGCAAGTCGGACCGTGGCGGTTCAGGCAGAGAAGTCGCCCCAGCGCGTCAGCCCGGCCGCTTGATCAAACTCACTCTGACATTTGGTTTCAATGAGAACATGCCCCGGGGTTCCAAGCCCGGGGCATTTGCATTGCACCGGGCTGACCACGATCAGCAAAGCATGCGGCCGGAAACCCACCCAATGAATGCCATGCCGATCCAATGGCTATCAATCAGCGCGGATAGTGCCTTTCAACTCTTGCTTTGATGGCCCCAACCGTCGTTGCCTTCGCCAACGCCCTCCCACAAGTTATCCATGGCCGTGGTGCGCCGTGAACTGTCATGGCTGCAGCCTCGCTTCGCCACGCGCTCCAGGGCATCGGACATAACATCAGTGCTCTTGTGCATGGAAGATAGCAATGGGACGGTCTTCGCGACGCCGTCCTGAGGTCCGGCCTATCTTCGTTTACCAATTTAGCAGGATGATCCGGAACGATTGAGCGGCGTTCGGGAGCAACCGGCAAGATCTTGTGAAGGTCCGCTCATCGTGTGTTTGCAGAAATTCAGCGTACTTCCGGAACGTGCCATCTTGAGACCTTCCGTGGGTGGAGGCCGTCAAGTGCTATATCCGTCAATGGCTTACAGCGATCAATTGTAACATTGGCAAAAGTCCGGGCTGAGCTGGCGGGTCGGGGTTCCGGCGCAGCGACAATTCTGATTCAATCCCCTGCATGTCACCGGCCCCGGATCTTGATGGCCTGTCGAACGCCGATCTGAAGCGGTTGGTGCTGGAGCTGTTGGG
>NZ_VOSK01000562.1 GCF_009296175.1 Microvirga tunisiensis | reverse complement strand
TTTGAAAGCCGGAGAGTGGTTCCGGCGGGGTCTCTTGCTCATCGTCTCTCCTGTTCAGCAGCCATTCTGGCTGCTCTCAGGCAGAAACTCCACTTATCCCGCTGTCCAAATTTCCCGAGCCAGCTCTCAGATCATGGTCGTCGTCATAGCGGTGATGGGAAAAGGGCCAGGCCCAGCCTTTGACTGTGGTCGCGGCCCTTCGGTCCGTATTGCCCCTACGGTTGCCCTTGTATAACCAGCCTTTCTGATCGGTACAATAAGTACGTATGCCTAACTTCATGATAAATAAGGCACAATTTTACGTATTCGATTAACATACATCAACAGAATAGAACATCATCTTAGTAGATGATGTTCTATTGACCCATTTTCGCCTCTGCTAAGCCGCAATTTGCCGCCCTTCCTGCAAATATACGATTGTCTACTTACCTACCATGTTCTTCTACTTACGTCCCTTAACGGAACATCTGTGAATCGCGTCTGTGCTTTGCGCGCTAAGGCTTCTGGCCATATGCGCGACCCGCTGGTTCGACTTTGCCCGAGGGGTAAGGAAGCCCTAAGTGATCCCTAAATGTTCTTAGTATCCATGCGGTTTAAGACAATGATCGCCCGTGGAATGATAACAAACCTAACCCCTAGATAGGTCTTATTGAAGACACATATTTGGAGAATACATGTTGATACCGATTTCTTATTTTGCCCCTACGGGTCGGACCTCAGAGCGTCCCTGACAAGCGGGCGCTTTCATTTTGCCGACTTAGATTTTCAGGAAAAGTAGCCTCGCAGGCCGGGCTGTTCCATGCTGCCAGCTATGCGAAATTACTCGCCGGTTTTCGCAGGCGCTACCAAGCCAAAGCTCCAACGAAAAGGGGCCGCGATCGGTCTTGCAGCCCTCAATCGTCGTGCGTGGTAGCGCCTTCCGATAAGGCCTGGCACACGCCATTGATACGCTGCTCCCCCACGATGCATTGTCTTTGCTGAGGGCCAGGCGCCGCGAACGTAGGCCCGAGCCCAGCGAGCAATAACCCAGCAAGTGCGATTCCGTATGCCTTGATCATCGGCCTTCTCCGGTGGCGATGATTGGACTTTGAACCACTTTGCAGACGGGGACTGTGCACCGCGTCACACCGGCGAAGTTCGCAGCCCTGAAACGGCGAAGGCCCCCAAGGGGCAACCCGAGGCCTTGCCTGTGGGAGAGCGACGGCTGCGGCAGGAGTCCGAGCGCCGCGCTCGACCACTACAGGCCCCAATTTTGCGCTTTGTGCCGAGGGGCATCAACGACAATAGCCAGAGGCTGAACTGCGTGTCCGAACTGACCTTATGCGAAATTGCGCGGTAGGTTTGACACGCGCGAGATCGCGTTGACATTCGCCCCTCAGATCTTGAAACGTGTAGCCCCCTCCCGAGGGGCGCTTGCCGCCTCAACCTGCAAAATCTGAGTGATCCCGTGGACCGACTCAGGACAAAGGCCGGAGGTAGCTGCCGGCAACTCTGCCGCCCAAGATGCTGCGGTAGATGCGGATGTTCGCTGTTTGATACGGCAGTCCGAGGCACTGGACGATGGCATAAGCCCGGCCGATACGGTTGCTAGAGCCGTTGCGTCAGCATGTGCCGACACCTTGCAAGCGACTGCTAAAGCCTACGGTCCGAATGGATTGAGCCGCGCCAACTTAGCGGCGCTCCAACAAGTTCATGTTAACTCAGCGAAACGGCTCGTTTTGAGCCTTCGCGCTCGCCGCCGATGATTACAGATCCCGATACCCCCGGCCGGCGCTTGGCGCTGGCGACGGCCTCCCGCGCCTGGCCGGCCGCCTCGATCGTATCGAAGACCTCGGCCTTCTGCCCGTTCGTGCCGATCCGGCCCAGTTCCGCATCAGACGGGGTCAATGCTGACAGGCGTGGACCAGCTAGAAAGACGCAGCCTCGCGGCCATCAACGAACAGGAATGGGTTCGAAATCATTGAAGAGGTGTCACTGTTTTGTGGTCACCATGATGATCGGATTGGTTATCGTTACGTTGCTGTTTCTTCTGCCAATGCCTGCAATGAGTGAAAGTCCAGTGTTAAGTGGGCGGGAAGTATACGATGGATGTCGAAACTTCGCTCAGAAAACCGACAGCGAGCTATTTTATCAGGGCGTTTGTGCGGGCATAATAGATGATTTGGCTTATTACCGCCTATCGCTGCCTGAAGACATGACATACTGCCCACCCAATGGTATTAGTCTTGGGCAAGCAGTGCGAGCAGTCGTCGATTACATGGAGTTACATCCGGGGATTCTGGACGAAGATTTCAGGCGCATAGCTATTATCGCACTGCGAGCGGCTTGGCCTTGTCCAGCTCAATAGGGGCTCAGGCGAATTACGCTGGTCAAGCTCAACGAATGTTAAAGCGCTGACCTCCTAAGGTGGTACGCCAATCCCCTCGGCCAAGACAGACTTCTGCTGCGATGAGGTGCGCCCATGATGGTAGACCGAAAACTGTTGAAGACCGCCTTGAGCGAGCTGGTCAGGCTGAAGAACGGCACACAGAAACCGACGGGCCTCATGGCCCATCTCTACACTTCAGCCTTGGAGGAATGGGCAGACCGTCTCGACGTCGATCCACCCAAGCTCAACAAGCTGGTCCTCGGCAGGGAAGCCGTCTCAAGCGAGCACCTTCACTAGCCGTTCTTATGCACGAGAGGGCTGGAGAGGGCTGGCGGATGTAGCTTAAGCGCTTGAAGCAGCGTAGGATTTGGTTGCTGAGACCAACCCCTGCCACCGATTGCACTGTGCCACACCCGCCATGA
>NZ_VOSK01000561.1 GCF_009296175.1 Microvirga tunisiensis | reverse complement strand
GCCGCGGACTGGAAACGGCCGCCGCGCGAATGGCTCGAGGCCAAGACCCAGTTCGCCGTCGTCTTCGGTGAGCGGTTCGTCAGTCAGTGACGAAAACAGGCCGCCGCACAAAATATCCGGCAGTCCCGGTTCAGCGTAAAACATCAGGGCCTGCGGTCATGAAGCACCGCGCTTACAGGCCGGAGACATGACTGCACCCGCCCCGCTAGGCCCAAGCATCATCAACAATCACATTGCCAAACGGGCGCCATCCAGACATGACAACACCTCCACTGCTCATCCTTGAGCACCAAACGATTCAAGGCGGACCTCCTGGTTCCCCAACCTTGAATCAAATTTCTGCCAGAGCGGGAATCCCTCAGGTCAACTGAATGTCCACATGCCTGAATGCATACCGAAGGAACACGCTGCATTGCGTAAATGCATGCGTGGCACCCGGAACGATCACGTTTTGAATGAAGTTCATCGACCGTGGCCGTCTCTCTCTCTGTCGGAAGCCATCAATTCCGCTCGCGCGCTATTGTAGGCTTTGTTGATGGACTTCCCGACCTGGTGAATCGCATCCAGGTGCCGAGGCGGAGGCGGACTGATTGCGCGGTCTGCTTCCAGCTTAGTGGCGGAATCGCTAATCGCCTCGATGCTCTTGTCCAAATGTGAACTTTGCGACTCTACCGCATGCCCAAATGTAGAGCGAGACGTCGCATTCTCCCAGGGCGCCACATGTTCCGAGATACCGGTATAGAGCTCAGCCAGGTCGTGACGACCTATGATTGCATCGAGAACTTGCGCTTTTTGGCCGTAGTTCAAGTGGTTATGTCCGCTTACAAGGGTCAGGGTAGCAGTGATGCGAGTCTCCAAATTTGCTGGGCCATCCTGCTTAAATATTTCAATCGCTCGCTCAACAAGGCGTGTTCTATTTACATGGTCAAGATCACTTAGGTGCTTCGCCATGCTGTTGATCGCATCAGCTTGCAAGTCTGTCTCGGGCAAGTTGAGAATGTGATCGACGGTGGCAGTTTTCCTCGCAGCAGATTGAAATTGAAGTATTGGCCCGATAGCGCGAAAGCGTTCGGCTAGTAATCTATGATCCTCTAGATTAGCTTCCGGAAAGCCATTATCAGGTATTGCTGCTCTGTATAAAGCCTCGGCTGAAGTGCCGAGCCGTTCGAGCCGCGCGTCAAATGCCCCAGCGGGGCTTGTCTCAACCGCCTCTCCTGCTGAGGGGCTTGTCTTAAGCGCCGCTCGTGCTGAGCGGCCAACGCGTTTAAAGTTCCCGAGGTTCTTTGCTGTTTCAACCGGGTCGTCGGTGGTTAAGCGTTTCGCCACTTCGCTTAGTGCGCCACTCGGCAAGTCAGTGAATCCTGTGGCCCCGCCGCCATCGTGACCTAACGTGTCTTGTTCACGTGCCTGCTGTCTATCGCGATCCATTGATCAGACCCCATGATGGTTCGACGGCTCTAGCCTACCGCCCAGGGGGCGATCTGCAAACGGATATCGCGTTACATGTGGAATTCTCCTGAGGCTTTGGTCCAATGCAGCTCGGATTTGCTGAAGCGCCGCCCAGGAGGGCTGCACCGTGCCGGTGAAGGTCTCTCCATCCGTAGCAGGCGGAACGGCATCAGCTTGATCGCGGCGACCCGGACATCTGGCGGCCTTGCAAGGGAGGGCGGGGAACAAAGGCTGATCCGATCAAAGGGGAACACCTGCTGTATTCGTTCCTGACCACGAACCCGAACAGCGTCGTCAAGCCGATTGTCGCTTTGCCCCTAAAGGCGAGATGAGGAATTCAACAAAATCAATGGTGGTCCTTTGCCGCTAAATGTGAGATTTTGCCTTTAAAAGGGAAATTTTCCTCCCTAAAAGTGAGACAGAGCTTCCAGGGGCGTGTAGCTGGCTGCGATGGAGATGGAACGGGACCTGACAGAGACGGCTGGCGTCGAAGCGTTGCGGAGGGCTGCCGTCCTGCGTCCGCTTGTTCAGGTATATCTTGCGGGCACAGGCAGTCTGGAAGCCGGCATTCGCGATGCGGTTTGGGAGCTCGGTGTCAGTAGGGCGACGGTCTGGCGTTGGATACGGCGCCTTGCCGAGGAAGGCGGGCGGACCAGTGCGTTGGTGCCGCAGAAGCGCGGCCGCCGCGCCGGCACCACGGTGATATCCAGCGCGGTCGAAGAGCTTATCGAAGAGCATCTTCGCCGCTATTTCCTGAGGCGGGAGCGTCCGAGCTTGTCGCGGGTTGTGTTGGAGATCCGCATTGCCTGTGGTGAACGCAGTTGGCAAGCGCCGACACGGCGAACCATTCAGCGACGGCTTGATGCGATGGATGAGCGCGAGGTCATGAAGGCGCGAGAGGGCGCAAGGGCGGCACGTCAAAAGTTTGGACCCGTGCCGGGCACGAATCGGGCTGACCTTCCGCTCAATGTCATGCAGATCGACCATACGCCCGCGGACATTATCCTTGTCGACAGTTTCGAGCGCAAACCCATTCGCCGACCTTGGGTGACCCTTGCAATCGATATCGCGACGCGGATGGTGGCCGGTTACTACGTCAGCTTTGAGGTGCCCTCTCGCCTGTCAATCGCTCTCTGTCTTACGAGGGCGGTCGCACCAAAGGCAGAACTGCTACCTGAGTTAGACAGCAATGTTCCTTGGCCAGCACAAGGCAGACCACGCAGCATTCATGTTGACAACGTCCTATGTGGGGAAGCAGCAGCGGCCATGAGCCAGCAGATCTCAGCACGCCGATTTGCTGGATCGGCGTTAGCATCAGATTGAGCCAGGTGGCTTCCACCGTCAACGGGATTGTCCTCTC
>NZ_VOSK01000560.1 GCF_009296175.1 Microvirga tunisiensis | reverse complement strand
GGAACGCGCCGGCTTGATCCGCCGTCAGCCCGGAGTGGCGCGAAGCATCGAGGTGTTGGTCGCCCCTGAAGGCCTGCCCCTCCTCCGCCATCCCCAACTCGTCAAATCCTCTGGGCCGAGGATCTAGCGGGTCCAGCGCAGTCTGCAACTCCATCCCGTTCCGCGGCGCGATGGCTGCGAGCAGCTCGTACGAGAACTCCCGGCCCACGGCGGCCCCGATCTGCGCGATCTCCTTCGGGGCCGGGCCGAGCCGGTCGAGCCTCGCCATGAGCAAGGCGTGCAGCGTAGCCGGGATGCCGAGCGCCGGCCGAGGGACCGCGGACAAAGTGCCGCTGGCGCCATCATCATCATGCGCGTCCGCTTCCAGCACCGCCTTCGTCAGTTCCTCGACAAAGAGAGGCACGCCATCGGCTCGCTCGACGATCTCGTCCACAATGTCGCCGGACAGTCCCGACTTGCTGCCCGCAACTCGCTTGACCAGCGCCGCTCCGTCGCGGCCGTCCAACCGATTGAGCGTCACAGTCGTCACATGCGGCCGGCCGATCCATGGTGGTGGGAACTCGGGGCGGAAGGTGGCAAGGAGCAGCACCGGCAGGTGCCTGACCCGCTCGATGATGAGGTCCAGCAGCTCGTGCGAGGTCGGGTCGATCCAGTGGACGTCCTCGAAGATCATCAGAACGGGTTGCCACCGAACCAAGGCTTCGAGCTGCCGGAGCAGCACCTCGAATGTCTTCTCCTTTTTGCGCTGTGGCGTGAAGGCGTGTGGCGGATAGCGATCCATCACAGGCAGGGACAGAAGTTCGGCCACGAGCGCCACGTCATGGTCCAGCGGCGAGGCTTGCGAAAGCAAGGTGTCGAGCTTCTCCAGCCGGATCGCGGGTGTGTCATCGCGGCTAAAACCGGCTGCCCTTTCGAGCTGCTCAAGGATCGGATGCAGCGCGCTGTCTTGATGATAGGGCGAGCAGAAATACCGCAGACGCGTTTGCGGCTCGCCCTCAATCCGCTCCTGCAAGGCGGCGATCAGACGCGACTTGCCGATCCCCGGCTCGCCCGAGACCAGCACGACCTGGCCGTCGCCACTCTTTGCCCGCCGCCAGCGCCGGAGCAGCAGCTCAATCTCCTCCTCGCGGCCGACCAGCGGCGTCACCGCTGTCGCTGGATGCAGTGCTTCATATCGGCCCGCGGCTGCGCTCGGGCCGCACACCCGCCACACGCGCACCGGCTCGGCATAGCCTTTCACCTCGAGCGCGCCGAGGTCTTCGTACTCGAACAAGCCGCCGATGAGGTGGTAGGTGCTGGCCGCGACCACCACCGCGTTCGGCTCCGCCAAGGCCTGGAGCCGCGCGGCCAAGTTCGGCGTCTCGCCCACCACGCCGCGCTCTTGCGCTTCGCCGAAGCCGACGAGATCGCCGACGACCACGATGCCGGTTGCGATGCCGATGCGGATCTGCAGCGGTTCAACATCGGCCTGCAGACGGACCCGGTGGATCGTGTCGGCAAGCTTCAGTCCGGCCCGCACGGCCCGCTCAACGTCGTCCTCATGCGCCTGAGGGTAGCCGAAGTAGACCAGCACGCCGTCACCCATATATTTGGCGACAAAGCCGTCATAGCGAGCGACAACCTTGGCGACGCGCTTCTGATAGGCGCCAATGATCTCGCGCAGGTCCTCGGGATCGAGCCGTGATGCCATGGCCGTTGAGCCGACCAGATCGCAAAACATCACAGTCAGTTGGCGCCGCTCGGCTGAGGAGACGTCGTTCAGGCTTGGCGTCGGCTTGGCGCTGCAGGCTGCTGACAACGATTGGTGCGACAGGCCCGCGACCGCCTTCAGCAGCTTCTTGCGCTGGCCAAGTGATAGCCCGAGCTTCTCCAGTTCCGCCTCGCTCAGCTCGGGCAGGATCTCGAGATCGACATCGTGCGCCCGCAAGACGGGCGCGAGCTGCGCTAGACCGAGGGGTGCCAGCCAGCGCTCCATCTCGTCCACGGCGGCCTCCTCGGCCGTTCGGGCCGTTCACGACCTCACCCGAGAGAAGTATAACAGATTGAGCGTACTCTCCGAATGTTTCTCCGGGGCATCGCGGAAGAGGACGCGATAGCTGTGACTGACCGGAAATTCGCGGCTTCTCTCGTAGTCCCATGCGCCGACCTGCATTTAGCTGTATGCTTGCGTCTCATGCTCAACGTTTGATGGCCTGAGGTGAACGACAGCACGATGGCTGCCGAGCCGAGGTATGGCAATGCAACGACGTTACTTCATCACGTTGTTCGGCGGCGCGGCGTTCGCGTGGGCATTGGCGGCACGAGCGCAGCAGGCAACGAAGATGCCTCGGATTGCCTTCTTGTCCCCCGGCCGCTCCGAGCTGTCCGACCCCATTTTCAACATGCTCACCGCCTTCCTGCAAAGACTGCACGACCTTGGGTACACGGAGGGACAGAACCTCGCCGTAGAGCGACAGTATGCCGATAGGAGGTCGGATCGGCTCCCTGGGCTGGCCGCTGAATTGGTCGGGCGCAAACCCGATATCATTGTCGCGTTTAGTACGACAGCAGCGCTCCCGGCCAAGCACGCAACGGGCACAATCCCCATCGTCGTAGTGGGCATGGCCGATCCGGTCGCCGACAGGCTGATCGCCAGCCTTGCGCGACCAGGCGGGAATGTGACGGGGACGACCTTTCTCGGCCCGGAGGTGTCCGCCAACTTTCAATTACCCACATTTTGGGTTGAGCGGCAGCGCTTGCCTGACCGGCACCAATCGTGATTCCGTGGTGGGCACCTCCTCATCTGTGAGAGGTGTCCCATGGATAGGGTCCCGTCTCGGTTTTCC
>NZ_VOSK01000559.1 GCF_009296175.1 Microvirga tunisiensis | reverse complement strand
GTTGTGCGAAGCCGCCTGGCTGCCGAGCCGAAGCTCGCCAACCGCCGCTACAAGCCACCCGATGCAGACGCGTTGCCGCCAGCCCTCCAGGTCATCGCTCATGCCAAGGAGGTCTCGCATCCAGACACATAGGCAGCAGGGGATTGGTCCCTGGCGCGCGGCAGGTCAGCCTAGGGATGGCTATGCTCCCTGATCCTTCGGGCCCTGCGCCCGGACGGGCAATTGCCAGGTCGCGATGCACCCAGGGCAGAGACCTACTCAGGCGACTGCCTCTCTCTTCGTCCAGGCGCCACTGCCTTTGGAGGGATGACGTCAGGTGCGAACGGCGCCGTGGCATCCAGATCCGTGCTGACCAGCGACTTCCTCATCGCGAACCGCAGGATGACACCAAGCGATGCGGCAAGCGGAATGGCAATGACTAGACCGACGAAGCCGAACAGATACCCGAACGCGAACAGCGCGAACATCAGCCAGATCGGGTTGAGCTTGACGCGGTTGCCGATGATCCGCGGCGACAGCACATAATCGGCAATCGTTTCGCCGAGCAGAAAAATGCCGGCGACGACCGCCAGGGGTGTCCAGTCAGGCCAGAACTGGGCGATCGCCACGCATGCTGCCACGACGAAGCCGACGCCGAGCCCCAGATAGGGGACAAAGCTGATCAGGCCGGCGGTGAGACCGATCAGGATGGCATGGTTGAGACCCGTCAGCCGCAGTGCGGTGGCATAGAACACCGCCAGGATCAGGCAAATGACGATCTTCCCGCGCACGAAGCCGGCCACCGTGTCATGGATCTCCCGACCAACGGCCCGGACGTCCTCCCGGTGCTTGGCCGGCATCCAATCGTCGATCGTCGCGATCATCCGATCCCAATCCGTCAGAAGATAAATGCTGACGATTGGAACCACGACCAGCAGCGAGAGGAGGGAGAGCAAGGCTTTCCCGCCCGACCATGCCGAGCGGACGAGGTCATCGAGCCAAGCGGAACCCATCGCGGCCACCGTGTGGGTGACCGATTCCTCGATCCGGAGTTCCTGGCCCATGATCCTGTGCAGCCAAGGGCGCCCCGTGTCGGCGGCAAGCGACTGAACACGTGTGACATAGCGTGGGAACTCGTCAAGGAAGAATCTCAGTTCCCCGACGAGAGCCGGGAGCAGCACCAGCAGCAAACCGACGAAGCCGACCGCCAGCACGAGGATGAGGATCAGAGCGGCCAGTCCGCGATTGATCCCGATCCGCTCCAGCCTGTCGACGGCTGGGACGAGCAGGTAGGCGAGCGCCATGCCGATTGCGAACGGCGGCAGGATCTCACGCAGCATCACCAGCATCACCAGGACGATGACGGCAATCGTGATCCAGAATGCGGTGGGGCGGGCAACCGTCATTGCGTCCCTCCCGGGCGGCGATCGTCCCGTCAGGTCCTATGGCTCGACGGGGAAGATAGTCTTCCATTCGCGTTTCATGTCAACCACGGTCCATCCGTCCGCCGCCGCGGTAGCCGCCGACGTGCACAGCGTCGAAACCGCCCGCGTGGAAGCCAGCACCCGGCGCAGGTCCTCGCTGAAGCAGCTCGAAGCGCTGCCCAGCCGTCGCGCAGCGTCCCGGTCGCGTTTCGATGTCATCGCCGTCGGCCGAGGCGGACGGCAGCCAAGGCGTCCCTCATGATGAGCCCCGTCTGGTTCCGGCTCGGCCGACCTGGCATGCACCGGCACGGAATTACGCATCATAGCCGCGCCAGGCCCGTCCGCTTGATCGATGAGGACGTTCGGTTGACAGATTCGGACATCCAAAGGAAGCCGACCGGGGCTTTTGCGACGCAGCGGGTAGGGCAATGTCGGCACTCCCTGGCGGCCCGCGCGTAGGCTCGCCGACGACGAAGATCCCCGCGTGTGCGTGGTTCGGCGGTGCGTGTCCCGCAGGGTCAAGCCCATGGCTCTGAAGGTCAAGCGGACGCTGCCGGATGGCGTAGTGTCATCCTCATCCGGTGCCCGTCGGACAGAGCAGGCGGTGCTGCCAAGGAAGCCGCAACGGGTTCACGCAAAGGCGTGCCCCTGTTGAGGAGGACAGCTCATGCATTGCACATCTGCTTTCGTTGTTCTTGCCGCTATCGCATCCGTGATCATGCCCGTGCCTGCGGACGCCCAACCGCGCTCCCGACAGGTTGAGCAGAGCGGCCCTCTGGTCCTGAGAGTAACGCCGCGCAGTTCCTACGGTCGCGTCCCGCTGTACCTCGTCGGTTCAACCTATGAGCCGAGGAACGCCTTTGATCCGATCGCGCTTGCCGCTCCACTTGGCCCGGCCGCGAGCAATATCACGATCACTCTGCCGGTACCGTCCGCAAGTTGTCGGATCACGCAAGTCAACGCCACCCTGTACGCCAGCCCCGGCTGCCTACGGCAACCACGGTTCTGACTGAACTGAAGGCTATCGCGCGTGAGAGCTTCGTGACCGGCTCGGTATCGGGGTCAACTCGGCGCGCCCGCCTGATCTTCCTACTTCCGCTGGTACTCACCGACCGAGGCGTTCTTCAACAAGAGTTGGGCGCTGCCCGACATTGAGAAGCGCACTTGAATTGGGAAGCCGGCTGCTACGTTGGGAAGCTGTTGAACTGTCGTCTCACGTATATGACGGGATGTTCTGAAAGTGACCCGATAGGTCCGGTCATGTGAAGGGTTTCGGATGCCGGCCCATCACGACGCAGCGAGGTGCACCGGGGCCGGCGTCCGGAAGCCTCCAGGGAAGGAACCCGCGGAACGGTTGGGCGCCGTGCGTGCCGCGCTCATCTATGGGGATTTGGGCACTTCGGATCGGGTGCGGGATCGACGCCGATGC
>NZ_VOSK01000055.1 GCF_009296175.1 Microvirga tunisiensis | reverse complement strand
CTCCTGATCGAGCCGGCTCATGCGCTCCTCCGTGTCGTCCCGTGACACGGTAGGTCGACTTCAACCGGAGGCGACATCTCGTAAATCTGGCCGTCGCCTTACTCACACATTCGCGCGTCGCGCTACACCTTCCGGACGAAGGGATCGCAGACACAGGAGATCACCGGCAAGTATGTGGTGGTCTGGGAGAAGGTCGGAAGCGAGTGGAAGCTCGCAACTGACATCTGGAACACGAACAAGTAGGCCGTGGCTTAATACCTGCTGCGTTACGCCAAGAGCGATCGCAAGGCACTTGCGCAGAGGCACTATGCTTAGCCGGAGCCATGGTAGCTGGATGGCGTTACCTTCTGTTCTGCATAAATGGAGGACACCATGTGCCACTATCGCGGATCATATGTGTCCGAGGACAGAGCTAAGGCTGAGGCTGATCGCAGGAGAGAGCTTGAGGCCAAACGCACCGAAGCCGTTAACAAGCTTTGGCACGAGGCCGATACGGCGGCTCAGAAGGCGCCATCGTCCCCAGCGACAGAGCCTGTTCCAGCAAAATAACTTGTCGGCTCTAGCTCCAAGAGGCGCAAAGCAGTTAAAGCGCACCACTCTTGCGGGGCATCCTGAGTCTTGTTGAACCTTGACTGAAGAATAGATAGATGAGCCTGAGCGTTCGTGTTCCAGGTGAGCAAGCTAAAATGCCGACACGAGCCGTTGCTCAACCAAAGGCGAGTCCATCCGACACAGGTCCAAGCTCAGTCTCACGGACAGTCGCCAAAGAGTAGCGAAAGAATAGCCCCTTCGTCGTCATGGATCTGGGATCACTCGTTGTCGCCATTTCCCAAAAAGGCTTTTACTGAACGTTACTTCAGAACATTGCCGCGGCCATACGGTCTTCAGAACTGTAAGTGACTGCCTCCGCGCCATGGTGTCTTCTAGGGTTGCGCATGAAACGGTACGGTCCGCTCTCGACGATGGTGGCGGTCGGCAAGTTCGTGGGGACGCTCGGACCGGCCCTAGTCATCGTAGCGATGGCCCAGGCGACCAGCGCCAAAGCGAGGACAAACACCATCGCGCCGGGCAAGCCTGCAGGCAGGGCCGCCGGCAGGAACGGCAAGGGCATGAGCCAGTCGAGCGCGAGCCCGGCAATGACGGCAAGTCCCCATGCAAGCGGTGACCGAATGATGGCTTGAGCCGTATCTGCCGTGTCACCCATGGCGAGACGGTGCCCAAGGTCCTTGTCTATGCTAAGTTGCACTACCCCTGAAAATACTTCCAAAGCTGCAAGAAACCGCGACATCGAAGATTCCGTCATCAATCTTTCTCTTGCCTCGTTTTCGGCAATTCACGCGTCAGTGCAGTTTCAATCTGCTCTGAAGTCCAACCCAGATCTGTTCGACAACAAGCGCTTCTTCGGCACGGTTCCTGGCCCTAAGCTTTCGGAAAATGTCGGTCACATTATCCTGAACCATCTTTTCTGTCACCGCTAGTTGCTCTCCAATCTCGCGATTGTTCAGCCCTTCGGAGATCAGGCACAGAGTACGTTTCTCGTACTCGGACAGAGGTGCCAGCGGGCTAGCCTTCGCCTGAGCATCATCCGACAGTATGCGGAGTGCGAGATTGGGAGAAATGAAAGACTCTCCAGCCTTCACACTTTTCACGGCCGTAATTAGATCCAGTGCATCCGTTCCCTTGAGAAGGTAGCCCACGGCACCTGCCTCAAGTGCGTGCGTCACGTCGTCTTCATCTCCCGAAACCGTCAGCATTACGACGCGAGTTGAGACTTCAAGATCGCGGATTGCACGCGCGGCTTCGATCCCGTTCCCAGGCATAGATATATCCAGCAAGATGAGATCCGGTGCATACATTCTTGTAAGCTCGACTGCATCTGCTGCTGAAGCACCCTCTGCCACGACCTTGATCGAATCATCAAGTGCAAGCGCTCGGACAACTCCTCTACGCAAGAGTGCGTGGTCATCTACCACAACAACACAGGTTTCTTCAGACATCTTGGCTCCCCTCCGCAACAACAACGCTCATTTCAACTCTGGTCCCCCCACTCGGGAGATGGCTCACCCTAAAAACACCGCCCAGACTTTCCACTCTTTCCCGCATCCCAAAGAGCCCTAAACCCGAGTCTGCCGACGCGTGGCCGCCGATTCCCATTCCCCCATCGTCCTGCACGACCATGTTCAGAACAGAGTCATCGAGTCTGCACGTTACCGCCTGGCCATTTCCGCCCGCATGGCGGAATGCATTGTTGAGCCCCTCCTGGAGGAACCGGTACACGCAAATTTTGATTCCATGGGTAAGAGGATGCGAAATGTCGCCGCAATGAATGGAAACCTTAGTTCCGGTACGCCGCTCGTGATTGGAAGTTACTCGTTTGATAACCTCCGGAAGGGGCAATCCTTCTATTTCAGGCAGCATCAGTCCCTTCGACATAATTCGGATGTCGCGAAGGGCCTCTGAAAGCATGGAATTCAGTAACTGCAACTCTTCTTCGTGTTTCGCGGGTGTCTGGGCGCGCCGGACGTGTTCCACGGTTAGGGCGGCTAAGCTGATGAGCTGCGCGGGACCATCGTGCAAGTCAGCACCAATCCTCCGCAGGTAGTTCTCAGTCAATTCGGCGACGCGACCAGAGGCTCTCTGAGCACGGTCCTTGAGGATATGGTTGTGTTGGGATGTATGCTCGATCTCCACCAATCGTTCGTGAAGCTGACGTTGTTGGAGGCGGATGAGCTTATTGCCCCGGTAGACGATTCCGAACAGACCGACCATGATGAGCGCGGTCGCCCCCACGACTGCGAGCCAGCTTTTAAGACGTAACCACCAGAGCTTCTCTTCGAGCGGTGCGGTGCTTTCATGAATCTCTGCAACGGCAACGACGCGACCGGAGCGTTCCTCCCGGATTGGGACATAGATCTCAAGGTACTTGCTTCTGATGTCCCTGACTCTGTGCTCAAGTGCGTTCAGGTCGGCATATTCTGCAGAAATGTCTCCTGCCAGGGCTGTGACCAGCCCGGGAGGGGGCTTAAATCTTCGACCAACCAAATTCGGTGTCGTCGAATAGACGATGAGCCCACCCTCCTTCCAAATCTCCAAGTGAGGGAATCGCTCCTTGAAGTGATCTGCTCGCAACAAGCGGTTCAACTCCGCGGTTTCATCGGCAGGAAGAAGCTCCTCGCTTGCCAAGCCTTGGATCATCGGTTCGAGAAAGCTGTCTATGAGGAGAGCCGTCGATGAGGCAGTGTTCTCCACCGTCGCCTTTGATACAATCTCGGTGGTGAAGAGGCCCGCAGCAATCATTGCAATTAGCATGATGACACTGCCTGTCAGTGCGAACTGGCGGGTCAGGCTCACCGTTGCCGGGATCGCGCTCCGGCGACGCATCCATGTCGATGGCGCCAACTCTAACATTCCTTACCCCGCTTGCAGCACTGAGGCACATGAAGGTAAACAGCAGTGAAGTTCCCTGCAATCGACGTTGGTCCAACAACGAGGCCGCGCCTTAGTCCAAAGGCGCGGCCCTCATCATGGCACGGCGGCCCGTTAGAGATCGCGAATACTCGGCCCTGCCCTTCAAAAATATTTCAAAAACAAGATGTTAGCCTAGTTAACCAATAATACAGAGGTGCTGATGCAGAGAGGTAGGGCTCGCTGTATCCGCGATATACCTCCACCGGAGTACTCCTTGAGATCGCGCTCCGTTCCGAGGCAAATGCACTGTTCTCTTTAGGTATCCGTTAGTATGAGTGTACGCTTTATGTGCCGGTTCCGGATCATCGCAACACGAAGGCGGACGAGAGCTTCTTTCGCAAGCAGCTGACGGGCTCGCGATACATGCTTAGAGCATTGTGACGGATAAACGCTGGGCCTGCAGCGCTATCAAGCGTGAGATCCTGTAAAACATTGAGCAGCGGCGAAGCCGCTGCAAGGTTTTGCACCAAACCACCCAAAGGCGTGAGTAACACATGAGGCGTTTCAAGTCGGCCCGAAATGCGAGCCATCGCTCCCCGCCTGGCGTTCAATCCGCAATCATTCTCAGTTTGCGGGACTATCTTGTCCGCCTGTGAATGACGCACTGCCCACGAGCATATTTTTATTACATGACGCGACTTAACTGTTGTTCACTTGTATTAACCTGAACCGACTTGGCGACTATTTTGTCCCCTCGACGTCACGCTGACATTGCCTCTCGCGCTGGCCGTTTCAATTCTTGCTCAAGTCAACGCAATGCAGCCAGTTCCTGTCACTTGCAGGTACACTCCCAGTAGGTTTGCCGGGAATAGGAGGCGCGAACTGCAGGGCGGTTTCGTCGCTAGCCTGCCACACCAAACCCTGAGAGCGGGCAAATAGGGCCGCTTCTACACGATTGCGGACTTGCAACTTACCTAGGATGCTTGTCACGTAGTATTTGACCGTACCCTCGTTGAGGTCGAGCTTGTTGCCGATCTCTCTGTTGCTAAGGCCCACGGCCAGCATCGATATGATTTGCTTTTCCCGCGGTGCTAGAGACTTGAGACGGTCCCCAGGCTTTTTCATTCCAGAACTGCCCTGACTGGCGCGCATCAAGAGCCTCCCAGCAAGCGTCGGTGAAATACAGCCTATGCCTTGGTCAAGCGACCGCACAGCATTGACCAGTTCAGGGCCGCTGGTACTCCTTGGAAGATATCGAGATAAACCCGCTGCTATGGCATCGCAGATCCGTTCTTCGTCAGAGCTGTCTGAAAGAACCAAAATTCTGACCGCTGGGTACTTCGACACGATTGCATCAAGGGCTTCGAAGCGGTCGTCCGGCAGGCTCACACCGACTACGATTACATCCAGTTCATTTTCCTGAATCAGTTGAATTGCATCTCCTATTGAGGCCGCGTGACCTAAGACTTCTATATCCGATTGAGCTTTGAGGGCATCCATCACCCCATCCAGGAAGAGAGATTGATCGTCAATAATACCGACTCTGATCGTCTTCGACCCAGGTCGAATTCCGTGCATCCGCTGAAGATGAGGGCGTCGGTCGGCTCATAGGCTCCGCCACTGCAGGCTTGGATGGAACTGACACTCTGACAAAGGGGCGCGGTCTCAAATCCGGTCACGTCGCGGCTCGGCAGATTCTGCTGCAAAACGAGGTCATGGGGCCCGCCGCGGGGCAGCGGCACGGCATGCCTGTATTCATCCATGGGCGGCATAGTCTTCGGTTTGAGCGGAGTGACGGGCGTGTTTGCCGCCAGCAGTGCCGTTCTCCCGCTGACCGCGCTCATCATCTTGGCTGGCATCCGGCTCCGCCCCGCTGCTACGATGGCTTAGATGCCGACGACGAACATCGTCGCACTACGTGCGTCGCACGATGTTCTCGCTTGCAGCCATGATCCCGACGGAGTGTAGCGAACCACCCCCTCCGCTTTGCTAGCGCCGCCAATTGACGAGGGCGACGCCAGCCAAAGCCATGATGCCGCCGATGGCACCGAGCTTGGTTGGCACTTCTCCAAGCCAGAGAAAGCCGAGAAGGGTCGCCACGGGCGGGACACAATACATGAAGTTCGATGCACGACTTGCCGGCAGGCGTGACAACGCGATGGCCCAGGTTCCATAGGCGACAAGGCTCGGGACGAGGCCAAGATAAATCACGGCTTGGACAGCCGCAGGTGGCGCGGCGGAGAACTGGGCCGCACCATTCGGAAGCCACGGCGCGAGAACAAGAGAGCCGAGCACCATGTTCCATGCTGAAACCGTCAGTGGCTTGTGCCGAGCGAAGAGGGGCTTCTGCACCACTGTGGTCACGGAGTTGCAGAGAGCGGCCCCGAGAATGAGCAACGCTCCGGTGTCGAGGCGTACCCCCTGCCCTTCGCCAAAAGCGATCAGACCAATGCCTGCGAACGACAGCGCCGTTCCGGCCCAGGCGCGGGAACTGAACCGCTCGCCCAGGATAAGCATCGCGAGACCGGCCGTCATGATCGGATTCGTGTTGATAATGAAGCTGGCTGCACCGGCCGAGACGGTCATCTCACCCATGTTGAGAAGGGCCGTATAGAGCGCCACGAACAGAAGGCCGCCGACTGCCAAGCGGACGAAATCCGAAAACGTCGGCCAAGCCGGGCGCGTGACGGCGAGAAAGAGCGCGGCCGGTACGGCAGCAACGGCAAACCGCAGGGCTCCAAGCTCGATTGGGCCGAAGGCCTGTAGCCCGGCGCGGATGGCCGGGAAAGCCGAAGCCCAGGCAAGAATCGTGACGATGACGGCAGCGGCAGTCACTCCGTCGATGGATTTGCTCTCAGGAGAACAGGCAGCACCGATGTTCATAGCGGAAACTCACAGGAGGAAAGTGGCATGTCCGACCATTCTGCGATCTGAGCTGATTGACAATCGAACAATTCGAGGATCAGCTGTGAGCATGAATCACAGCTCGTCATCTCTGCCGCCGCTGGATGCCCTGCGCGCCTTCGAGGCGGCTGCCCGCCTCGGCAGCTTCTCGGCTGCCGCGAACGATCTCCACCTCACCCACGGCGCCATCAGTCGTCAGGTGGCCAAGCTCGAACATTGGCTCGGTGAGAGGCTCTTCGACCGACAGGCCCGCGGCGTCGCTCTGACCCCGCAGGGACAGCGCCTTCACCAGCGGACGAGCGAGGCCTTCGCGCTGATCGCCGACAGCTCCGACCGCTGGATCGAGCGACGCGGCGCAGCAATCGTTCGCCTGACGTCGATTCCATCGGTCAGCAGCCTCTGGCTGATGCCGCGTTTGAAAATCTTCGAGGAGGGTGATCCCTCCTTGCGGATTGAATTCGTGGTCGAGCACCGCAACATCGATCTCGAGGCTGAGGGAATTGATCTGGCGATCCGCTGCGGTCGTGGATCTCTGCCGGGACGAGTTTCGGTGCGACTGTTTGAAGAGCAATGCTTCCCGATCGCTGCGCCTGCCCTGGCCAATTCGCTTGGGGTTGGCGCTCCCGAGCGTATTCTGAAATACCCGCTTGTGCATGATTCCGACGCATCGGGGTGGCGTACCTGGTTTGCTGCGCAAGGCTTGGACTACCGCCCACGCCCACAGGATCGCCGCTTCGAAGACTACAACCTCGTGCTCGACGCTGCCGCTCACGGCCTTGGCGTCGCTCTAGCCCGCCCACCTCTGGCCGGCGAGGCGCTGTGCACCGGGCATGTCGTCGCAGTTGATCCGCGAACAGTGCTTAATCCCGTCTCGTACTGGCTCGACCGGACCTCAGGCCGATTACGGCCGTCGGCAGCGGAACTTGCCCGGCGGATCATGGCGGAAGCCGGCTTGCCCAGCACTGCGGCCCAGGCATTCCTGAGCGCGAGGATGCTCTGATCGCACGCACGCTCCACGGTCTCAGTTCGCAATTCAAGAGCCGCAGTTTCTTGCCTGATCATCAAAGGAGGCATGTCTCGAGTCCCTCAACCGACCTCTGGAGCAATCAAGTTGGCGAAGTCATTCAGGATCTGCTCGCATTCTTCGAATTCGAAGTTGCAGGGCAGCTCAAGGCGTAATTCGCGGCCCTGAGCAAGAACCCGATCTCGATAAAGCGCATCGGGGATTTCATCCGCAAATCCAACCAGATCACGGGCGAGCAAAGTTCTTTGCTCGCCTTACGGCGCGAGCGTGCGTTCGCGTCGAGTATCCGCATACTCCATGTAGCAACGTCGCGCCTTCTCATCTGCCCGATCGAGTTCCCGCCGCTCAGCCCAGCCCGCGCGATAGGCATCGAGTTGGCGTAAATGAGCCACCCCGAAGTCATCGTCCCCTCACCTGTTGAAATGTTGCCGATCAGCAGATCGAAGCCGTTCTGCCCGACCTAAGTCACAGAATGGAGCGAGCCCCCTCCATACCAGGGCCGGTCGCACAATCCATCTGCATGAGGATGAAGACGTGGTCGACCGCAGCCTGTTGCCGACGTGATGACTGGATCGGGGACACCGGTGGAAGTTTCCTGCCGGGCACGGCATTGCGTGGGTTTTGACGTGATGGGATCGCCAGCGCTGTTGCAAAATATTCCTTCAGGCTACGGCCACGGCTTCGATCTCAAGCAGCTAGGCGTCGTCGAAAATTCCAGCAATCACAACCGTCAACGCTGTTTCTCGCCCGCCAAGAAACTCAATTCTTGTAGAGCGGTTGAGGTGGGTATACCGCCGATCGGCGAGATAGGTCCGGTGCATGACCAAGTTGTCGAGAGTCATTCCGGCTGCGGCAAGTTGCGCTTCAACATTCCTCCACGCAAGTCGGCATTGTGTTTCAAAGTCCGCAGGCACTGTACCGTCAGCCTCGACCGGAGTTTGACCGCTGATGAAAAGCATGCGCGTGTGGCCGGTCACCGCAAGCGCCTGAGAGTAGCCGGTTGTTGGCACGGGTGCGGCGTCGGCATTGATACGGCGGATTTGCATGGCAGTATCCTTGCTCCTGGGAAGCACAAGGCTGCACCACATCTTGCGTCTCGCTCAAACGATTGTTTCTGGACGATTGAATTAGATTTTCTAATCTCATCAAGGTGCAGGATAGGGAGATGAGTGCCATGAGTTACAGACTGCCACCGCTCACCGGGATAAAGGCCTTTGAAGCCGCTGGCCGCCATCTCAGCTTCAAACTGGCGGCTGAAGAGCTTTCGGTCACGCCAGGAGCCATCAGCCAACAGATCAAGCATCTTGAGCGGGCTCTAGGTTTTCCGCTGTTTCACCGTCTGCATCGCAGCCTCGTCCTCACGGGTCACGGCGAAGCCCTTCTGCCTGCCCTCAGCGATGCCTTCGAGCGCATGTCGACGGCCATGGACGCGGTCGCGAGCTCTCTTCCGACAAAGAGATTGCGACTCGGGGTTTCTCCGGATCTGACCGACGATCCCCACCGTCTGGTAGCGACATTGACGAAGACCGGACAAGCACCCGACTACCTTCAGGTGAGCTCGACGGACGATGTGGCAAGTCTCCTGAGCGGAGCGTTGGATGCCATCATGCGCCCTGGTCCCGGTCCGTACCCAGGGATGCATTCGGAGGTGCTGAACCTGCACCACGCATTCGCTCCCCGACACCGCGCCAGCCTGGTCGTTTGGCCAGGGCTCGCCAAATGTCGCGAGTTCCTGAAAGCGCGATCGCTGCTCAGTTCGCTGTGACGTTCAGCATCGTTCGAAATGGCTTTTCATAAAACCCTGTACGGCTCCGAGCACGCCTTTCACCTTCGACAATGGCCAGCTCTTCCATCTGCCTACCCTATCCTTTCAACGCAAAAATCCAGCCTTGATCTCATCGCGTTATGAATGAGCCAGAATCGATAGTGTCGGCGTCGTGATATCAGCAAAGCAAAGTTCGTTTGAGCCACCGACTTCGTTTGCTTCAGTCGCTGGAAACGCATGATCGTGCGCCCACGCGAAGCGCAGTATAAGTATGCATAAATTCGTCGATGTACCCGAGGCGTGGTGACTGTCCCGACAGGGCGACGGGACAGTGAGTTGATTGCTTGGCTCATTCGGCCGGTTGAACGCTGGCCCTGGCCGAAGATCGCACACCGGAGCTGGCGGGGACTTCTGCCCGAGGAGTACGGTCAGCAGAGCTAACAGGCCCGCCACAGCCGAGACCCAGAAGCCATGGCTTGGCCCGTAGGCGTCGACGATCCAGCCGGAGGCGAAGGAGCCCAGGGCCATGCCGATACCTATGCCGGTCATCACCCATGTAATGCCTTCCGTGAGCATGGCGGCGGGGACTCGCTGCTCGATCAGGCCAAAGGCCGTGATGAAGGTGGGAGAGATGGCGATGCCGCTGAAAAAGACGGCCAGTGCCAGCATGGGCACCGTATTCGCGAACAGCAGCGGCCAGGCTGTTATGGCCAGGACAGTGAGTGCGATGGCGAGTTGGCGCTGCAGGTCCATTTTCAGGTTCAGCGCACCGACGACTAGACCGACGACGAACGAACCCACCGCATACACGCCGATCACGAAACTGGCGGCGCCAGGCTGACCGAGATCTTCGGTGATGGCGACCGCGCTCACTTCGGCGGTTGCGAAGGTTGCGCCAACGAAGATCAAGGCAAGGGTGACGATCTGAACCGGCCGCTGCCAAATTGCGGATCCGCCTGACATCCCGATGCTGATCTGCACTCTGGGTTCGGTCGAGCGCTGCGCGACGAAAGCCGCGGCGCCGAGCGTCAGAAGTAGTGTACTGGCCACCAGACCTGCCTCTGGGAAGAGAACAACGCTGAGGCCCACCGACAGCGAGGCGCCGGCGATGTAGACCAGCTCGTCGGAGGCGGACTCAAAGGCGAAGGCGGTATTCAGCTCCGGCCGATCACGGAAGATGTCGCTCCAGCGGGCTCGCACCATCGCCGGAAAGCTGGGCATCAGCGCGGCCAAGAGGGCGAATGCGAATAGGGTCCAAACCGGCCAACTCCGGTTGACGGCCAGCACCAGCAGGGCGAATGCCGCGATCGCAATCGCCGTGGTCGGCAGCAGGACGCGTGTCTGCCCGAGGCGATCGACCGTGCGCGAGATCTGTGGGGAGATCAGGGCATTGGCCAGCGCATAGACCGCCGAGACGGTACCGGCGAGCCAGTACGCGCGATGGGTCTGGGAGAGCATGGCGACGATGCCAATCGGCGCCATGGCAATTGGCATGCGCGCGAGAAAGCCTGCCGCGGCGAATCCTTTGGCGCCTGGAGCCCGGAATATTTCTGAATAGGGGTTAGACATATCCATGCATCCTCGAAATTGGAGGAGACGCCATTCATACGGCCTACATACGCGGCGTATGTAAAGTCAGATACTGACATACGAACCGTATGTCAATTGACATTCGTATAGTATGTGAATAGATGGATGGATGGCTCACCGAACACGGAGCGACATGATCAGCGAGACCCGCGCCAAACTCTTGGCTGCGGGCCGCAAGGCTTTTGCTACGGTGGGGTATGCGGATGCATCGATGGACGATTTCACCGCCGAGGCGGGGCTGACGCGTGGAGCGCTCTATCACCACTTCCGGGATAAGCAGGGCCTGTTCCAGGCCATTGTCCTACAGATCGACGCTGAGATGGCCGAACGACTAAAGCAGCGCGCTGCTGAGGCGCCCAGTCGCTGGGAAGGCTTCGTCGAAGAGGGCATTGGCTACATCGAGATGGCTCTTGAGCCTGAGATCCAGCGCATCATCCTACGTGATGGTCCGGCGGTGTTGGGAGATCCTTCATCGTGGCCCACTGCCGATGGCTGCATTGCAGCGATGACGGCAAGTTTGGAAACACTGCAGGCGGAAGGCGTGGTCCGCAATGTGGACCCGGAGGCAACGGCGCGTATGATTACGGGAGCATCATGCTACGCTGCGCAGTGGATCGCCAATTCCGAAGACCCGCTCACGACATCGCGCCGTGCCACTGCCGCATATCGCCGGCTTCTCCAGGGATTGCTGCGGGTCGATGCCGAGGCGTTGTGACAGCACCTAATGACCGGCACCCAATGCTGCAGCATTCGTGCAGTTTCCTTGGGGTATCGCGCCTAGGCAGTTGGCGCCGGTCGCCGGTAAGGCATTAACCTCGAAAGCCTCGCGGCCTTCTCAAGGATTCAAGACAGTAATCTATTAACGATCCATTATATGCATTTCGATGGTGTTCTTCCGCATATTAATCTGTTTGGTGGCGGAACGTTGTTGGGATCGGGTGCGTTACGCCATTGAGGAGTACACTTGGCGCTTTGACGGCCTGCGACGCCGAGCTTCTCACCGCAGGAGGACGTGATGCACTCCCTTCATCCGCAAGCCCGCACCACCCCCGCTGTCCGCCAGGAGATCGCCCGCTCGAGAGAGCCCACCGGCGTGCTGGCCCAGCGCTTCAGCGTGAGCACCGAGACCATCCGCAAGTGGCGCAAGCGCGGCGCACAGGACTGCCAGGACCATAGCAGCCGGCCGCACAAGCTGCCCTGGAAGGCCACCGAGGAAGAGCGCGCCATCGTCTGTGCCCTGCGCCAGGCCACCGGCTTCCCGCTCGATGACCTCACGTTTGTGGTCAGCCATTTCCTGCCGCATCTCAACCGCGATGCCGTCTACCGCATCCTCAAGGCCGAGGGTCTGGGACGATTGCCCCCGGCGCAGCAGCGCCAGCGCAAGAGCGGCACGTTCAAGGACTATGATCTCGGCTTCGTGCACATCGACATCAAGCACCTGCCCAAGCTGCAGACCGCCGACGGGGAGCGCCGCAAACGCTATTTGTATGTGGCCATCGACCGCTGCTCGCGCTGGGTGCACCTGGCCGTCAAGGACGATGAGCTGGCCACCAGCGCGGTCGCCTTCCTGAAAGAGGCGGTGCGCGCCTTCCCCTTCAAGGTCACGCACGTCCTGACGGATCGAGGATCCTGCTTCACGGCGGATGCTTTCGAGGACGCCTGCCGCCAGCTGAAGCTGGAGCACCGCAAGACCAAGCCCTACACGCCGCAGACCAATGGTCTCGTGGAGCGCTTCAACGGGCGGGTGCAGCGCGAGGTGCTGGGCATCACCATCTACAGCCATCGGGACCTCGAGACGCTGCTCAAGGGCTTCAATCAGGCCTATAACAGAAGACGTCAGCGCGTGCTGAAGGGGCGATCCCCGGATGAGGTGGTGCGCAGCCGCCTGGCTGCCGAGCCGAAGCTCGCCAACCGCCGCTACAAGCCACCCGATGCAGACGCGTTGCCGCCAGCCCTCCAGGTCATCGCTCATGCCAAGGAGGTCTCGCATCCAGACAATTATCAGCCACACGAGGGTGAGCTGCCGGGATGAAAGCGAGAAGAACTCGTCATCTTGGTGTCCTCATCTCCACCGGCAGCCTCACCTTCGGTGGGGCCCTTAATCTGGTCCTCAGCACCGGAACCTGTCCAAAAGTGCAGTTTCTTTTAGGCTGCAGCTTTGCAATACTCAGGACTTAGGAACACTTGTCCCTTGAGACAGGCATTCCGGCCAGAATGACTGGGGGAAAACCCCTGGCATAAGGGGGAAAACATGAAGAACGCGGCCATTGCACCTGAGATCGCAGATCCTTATGCGACGCTCGGAAAGATTCTCAAAGTAATCGGTCGATCATGGCTGAGCGAGGAATGGCGGCTTGAAGATATTCGCCTCCTGGCTCAGGAGGCGATTGCAACGCGCCGAAAAAAGGCGAGTGGGAAAAGCGCCAGAGTTGCCGCCCCGCCTCTTCAGCCGCAGATCCATTTCAAACCAGATCTCCCCCGAGCTTCCGCCAAGCGAAACGAGCGTCTTCCTTCATAGAAACACCTAAGGCCCCTTCGAAGAAGGTCCCCTGCGCAGGCCGACACTCAGGAACAGCGTACAAAAAACGCTGCGATGCGGCATGTTGTCGGAAGAGGCAATATTCAAGCAGGTCCGCTTTTAGTCCTGCCAAAAATCCCTTATCACCTCCCGAAGCGATAAAGTTCGCGCGAGATCAACAAAATAAAGCAATCTCGCTGGGGGCCGTCAGATGATATATCGTAATTTATTGTAACGCTTCGCACGAAAGCGCGATCAGGCGGCAAGCTTAAGCTTTTTGGAAGAGACGTTCTTTACTCTTCAAAAGCAAGGCTGCTTGTCATTGGCGGGCAGCAGCTCGCACGAACCTTATCCATTTCTGCTCTGTTCGATTGAAGAACCATGCCTGCTGTCGAGACATACAATTTAACGGGAAACGCCTACATCGATGCTGTTCTCGGCAGCACCAAATGGGTGCCGAGCAACCTGACATACAGCTTTCCCGCGACACCTACCTCATACGGCTCTTCCTATGGAGACGGTGAGGCGGCGAAAGGATTTGGCGCGTTCAACGGCGCGCAGCAATCCATTACGCGCTCGGCATTGAATCTCTACTCAGCTGTCAGCAATCTGACCTTCCAGGAGTGGGGCGGGGCAAGCGGGCCATCGGCCGACCTGCGTTTTGCGCAATCGAACCTGCCCAGCACGGCGTGGGCTTATTTCCCTACAACGGATGCAACCGGCGGCGACGTCTGGGTCAACAATTCCAGCCAGACCTATGCAAGCCCGGCGATGGGCAACTACGCCTATCTCACCCTCATTCACGAGATCGGGCACGCCCTTGGGCTCGAGCATGCCCACGAGGGCAATATGCCTCTGGATCGCGACAGCATGGAATATACCGTGATGAGCTACCGCTCCTATGCGGGCGCTTCGACCAGCACGGGCTATACCAACGAGACCTGGGGCTATGCCCAGTCACTCATGATGTACGACATCGCCGCTATCCAGCACATCTACGGCGCGAATTACGCGACCAACGACGGCAACACCACCTATACCTGGAGCTCGACAACGGGCGAGATGTTCGTGAACGGTGTCGGCCAAGGCGCCCCCGGCGGCAACCAGATCCTACTGACCGTCTGGGATGGGGGCGGTTCCGATACCTATAGCTTCACCAACTACACGACCGAGCTATCGATCGATCTCCAGCCTGGAGCTTGGACGACCACGTCCCAGGAGCAACGCGCCAAGCTGCATTGGGATGGCTCCAAACTCGCAGCTGGCAACATCGCCAATGCCCTTCTCTATCAGGGCAATACGCTCTCTCTCATCGAGAACGCCTCTGGCGGCTCCGCGAGTGATGTCATCAAGGGCAACGTAGCCAGCAACACGCTTCGCGGCAATGGCGGCGACGACAAGCTCTATGGCCTGAGCGATAACGACGTACTGATCGGCGGAAGCGGCAAAGATGTGCTCAACGGCGGGACAGGCACTGATATCGCAAGTTACATCACGGCGAAGACGGCCGTAACGGCCGATCTCCAATCCTCGTCGAGTAACCGAGGCGAAGCGTTGGGCGACACCTACTCGAGCATCGAGAGCCTTGTCGGCGGCGCCTATGGCGACACGCTTCGCGGCAACGGCGCATCCAACACGATCAAGGGCGAAGGCGGCAAGGACACGCTCTACGGGCGCAACGGAAACGATCTGCTTGAGGGCGGTTCAGGCGGAGACAAGCTCTTTGGTCAGAGCGGGAAGGACATACTTCTTGGCGGAAGCGGAGCAGATGCTTTTGTTTTCCAGGCCTTAAGCGATTCCCGCAGATCCGCTGTCGATACGATCAAGGATTTCTATCGCGGATCCGATCGTATCGATCTGCGCAGCATCGATGCGAATACGAACGTCGCAAGCGATCAGGCATTCACTTTTATCGGCAAGACCGCGTTCCATGGCAAGGCCGGTGAGTTGCGCTTTGCCGATGGCATCGTGTCGGGTGACGTGAACGGCGATAGGGCTGCCGACTTCAAGATCCATGTCGCAGGCCTCTTCACGTTGTCGAAAGGCGACTTTTATTTGTGATCAGGTTTTTGTGATCGGCTCTCCCAGGGAACCAGGGTTGCCTCATGACAAGCGATGATGCGAGGAGGGATCGCTTCATCCGCTGAACAGATTCGCCCCCGGGAGCCGTGAATGAGAACATCCGTCGCCGCCTGTCTTGCCGTGTTCGCCGGATTGGTACTTCCGACCTTTGCTCTCGCGGCCGATAGCGAAAAGTCGCTGCCCGACACAGACCTCGTTGCCCCCTTCCATTCGAACGAGCGCACTTATTTCCGTGAGCATCGGCTGCGTGCCTATGAGCGGACACGGGCAGGAACCCGTCATGGTGCCACCTGCGTGACACCGAAAGGCGTGTGCTGGATTGCAGAACCTCTCTCCAGCGGAAACGGCTGCTCCTGCGAAAGCCGGCGCCTCGGCACAATCCACGGCACGATTGGCGGCTGACTAAGAATAATGGGTTAACCATCTGGACAGACAGCAAGCTTAGGCATAATCCACGTCGCAAGACCTTCCGGCTTTAAAGGAAGCGCGATGGAACAAACGGAAAAACGCCACCCTGCCAACGATGCGCTGGCCTATCTCATGAATCTGATCGCTCTCGCGTTCAGCTTCAGTTGCCTCTGGGTCGTGGCATCTGCCGCCAAGATGTAATTGAGTATCGCTCCCGCCGCTCAGCGGGAGCGCAATTCCCTGGCCGCGTCGGCGGCCTGATAGCTCCAATAGGTGAGCTGAACTGCGGCACGGCCGAAGATGCCGCCATTCCATGCCAGATCGAACGGCGCAAACAGGCGATAGCGGTCGCTTTCTGCCATTATTCCTTCCGCAACTACCGTCCCGCCAACCGCCGTCGTATTCATGCCATGGCCGCCGAAGGCCGTGCAGTACCAGACACCCTGTTTCCATTGACCGATCTGCGGCATCAGGTGCCGGGCATAAGACATGAGGCCCGACCAGGCGACCTCAACCTTCAAGCCGGACAGCTGCGGATAGGTCGACACCATCTCGCGCCGGAGACGGGCTGCGATGTCGTGCGGATCGGTCGTGCGCGTGGTGATGCGTCCACCCCATAGGATCCTATTTCCACCGTCGACCAGTCGGTAATAATCCCCTGCCCTGCGATCATCGAGAATGGCCGCCTGCGTGCGAATGGCGCCTTGCACCAGTTCCGGCGCCTGCTCGCTCAACAGAACGTATGTGGCAATGGGCAGGAACGCGCGCTTGAGCGCAGGCAAGACACCGCCGGTATAGCCGCCCGTTGCGAACACCACATGCTCGGCCGAAATTTCGGCATTCCCCGCTCGAAGGACCTTGCGTGCGCTGTCGAGATCTGCAGCCGTCACCGACGAATGCTCATGAATCGAAGCGCCCAGTCGCGCCGCCTCGCGAGCCAGCGCACGTCCGTAATTCAGCGGATGGAAGTGGAAGGCGCCTTCGTCCAGAACCGCCTCGTGATATTTGGGAGAAATGAAGAGCTCTCTCACCTCATCACGGGGCAGATAACGGAGCTGCAATCCGAACTCGCTCCGCTGGCGTTCGCTTGCAGCCTGCAGGGCTCCGCGCGAGTTGTAACGCAGTACCTTCGCAATGCCGGGTACCCGATGGGCATTCTGAATTCCGAGTTCGTCGATATTACTGCGGACGATCTCCACGCCCTCCATGGAGAGGCGGAACAGCTCCCGTGCCTGATCAGGTCCCGCGCGGCGTTCGATGGCGGCAAGCCCCGTGGCATAACCTGCGGAAACAAAGCCGCCGTTGCGGCCGGAGGCGCCCCAGGCCACCCGCTGGGCTTCGAGCAGTACGACCTTACGTCCGCTGCGTGCAAGCTTCAAAGCCGCTGTCAGACCGGCCAATCCACCACCGACGATGCAGACATCCGCCTGGATGCGCCCGGCCGCCCGCGGATACGTTTCCGACGTGGCGGCGGTGCGGCTGTAATAGGTGTCGATATAGGTGGGCTGCATTTTGAGGGTTAAAGCGAGAGCTCGGAAGCCTTGAGATAGATCTGCACCAGCTTCTCGCAGCCCTCGCGGTCCTCCTCGTCGAACCGGTTCGTGCTAGGGCTGTCAAGATCGAGCACGCCCAGCACCTTGCCGCCCTTGAGGAGCGGCACGACGAGTTCGGACCGGGAGGCGCTGTCGCAGGCGATGTGACCTGGAAAGGCGTTGACGTCCGGCACCACGATGGATTCCTTGCGCTCTACCGCTGTGCCGCACACGCCGCGACCGACCGCGATGCGCACGCAGGCCGTCTTGCCCTGGAAGGGACCGAGAACGAGCTCCGGCCCGCGCATGAAGTAGAACCCGGCCCAGTTCAGATCCGGCAGGAACTGGTAGATCAGGGCCGACATGTTGGCCGCATTCGCGATCGCATCCGGCTCGCCCTCCAGAAGTCCGGAGAGCTGCTGGGCGAGAGAGCCATAGAAGTCCCGCTTATTGTCGGAACTCAGGATGTCTTTGACTTCAAACATGGGATTTTCCTTAAAGCATCGGACCCAAAAGTGGAACCCACTTTGGCCCGATGCTCATCTTCTTGGCTGGCGCATCGCGCGGACAGGAAGTCCGCGCGATGCGCCAGAAATTTCAAAATAGCTTGTCCAGACGCCCTATTCTGCAGCCATGTCGGACCGCGGTCCCTTGGTGAGATCCAGCCCCTGGTGATCGCAGAGGCGGCGGTAAAGACCTCCCTTGCGATAGAGCGTCAGGTGATCACCTTCCTCCAACATCCGCCCTCTGTCGAACACAAGGATGCGGTCGAGGGCGCGCACCGTGGAAAGGCGGTGCGCGATCACGACGGAGGTGCGCCCTACCATGAGCCGCTCCATCGCCTGCTGGATCAGCGCCTCCGATTCCGAATCGAGCGCGGAGGTCGCCTCGTCCAGGATCAGGATGGGCGCATCGGCCAGGAAGGCGCGCGCGATTGCGACCCTCTGGCGCTCGCCACCCGAGAGCTTCACGCCACGCTCACCCACAAGAGTCGAATAGCCCTTGGGCAGGCTCATGATGAAGTCGTGCGCATTGGCGAGCCGCGCCGCACGCTCGATCTCCGCCACAGACGCAGTCGGACGGGCATAGGCGATGTTCTCGGCCAGCGTACGGTGGAACAGAATGGGCTCCTGCTGCACGATGGCGATCTGCGAACGCAAGGACGCCTGCTCGGCTTGAGCGATGTTCTGCCCGTCGATCAGGATCTGCCCACCCGTCACGTCGTAGAGACGCTGGATCAGCTTGACGAGGGTCGTCTTGCCTGATCCCGAGGGGCCCACGAGGCCGACGCGCTCGCCTGCCCGGACCGTCAGGGACAGATCCCGGTAGAGCGGCGTGTCATGTCCGTCATAGTGGAACGTGACACGGTCGAACGAGACCTCGCCGCGCGAAATGCGGATCGGCTTCGCGCCGGGACGATCCGGCACGCCGATGCGCTCCCGGTGGATCTCGACGAGTTCCTCCATGTCGTTCACCGAACGGCGCAGGTTGTTGATGTGCATGCCGACGTCGCGCAGGTAGCCGTGGATTACGAAGTACGTCGTGAGCACATAGGCAAGATCGCCTGGCGTCGCGCGGTTCTGCCACCACAGCCAGATGGCCGTGCCGATGATGGCGGCACGGATGCCGAGCAGTGCGATGAACTGCACCGTTCCGCTGTTGGTGCCGCGCTGCCAGAGGCGGCGGGTGCGGTTCTGCCACTTACGCAGCACCCAGGTGAGGCGCTGGTCCTCACGTACCTCGGCTCCGAAAGCCTTTACGACGGGATTGCAGCTCAAAGCATCGGCCAGGGTGCCGCCGACGCGCGTATCCCAAGCATTGGCCAACCGCGCCGCGGGCGCGACATAGCGGGTCGCCAGGAAGCCCGTCATGACGATGTAGGCGAGCGCGCTCGCTCCGATGACGAAGCCCATCACCGGCCAGCGCAGACCCAGCACGATCATCGAGCCGGCGAGCACTGTGAGCGAAGGCAGCAACGCGAGCAGGAGCGTGTCGTGCATCAGGTCCAGCGCCCACATGCCCCGGGTGATCTTGCGCACGGTAGAGCCGGCAAAGGAGTTCGCATGCCAGTCGGTCGAAAAGCGCTGGACACGGGCAAACGCATCCTGCGCCACGCGCCCCATCACCCGCAGCGTCAGCTCCACGATGCCATAAAAGGCCAGATGGCGCATGACGATTGTGAGCAGGCCGAGGCCTGTCATGAAGGCGAAGGCAACGAGCGCTGCGTGAAGGGCGGCCTCACGGTCGTTGGCGCCCATGCCGATGGCATCGACGAGGCGTCCCGCGAAGACGGGCATGAAGACATCGGCCAGCGTCGAGACCATCATGGTAAGGACGATCAGCACCACGTAACGCGGTTCTTCGCGCCAGTGCCGAAACGTGAATTTCAAGACATCGCGGGTGGCGTCCCCGCTCTTCGTTTTCTGGCTCATGGAAACGAACAGGTGGCGCTCGGAGCGCACACCTCTCCCCGGAATTTGAGGAGCGACAGGGGAATCGCCGGCTTACAGCGTCCGATGTCACTCGAAGATCATAGATTGTGAAAGCTTGATAAGGTTTGCCGGGCCTTGGAGCCCCGCCTGGTCCGACCTAAAGTTCGGACGCGGGAGGAACGTTCAGCAAGCGGATAGAAGCCATGCAGTCCTCCCTCTCTAGAAATTAAACCTAGGCCCAAGGTAGTGCAGTTCGTTCAACTTGGCAACCGCACTTTTGTTTCACCCCGACCTGAGGCTTTAACGCATCGTGCGGAACCGGAAGTCCGCGCTCGACGATGCGACAGTTAGGAAAGTGAGCATCGGCTGGGCCCAAAAGTGCCCTCCACTTTGGGTCCGAGGCTCTAGACGACCGCAAGCGGTCGGGGCGGTCCGGGCGGCAACTCCACCCGAATAACGTCACCCGATCTCACCTCGCCGCCTTGGAGGACGATCGCCATGATTCCGGATTTGCGGACGAGGTTTCCTTGCTCATCCTTGCCGAGAACGGCCTTCATGAGACCTTTCTGAAAACGATCGATCTG
This sequence comes from Microvirga tunisiensis, assembly GCF_009296175.1. Taxonomy (GTDB): domain Bacteria; phylum Pseudomonadota; class Alphaproteobacteria; order Rhizobiales; family Beijerinckiaceae; genus Microvirga; species Microvirga tunisiensis. The sequence continues at coordinate 10,883 of NZ_VOSK01000055.1, read as the reverse complement.
GACACAAGGGTTGCGCAGTCCCGTCACCTCGATCACAGCGCTCGCGCCGATGAGCAGGCGCGCGCCCGCCGGCAGGCCGAGCAGATCGATGCCGCGCGTCGTGACATTTTCGCCCATGGCGCCGGCGGAAACGTTGAAGCCCACTTCACGAAGTTCGTCGTGCAGTTCGGCATGGATCAGGTGAACCTGACGCAAATTCGGCTGGCTCGGATCCTTGGCCACCCGCGAGCGGTGCTTGACGGTCGTGCCAAGGTGAGCATCGCCCTCGACGCCAAGACCGGCCAGGAGGCGGATAACGCCCCGATTGGATTTGCTGAAGCTGTGGCCGGGGCTACTGCTCACCGCCGTAACGATTGCCTGCATGACCGCCCCCCCTTGCCTCCCTGCGCAGGATTCATCTTGTAGCGTCAGAGAACCGTCAGATCCACCGTCTCGAAGCCTCTTTCGGAGAGGCGCTGCGCCAGCACGCGGCGGTGGCAATCGGCGGGATCACGCTCGAAGCAGAGAAGGCAGATCGGTTGGGCCTGCGCCAGTGCCTCCAGCTCGCGAAAAGCCTCCTGAGCCGGTTCGGTCGCCAGAACCTCGTTGCAATAGATCCGGCGCATCAACTCGCCGTCACCAGCACGAGCCGCCTGACGCCCCTCCTTCGGTGTTCCGAGTTTGATGAAATGCTGGTAGCCGATGCCCTGATTCGTCAGGGCATCCCGCAGGGCCGATTTGGAGAAACCGCGCTTGCGTGAGAGCGCGACGGCACGCACATCCGCGAGGGCGCCGACTCCCGCATCCTTCAAGGTGGTGAGGAAGCGGTCCACATCCGCTCCCTCGTATCCAATGGTAAAAACCTGCGGCTTTGTCATGCCGCGAAGTTACATGGACGGCTGAGGATGTCGAGATGGCTCCGGCTGCGTATAGGGCCGCAGCGCCTCCGGCGTGCGGAAATCGCTCGGCACCTCGAAATCCCGGGCCGCACCATGACTCTGCTCGATCCCACGGGGATAGCCGGTGCGATCGGAATAATCCTGCATCGGCGGCAACGGATGCGGGCTTTCGCGGCTCAGGGTTTGGGCGCAATAGACGTCCAGCGCCGTCACGCCGGCCACAGCCGCCATCGCGATGCCGACGTTGCCCTTCTTCGGGTTGTTGCCCTCAAGAGCCGTTGCCAGCGTTGCAAGGTCGAGCCCATCGCCGGCGACGCGCCCCCAGATCCAAGGTGTCGGATCTTTCGACGCCAGAATGCCAATGCCGGTTGCGATTTCGCGAACACCATAGCCAGCGATCAGCCCTTCCTGCCCTTTCATGCCGAGCGCTCGTGCCAGTGCGCGAGGCGCTGCGACTTCGGCGATGCCTAGTGCGATGGAAAACAGGCCGAGCCCGCGGGCCAGGGTGTCGGTCGCCGTGTCGGCGTGACCACGGCGGCGCGTTCTTTCAGTTTCGTAGCGCATGATCTCACCTATCAGGGTTTGAGTACGACCTTGATGCAGCCGTCCTGCTTGTCACGGAAGACCTTGTACATGTCCGGTCCCTCATCGAGGGAAACCGTATGTGTGATGACGAAGGACGGATCGATCTGACCTTCTTCGATGCGGCGCAGGAGATCGTCGGTCCAGCGGTTCACGTGCGTCTGGCCCGTGCGGATGGTGAGCCCCTTGTTCATGATCGCCCCGAACGGGATCTTGTCGAGCAAGCCGCCATAAACGCCGGGGACCGAGAGCGTCCCGGCCGGACGGCAGACATAGGCCATCTCACGCAGCACATGCGGACGATCCGTCTCCATCATGGTGGCCTGCTTCACCCGGTCGTACATGGAATCGATCGTCGCGGTCGCATGTGCCTCCATGCCGACAGCGTCGATGCACTTCTCGGGACCCTTGCCTTTTGTGAGCTCGTTGAGCCGCTCGATCACGCTCTCCTCGTCAAAATTGATCGCGATGGCCCCGCCCGCCTCTGCCATGGCGAGGCGCTCGGGAACCCGGTCGATCACCACGACCTGCTTGGCGCCAAGGAGTATGGCGCTGCGGATCGCCATCTGGCCCACGGGACCTGCACCCCAGATCGCAACCGTGTCCGTGGGCTGGATGTCGCACTGGACGGCCGCTTGCCATCCTGTCGGAAAAATGTCGCTGAGGAAGAGAAGTTTCTCGTCCGGAACGCCGTCCGGCACCTTGATGTGGGTGGCGTCGGCGAAGGGCACGCGCAGATACTCGGCCTGCCCGCCCGGATAGCCGCCGGTCAGATGCGTGTAGCCGAACAGACCCGCCGTCGTGTGCCCAAAGGCCTTGGCGGCTATATGGCCGTTGCGGTTCGTCCGCTCGCACACCGAGAAATTGCCGCGCTTGCACTGATCGCACTCGCCGCAGATGATGGTGAAGGGGATCACCACCCGGTCGCCGACCTTGAGCTTGCCTCTGGACTCGGCACCGACCTCGACGACCTCGCCCATGGTCTCATGGCCCATGATGTCACCGGATTTCATCCCCGGCATGAAATGGTCGTAGAGGTGAAGATCGGAGCCGCAGATGGCGCAGCTCGTCACCTTGATGATCGCGTCGCGTGGATGCTCGATCTGTGGATCGGGAACCGAATCGCAACGAATATCGGTGGTGCCATGCCAAACAAGCGCCTTCATCGAAATCTCCTCACATGCCAGGAAATGGTCAAGCTCCGCCGCTTGACCGCTTTTGTCACAGGAAAGACTTCTTGAGGCGCTTTGCGTTCCCTGAATCGCCCTAAAATCTACGTCCTACCTCGTTGGGACGAGGCCGTCAGACGTGTTCGGGAAGGCTGCGGATGAGTTCGGCCAAAGCGGGCTCCAGGACCTGATGAGCTGCCTCTTCAACCTCAAACCACTGGGCCTGACGCTGCCCTTTCTCGCGCCAGGACTTGAGTTGCTTGGAGACCTCGAGCGGGTAGACATTGACGCGGCACAGATCGAAATGCGCGGCCCGACGCTTCCAGTAATCGTAAGAGCCGAGTGGCTTGTTCTTGATCTCGCCCTTGACGCCAGCCTCCTCCTCGGCCTCCTGCGCGGCCGCCTTGTGAGGCTTCTTGCCTTTCATGGGCCAGCCCTTGGGAATCAGCCAGCGCTTGGTCTCGCGCGACGTGACGAGGAGCACCTCGATCTTGCCGTCCTTGATCCGGAAGGGGAGTGCCGCAACCTGGCTGAGTTCTTCTTTTGCTGTCTGGGGCATTCGACGAGAGTAGGACTCCTAACGAGATAGTTTGTAACGTAAGTGATTTGAGCCGGCTAAGAAAGGGTCAATTTGAGAGGAATTGGGAACACCGTCGGCCTCAGCCTCATACGATTCTCCATCCTCTCAAAGATCCATGACCGCCTCATAACAGTGGAAACCCCGCATTTGATCCAGAAGGATGTTCCAACCCGATGACGACAGACAGCCTGGACATGAGATTTGCAGCCGCCTGCGCCATCGCCAGGGAGGCGGGCGTGCTGGCGCGCAAGCGCTTTCTGGAACGGCCGCGATCGCAGCGGCCGGATTTCAAGGGCCCGCAGGATTTCCTGACAGCCACCGATGCGGAGGTAGAAGAGCTGATCCGCAGCCGTCTGAGCGAGCTGTTTCCCGGCGATTCCTTCTTCGGCGAGGAAGGTGGCGGCTCCTTCGAGCGCGACGTCTGGGTGGTGGATCCTATCGACGGCACGGCGAATTTCGCCCGCGGCATCCCGCACTTTGCCATCTCTATCGCCTTCGTACGCGAGGGACGGGTCGAGATCGGGGTGATCTATGATGTGATGCATGCCGAGCTCTACACGGCTCAACGCGGCCGGGGCGCCATCCTCAATGGCGAGACCATCCGTGTGAGCGGCCTCGCCAACATGAATCAGGCCACCGTAGAAGCAGGCTGGTCCTCGCGCCTGCCGCCCGAGCCCTATGTCGCCGTCGTCGACAAGCTGAAGACGGCAGGCGCCAACGTGCGCCGGGCGGGATCGGGCACGCTGGGTCTGGCTTACGTTGCGGATGGTCGCATCGACGCCTATTGCGAGCTCCACATCAATTCCTGGGATGCCCTGGCCGGCCTTCTGATCATCGAAGAGGCTGGCGGCTGGACCAACGACTTCCTGGCCAAGGACGGCCTCAGGAATGGCAATCCCGTTCTGGCCTGCACGCCGGAACTGGCCGATGCGCTCACCCAAGCGACCGGGATCGCGAAGGCGCCATGAGACGGCATCTTATTCTAAAGATTCAGATTTGAAGCACCGGCTGGGCTCTTGACCCGCCATCGCAATGGGGGGAGCTTAGCCGACCAACCAATAATAGAAACGGCTCTTTGGGAGGATCGAATGAACGTGAAGAAGAATCTCGCTGCGGCAACCATGCTGGCAGGCACCATGACGGCCCTATCCTTCATGTCCGCAGGAGCGGCCCAGGCGCAAGGCGCGCTGGTGATGTATTGCGGCGTGCAGGAGGAATGGTGCCGCGCCATGACGACTGCCTTTGAGCGTGAGACGGGCATCAAGGTCTCCATGACCCGCAAGAGCGCAGGCGAGGTCTACGCCCAGGTCAAGGCGGAGGCTGCCAATCCTCGTGCCGACATCTGGTGGGGTGGCACGGGCGACCCGCACATGCAGGCGGCAGAAGAGGGCATCACCGAAGAGTACAAGTCGCCGAAAATGGGCGAATTGCAGGACTGGGCCGTGCGCCAGTGGGAGCAATCCAAGAGCCGCACCGTCGGCATCTATTCCGGGGCGCTCGGCTTCGGCTACAACACGGAGCTCGCGCAATCGAACAAGATCGGCGAGCCGAAATGCTGGGCGGATCTGCTGAAGCCCGAACTGAAGGACGAGGTCCAGGTCGCGGATCCGAACTCCTCCGGCACTGCCTACACGCTTCTCGCCACCATCGTGCAGATCATGGGCGAGGACAAAGGCTTCGAATATCTCAAGGCCCTGCACAAGAACGTCAATCAATACACCAAGTCGGGCGCTGCCCCGGCCAAGGCCATGGCGCTCGGAGAGACGACCGCCGGCATCGCCTTCATGCACGACATCGTGACGATGGTCGTCGACAAGGCGCCCGTGAAGGTCGTCGCCCCTTGCGAGGGAACGGGCTACGAAATCGGCTCCATGTCGGTCATCAAGGGTGCCAAGAACCTGGACAACGCCAAGAAGTTCTACGACTGGGCGCTCACCGCCGACGCGCAGAAGCTCGGCGCAGAAGCCAAGTCGTACCAAGTGCCCTCGAACAAGAGCACACCGATTCCGCCGCAGGCTCCGAAGCTCAGCGACATCAAGCTGATCAATTTCGATTTTGCGAAATACGGCTCCTCGGCCGAGCGCAAGCGCCTCCTGTCCAAGTGGGACAACGAGGTGAAGAACCTGCCGAAATAGGCGGACTTAAAATATGCTTCGGCGCAGCGGTCGTCCGCTGCGCCGAAGCACATCGATACTATGATCATAATAAGGACCGAGCCCGCATCGGTCTTGAGGCGAGGACAGAAGATGTCACGGGCAACCCTTGGCTGGATCGTTCTGGGCTGGGTCGGCTTTGCCCTCCTGCCTTGGTACGGCTTCGACCGCACTGCCATCCCGACCCTCGCCGATTATTTCGTCAGCGGATCGGCCCTGATTCATGGCCTCAAGGGCACGTGGTGGCTCCTGCCGATCCTGGCGCCCTTGTGCTTGTCCCTGGTCCCTGTGATCCGTCCCTCGGCTCAGCCCAACGGCAGCTGGCTCATCGCATCGGGACTTCTCGGTCTCGCCCTCATCGTTCTGCAAGGGTTTTCCATCGGCCTCAATGGCTGGACCATGGATGCTCTAAAGGGCCTCTTCGGTGAGCCGGGTCCAAGTCAGGCCGGAATGGGCTATGGCGCTGCTCTGACGGCAGCCGCTTTCCTCATCATCCTGTGCCACGGCCTTGCGGCGCGCGGCTGGTGCCGGGGCGATGCCTTCGTCACTTCCTCGATCGGCGTCGTCATCGCCCTGATCTTCGTCTTCGTGTTCTTCCCGGTCTCGACCATTCTCGCGAGCGCCTTCGCCGACAACAACGGCAACTTCGCCCCTTACGAATTCTTCGTGAAGTTCCTGGACCGGTCGATCTGGGGCGTGGATTGCCTGTCGAGCGGTCTGCGCTGCGGCGTGGCGTGGAACACGCTCTTTCTCGGGCTGCTCGTGGGCGTCGGTACGACGGCTCTCGGCCTCGCCTTCGCTCTCATCGCGACCCGGACGGAGTTCCGGTTCAAGAAGCTCCTGCGCGTCATGAGCGTTCTGCCCATCATCACGCCGCCTTTCGTGATCGGCCTGGCCCTGATCCTACTCTTCGGTCGCTCAGGGGCTCTCTCCGCGGTGCTGTGGGAGTGGTTCGGCGTGCCGCGCTCGCGCTGGATCTACGGACTTCCCGGCGTTCTCATCGCACAGCTTCTCGCCTTCACGCCGATTGCGTTCCTCGTCCTCATCGGCGTGGTGCAGGGCATCAGCCCAACGCTCGAAGAAGCCTCGCAGACCCTGCGTGCGAAGAGCTGGACGACCTTCTGGACCGTGACCCTGCCGCTCATGCGACCGGGTCTCGCCAACGCCTTCCTCCTCGGCTTCGTGGAAAGCCTGGCCGATTTCGGCAATCCGCTGGTGCTCGGCGGAAACTACGAGGTGCTCTCCACCAAGATCTTCTTCGCGGTCGTCGGCGCGCAGCAGGATCAGGGCCGCGCGGCCGTGCTGTCCATCATCCTGCTGGCGTTCACGCTCGGGGCCTTCTGGCTCCAGCACGCCTGGCTCGGCAAGAAGGTCTACACAACGGTCACCGGTAAGGGCGACGCCGGCATTCCGCTGCCGCTGCCGCGGCGGGTGGCGCTGGCCTCCTATCTCACGGCATTGCCCTGGGCGATCTTCACCGTCGCCATTTATGCGATCATCGTGGTCGGCGCCTTCGTGCGCTCCATGGGCCGCGACTATACGCCAACCTTCGAGCATTTCCTGACGGCCTTCCGGGTGGAGCGCTCCAGTTCGGGTCTCTACTTCTCGGGCTCGGCCTGGGATTCCTTCTTCGCCACCGTGAAAGTGGCCGCCCTCTCCGCCCCGCTCACGGCTGCCATTGGCCTGCTCACCGCCTACCTCCTCACCCGTCAGCGCTTCTCCGGCCAGCGCGCCTTCGAGTTCGGCACGCTCCTGAGCTTCGCCATTCCCGGCACGGTCGTCGGCGTATCCTACATCCTCGCCTTCAACGTGCCGCCGATCGAAATCACCGGAACGGGCTTCATTCTCGTGATGTGCTTCGTGTTCCGCAACATGCCGGTGGGCGTGCGCTCCGGCATCGCCACCTTGAGCCAAATCGACAAGAGCCTCGATGAAGCCTCGTTGACACTGGGAGCAGGTTCGTCGACCACCATGCGCCGCATCGTACTGCCGTTGCTGCGGCCAGCCATCGTCGCCTCCCTGGTGTATTCCTTCGTGCGTGCCATGACCGCCGTGAGCGCCGTGATTTTCCTCGTCACCGCCGAGTACAACATGGCGACGACCTACATCGTCGGCCGTGTCGAAGCAGGCGAGTTCGGGCTTGCAATTGCCTATTCCACCGTGCTCATCCTCGTCATGCTGCTCGCCATTGTGGCGATCCAGCTGGCCGTCGGCGAGCGGCGCCTCGGGCGTCGCAGCGCGAGCGCCGCTCCTTCCCCCGTTGCCGTGCAGGCGGTCCCATGAACAAGATGTCGTCCATTCATTCCCTCTCCCGCCCTGCGGCTTCCAAGAAGCAGGCGGCCTCGGTGCAGTTCCGCAATGTGACGAAGCGCTATGGCAGCGTCACCGCCGTGGACGATATTTCCTTCACCATCGAGCCCGGCCAGCTCGTGACCCTGCTCGGTCCTTCCGGCTGCGGCAAGACCACGACTTTGCGCATGATCGCCGGCCTCGAGATGGCGAGCGAAGGCCAAATCCTGATCGGTGGGCGTGACGTGACGAACCTCTCCGCCGCCGACCGGGACGTGAGCATGGTGTTCCAGTCCTACGCACTCTTTCCGCACATGTCGGTGCTGGAGAACGTGGCCTATGGACCTTCAGTGCAGGGCGCCTCGAAGAAGGACGCCCACGATATGGCCATGGAAAAGCTATCGCTGATCGGCCTTAAGGGCCTGGAGAAGCGCGCACCCTCCGAGCTTTCCGGGGGACAGCAGCAGCGCGTGGCGGTGGCCCGCGCGCTCGTGCTGGAACCGCAGGTTCTGCTTTTCGACGAGCCTTTGTCGAATCTCGACGCGAAACTCCGCCGACGTGTGCGCGAGGATATCCGCGAATTGCAGCAGAGCCTGAATCTCACCGTGGCCTACGTGACCCACGATCAGGAGGAGGCGCTCGCCGTCTCCGATCACATCATCGTCATGTCGAATGCCCGCATCGCCCAGACCGGCGCGCCGCGTGAGCTTTATGAGGAGCCGGCCAACCTGTTCGTCGCCGACTTCATCGGTGACGCCAACATCATCAACGGCGATCTGGTGAGCATTGCGGGACCGACGGCACAGGTGAACGTCGGCAGTTTAAGCCTCCAACTTCCTCACAGAAACGCGAGCCAAGGACCTGTCAAACTCGCCGTCCGGCCCGACGCAATCCTTCTCGACGAGTCAGCCTCCGTCATCGGCGCGCTGACCGGGACGGTGCGAAAGGCCTCTTATCTCGGCACGCAGGTGGAGTACGAGGTGGAAAGCGCCATCGGGAATCTGTTCGTCGTCCAATACGGACGCAAGGAGCCGGTTGCTCCAGGAACACCCGTGTCGATCTCGTTCACGACCCAGCGCGGCGTTGCCATCATACCGGACGCCTAGATCACCGGACTCAGAAATGGATCCGATTGGCCAAAATCGGGACAACCGGGAAGCCAGGTGTTTCCACGCAGATGGAAGCAGCTCCAGTGCCTTCAGATCGCCCCTTCGTCCGGAATGTTGAGGACCGTGCCGCAAGCCTTACAGTGAACCGCATCGCGGTCATGGCGTTGCAGAGCGCAGACGGGGCAGGGAAAGCGCACCTTGTCGGGCCTCAGCAACACCTGCACGAGACGCAGGAAGAGCGTGACGCCGAAGATCATGATCATGACCGATATCAGATGCCCCAGCGTCCCTGTCAGCGTGATATCACCGAAACCGGTGGTGGTGAGCGCTGCAATCGTGAAATACAACGCATCGATGTAATTGCCGATCTTCGTGTTCGTCCAGCGCTGCGTCTCGTAGACGAAGCCGGTCATGATGAAGATGAAGACGCCGAGGTTGACCGCAGCGATGATCAGGTCTTCGTTGCGCCGGAAGAACACGCTGTCGGCCCGCAGGCGGGCGAGCAGCTGATAAGTGCGCAGCAGGCGAAGTGTGCGCAGAAACCTCAGGAAACCAATGCCCTCTCCGACGACCGGGGCGAGAAAGGACACGATGGCCGCAATATCCGCCAGAGTCGTTGGATAGGCCAGATCCCGCCATGGCGTTCGGCTGATCGCAAGGCGGACCGAGAAATCCGCCAGAACGATCAAGCCGATGATCACGTCCATCCACTCGAAAGCCGGTGAGCGCGGCAGGAAGGACGTGACGACGATGAAAAGGATCGTCGTCACGTCGAAGACCAGAAGTGCGTAGCGAAACTGATGCGCTTCCGGCGTATCGCCCTCGTAAAGAAGCCTGAGCCTGTCGATCACCCGCATCGGGATATCTCGTCGGATAGGCGGGAATGAATGCGAACCATCAGGGGGATCACGCTTTATACGGTTTATCAGGTCCCCGATTATCTATAGAGCAGGGTTGCAATTCCAACGGGGTGCCTTCCGGGGCGAAGCGGTCTATTCCCTCGCCCTGAGACCCGACATTGTTGAGAGACGGCCCGATGCTCAAAGCTCTGATCTTCGATATGGATGGAACATTGGTGCACAGCGACCCTGTCCACCTGGAGGCCTTTGCCGAGGTTCTGAAAGCCGAGGGCGTCGACATCAACGAGGAGATCTACCGCTCCAAGATCATCGGGCGCACCAACGAGGCGATCTTTGCTTCTCTCCTGCCCCATCTGCCGGTCGAGGAGCACGAGGCCTATGCCGATGAGAAGGAAGCCACCTTCCGGCGCATGGCTATGGAGCTGAAACCGTTGGAGGGCCTGCTCGAGCTGCTCGACTGGGCCGAAGCGCACGGCATCAAGGTCGCCCTCGTCACCAATGCGCCGCGCCTCAACGCGGATCACATGCTGGACGTGCTGGGGCTGGCCGAGCGCTTTCCCGTCCAGGTCACCATCGAAGAGGTCGAGCCCGGCAAGCCCGATCCCCTGCCCTATCTGACGGCGCTGGAGCGGCTCGGCATCAAGGCCGAAGAGGCCGTCGCCTTCGAGGATTCGCCGTCAGGCATGAGGGCCGCCAAGGCCGCCGGCCTGTTCTCCTTCGGCGTTCTGACCGGGCTGACCCGAGACGAGATGAGGGAGATCGGGGCCGATGGGGCCATCGTGACCTTCCACGACCGGGCCCTCTGGGAAATCCTAGAGCACAGGGCTGCCTCCTGAAATCTCTCAAGCGGCGTCGGACTGCCGAAGGCCGGTCCCGGAGCCGGTATCGCCCTCATCGAAGCGTCGGCGTGCTTCCAGAATCTCGTCCCGATTCTGGATCGCCCACTCGCCCAAGCCCCGCACAGTCTTGAGCAGGGAGCAACCCAGCCCTGTGAGCTGGTAATCAACCCGGGGCGGAATGGTCGGGTAAACGGTGCGCGTAACGAGCCCGTCTCGCTCCAATCCGCGCAGCGTCAGGGTCAGCATGCGTTGCGAGATCCCGGTCACGCTACGGTGTAACTCGTTGAATCTCTTAGCCCGGTTAATTCACGGCGCCCCATCTGAGATTGGCTGTACGAGCCTTGCTGGCAAAGTTGACCGGATTTCAGGCATGTCCTCACCACCTCCAGGCGTTCTGCTTGGCGGATGAGAGCGGCGCGTTTGC
>NZ_VOSK01000558.1 GCF_009296175.1 Microvirga tunisiensis | reverse complement strand
CGACGACGCCGACCCGTATCGACAATCTCAACTCGATCCATAGCCGCACTGTCCTTTTTGACGTCAATAAGGACAGTCAGTGCCAAATCCGACAATTCCTACAAGGCGGCCCACCTCGGATGCGTACGGTCCACCGTGACCTGACCGCCGAGCTGGGCCGCCATTGACCGGGCCCGCGAACGCAAGATCTCGCCTGATGTCAATCCTGCCCGGCAGCACGGGAGCGGGCCATCAGGGCATTCAGGTGCTCCACGAGGGCGTCAGGGTACACCGGCTTGGCCACGAAGACCGCCGAGGGCGGCAAGTCGCCCTCGTCCGGGAACGCCTTGCCCGAGATCACCAGCACGCCGACCTCCGGCCAGCCTTGCGCCACGAGGCGGGCGAACTGGGAGCCGGGCATGTCCACGTCGGTGAGGACGACATCCACGTCCCCTCGCTGCCGGATGGTCTCGAAGGCTTCGTCGGCGTCCGCCGCTTCCAGTACCCAGAAGCCCGCCTCGCGCAGGATATCGATCTGGGTCAGCCGCACGAGCGTCTCGTCCTCCACAAGGAGGACAACGGGCTGGCTCAGGATGGGACCACGGGGCTTGACCTTCATGGGGTCGGAAACGGGAGCTGGCCTGTCCGGTTCCCGCGGAGCCGGACAGCAGTCTTGGGGCCTCCTGCACCGCTGGGCAATCCATTCACCCGGTTCAGGGCTGGCGCGCCTGGGCCATGAGCTGCCTGATGCGGTGAACGATGTCCTGCGGGGGATACGGCTTCTCCAGGAGCGGGCCGGCTTCGCACAGGGTCGCTGCGATATCAGCCGAGCGCCCCACCCCGGTTGTCAGGATGACCTGCACGTCCGGCTTGTTGGCCGCACCCACGCGCCTGCCCGAGCCCGTCACTGGCCCACCGTCGGGATCCTGACCGCCTCCGGACGGGAATGGCCGCGGTGCCAGGACCGGCACCGCGGGACGAAATGGGTCTGTGCGTCACGCGCCACAACCTGCGAGAGTTCCGCGACGGTCTGGCGCGCAAACCATTCCCCGGGGGCCATCACGAACGTACCGGAGGAGTGTGGTCAGGAGCCACGGTTCCGTCGGATCAGGATGACGGCCATTCCCATGAGCAATGCCAGGACGATGCTGATCCCCACGATCTCGAACAGGTTCGCAACTCTTTCGGCTCCGGGAGGAGACGGCCCGGTATCGCCTTCCCCGATGCCCGGGACCAAGGCCGACCGCTCCTGAACCATCAACTGCATCGTGGTCATCTCGTCCCTGAAGGAGCGGTAACGTCCATCACCGAGAGGCGTGCAGGAACAGGCTAGCTCGGACCAGGCGGTCGGGTCCGAGGTCCTCCTCGGAGGTGAGATCCATCAACTCGGCCAAGCGGGTGCGGGCCCGGCTCACGCGGCTTTTGATCGTGCCGATGGTGGTGCCGCAGATCTGGGCTGCCTCCTCGTAGGATACACCTTCAGCTCCCACGAGCAGGAGTGCCTCGCGCTGTTCGATGCTGAGTTGGGCGAGAACCGCCAACATGTCGTTGAAATCCAGGCGCGCGCCCTGCTCCGGCATGGTTGCAAGATTGCCGGCCATCACGCCGTCCGGGTCCGCCACCTCCCTGCGGCGCTGGCGGACCTCGGTGTAGAAATGATTGCGCAGGATCGTGAAGAGCCATGCCTGCATGCTCGTGCCGGGCTGGAACTTGTCGAGGTTCTCAAGGCCGCGCAGAAGAGCAGTCTGCACGAGGTCGTCCGCGTACGTGACGTTGCCGGTGAGCGAGATGGCAAAGGCCCTGAGATGCGGGATGGCGTCCAGCATCGCCTGGCGTGAAATGGTATCAACGGCCGTCATCTTGCCTCTCCTTCCGGTCCAACGCTTCAAGGAGCCGGACGAAATCAGCCGGAACGGGATCGTTCATCAGTTGTGCGTAGCAGGCGCGCAACCGCTCGCCGAGGCAAGCGGTGACAATCGAAGGCAGCGTCGGCTCAGGATGGAGTTCATCTCGAACCTCTTGGAGCTGTTGCAGCTCACCCGGTGTCGTCGGGGAGACTTTGGGCCATGTGGTCATCACGTGGGAGTTCCTCCGGCGGATTGGACGATAATCCAGGCGTAGAAGACCGGGGCAGGCCCGCCATTAACCTATGATCACCTTGACCGAACGGGCTCGGCAGATGGGACGAACCAAGGCAGGAACCCGACGGGAAAACTCCGCTCACGTTTCACTTGCGTGAATGGGAGAGCACTCGATCAGGGTAAGGTCCGCACACGATGGTGTTCGTGTCCATCCTCCTGATGAGAGCCCTGCCGACATGCTCCTCTGGCACGGCTCTTCCCGTCCTTGAACAAGCAAGAGACCTGATGTGATGAGTGCACCCTGCTGCATGATCGTTGAAGACCAGGCGCTGATTGGCATGTCGCTGGAGGCGTTCCTGGAGGATGCCGGCTTCTCCATCGCCGGCCCGTTCCCGTCCTGTGCCGATGCCCTCGCATGGCTGGAGCACAACACGCCCGAGGTCGCGGTGCTGGACGTGTCACTGCGGGACGGCACCGCCCTGCCGATTGCGCACGCCCTGAAGGAGCGCAACACGCCCTTTGCGGTCTACACGGGTCTGCCGTTCACCACCAGCCTGCCGGACGAACTCCAGGACGTGCCCTAGCTGGAAAAGCCGATGGCACGCGAGGCGCTGGCCGACACGATCACCCGCTTGCAGCGGACTAACGTACGCATCCGAGGTGGGCCGCCTTGTAGGAATTGTCGGATTTGGCACTGACTGTCCTTATTGACGTCAAAAAGGACAGTGCGGCTATGGATCGAGTTGAGATTGTCGATACGGGTCGGCGTCGTCG
>NZ_VOSK01000557.1 GCF_009296175.1 Microvirga tunisiensis | reverse complement strand
GACCTGGCAGCGAAAGCCGCTGGGAGCCCGCACGGTGTCTGGCGGCTCAGCCAAAGCCCGGCACTCTCCATAGCGTTCCCCAATGCCTTCTTCAGAGGCCTCGGCCTCGCCTCTGTCCACGTCCAGCAGTCGAGTAATCCGACGAACCGCCGTATACGGACCCGTATGTACGGTGGTGTGGGAGGGGTGGAACCGCGAGGCTCCCCCCTATCCCGATTTAGGTGCCTTGCTTTAGCCAAAGCTACAATCGAGCCGCAAGTAGACTTCCGGCTTACGAGAGTCGCCCGTTCCCGCAGGTGCATTGTCCCTCTTAAGCACAGCACGTTGGATGTGTCTGTCTGGATGGCGACAAAACCGAACCTCGGTTCTGCTATTTTTGGCAGACGGGTGCTTCTTATTTTTGCCGCCCGAAGAACGCGGCGATCAAGCCTCCGGATCGGCGGACTTCCTGACGCTCAAGGCGGACCACATGCTGGTCATGTTCGGCGTCTGGCCCTTGGACCGTCTCATCCGGAACCTCAACCGGTCTCATCTCTGTGACCTGCCCTGACTCATTGTCCTCCGTCCCGCCCTGTTCTAGGGTCGAAAGTACCTCAACCCGACCTGGAAAGTCCCTCGGGCCTTCATATCGGACGTAATCCTGGAAACCGGGTCTGAGCCGGTGCTCTCGGTCGAGAATGACCTCGTGCGTAACCTCCACCACAAAGAAGCGCCCTTGTGGCGCTGTCACATCCACCCGGCTGACCACACCCTCGGAAAAGCTCTTCATCGGACCGGGTGGATGGAAGTGAACACGAACCTGATCCCCGACCTCAATCTTCACGGGCAATGTCTCAGACATTCAGAGTCGGTATCCCTGTTCTCGGCAGGCGCTGAGACGCCCACATAGCCGCCTGGGTGCGATTTGCTGCGCCGATTTTGCGCAGAATAGCTTTGACGTGAACCTTGATCGTCGCCTCCGTGATATCAAGCTTACGAGCAATAACCTTGTTGGGCGCTCCTTCTCTTAAGCAGCCCAAGATCTGCGCCTCACGTGCGGAGAGCTTTGGATAGCTCAGATCAGACAGACGTGGCTCTGCGATATCGTCTTGAAGCGGCTGGTCCCTGTTCTGTGGAGCCGCATCCATGATCGAGCGTAGGACCTCAAAGGGCAGTACACTCTCTCCGAGCATGACCAGTTCAAACGATTTGATCAGAACCTCGGGAGCAGTGGCTGTGAGACAGAAGCCGTCCACGCCTGCCTCGTGTCCGAGCCGCACGAGATCTAGGTCGTATTTATCCGCTAGAACAATGATGCGAGCCTCCGGACATTGCTCTCGCACCTGTTTGACCATCTCAAGCACGCGACTGGTATTCTGACTGGCCTGAATCAGGACCAGGGCAGCCTCTGCAATCAATTTCTGGAACCGTCGTGAACCCGCGATAGGAGAAGGTACCTCGGCAATGGCGAAGGGGCTCCCCGACAGAATGCGTTGGAGCCCCGAGCGCAGCAGGGAGTTATCGCAAATCAGTGCCGTTGGAATGGCTGGTGTGAGACCGGTGAGAGCGAAATCGGACTGAAACGAGCGATTGTTTTCAAGCGTCAGCGTCTGCGCAGCCATCGCGTACCCCCTCTTTGGCTTCGTGAGTTAAGAGAAGGTAAACACGAGGCAATAATTCTGTCTGTCTGGTAGCCGACGAAAGCTGTCAGCCAATAGTCCTAAACATTGACGATGCTCATCTTCTCATGGATCATGCTTAGCAATATGAAGCTCGGCTAATGATCTACGCTCACCTTTGTTTGCACGAAGTGCTCCGCGTGACTAAGGCTCGTACTTGCGGCCCAATCTACCCAGTCAGCGCCGCTTTAATCACAGCATCAGGTCCAAGGTCTGCGTCGCTGTTGAGGTCCAGAAGGTAAGCCAGCTTCAGGCGAGCCCGGTTGACCCGGCTCTTGACCGTGCCGACCGCCACGTTGCACACCTGAGCGGCTTCCTCATAGGACAGCCCCTGTGCTCCAACCAGCAGCAGAGCCTCGCGCTGGTCTCTGGGGAGCTTCGCCAAGGCTGCACGAAAACCCTCGAAGTCGAGATGGCTCTGCTGATCTGGATGTGTCTTGAGCCGCGCGGCATACGACCCATCCGCATCCTCGGTCTCATACTTGCGCTTGCGGTACTCCGAGTGGAAGAGATTGCGCAGGATCGTAAATAGCCATGCGTTCAGGTTCGTCCCCGGTTGGAACTTTTCGATGTTGGCCCAAGCCCGCAAGATGGTCTCCTGCACCAGATCATCTGCACGATCTCGGTTGTTGGTGAAAGAGATCGCAAAGGCACGCAGGCTTGGGATGGCGGCGAGCAGTTCGTCGCGCAGCGTTGCCTCAACACTCATGCGGGAGTGTCTCCAATCTCGTTTTGATCTGGTGGACCAGCCTCTCCAAACCGGGGGACAGCGGCTGCCGAAGGAGGTCGGCATACATAGCGCGGAGGTCAGCGCCGATCCGATCCTGTGTCTGAACCCGGATATCATCCCAGAGGCTTTCGCCACGCCACGCACGCGGAACAGCAACGATCAGGCCAATGGGCCAGTCTTCGTTTACATCATCGGCCATAAGACGTTCCCAGCCAAATCGCTCTCTTTGAGGAGCGCAGCCGTCAACGGTTCAGGTTAGTCGGTGTTCCAAAATTACAGGATTTTTCTAACTTATGTTAACGGCTCAGGTGAAACCAAGTTAGAGGCTGGTGAGCAATTTTATTACTCGCTTCAAGTGCTTGATTTGGAATAGCTTTCGTGAAGATTGATGAGGCGGATGCGGGGTGTGCAACGGTTGAGGAGCCCCGCTATGGATACTTGTCTCTAT
>NZ_VOSK01000556.1 GCF_009296175.1 Microvirga tunisiensis | reverse complement strand
CAGGCGCCCACCGTCGAAAGCAGCGGTGATCTTCTTGCGGCCAACGGCTGGAAACGGGAAGGTGGCAGGTGTATCGTCCGGCATGGCGAGTGTGGCACAGGGCAATTGGTGGCAGGGATTAGTCTCAACAACCAAATCCTACGCTGCTTCAAGTGCTTAAGCTACACTCGCCAGCCTTCATCAACCTTCCCATGCATAAGAACGGCTAGGTCGTTTCCGATCGCCGAGGGTAAGGAATCGTAAGCTCGCCGAAGAAATAGACCGGGTTCGACTACTTGCCTATTGGTTACCCGGTCAAGCAGATATCAAGGCGCCCCAAGTCGAAGTCATTGCAAGACTTGGTGGAGCTGAGGGGAATCGAACCCCTGACCTCTGCAGTGCGATTGCAGCGCTCTCCCATCTGAGCTACAGCCCCGGTCGATTCCATCGAGCCAAGTGGCGCAAGCTCGAACACCAAACAAATCAATCTGTTCGAGGGAAAACATAGCATCATCAAGGGAGCCGACAATAGGGTTCTCAGGGTTATCCTGAGGCCTCTTTAGACCGCCTGTCACGCTCCCGTTGTGACACCGCTGTGACAAGCCGAGTGAACCCACGACATCCAGGATGCCATTGGTGGCTGGGGCACCAAGACTGCGGGCATGGGCTATGGTGAGGGGTATCGCTTGGAGCAACTCAAGGGTTGGTTGGACAAGGTGGTGTTGAAAGGAGTCTTTTAGAGCGGAATAAGCCTAGTCATGTTGCCCCTCACGTTGCGCTGTTGTTTTCCTATGGCTGACGGGAGAAGGACTGTTCTGGTTTGATTGAGGCTTTGAATCGCAGCAGGGGAGCTTGCGCTGCTTGTTCCGCAGCTCCGTAAGCATCTTCAGATAAGGTGCCCGTTTTTTGCGGTATGTTGAGATTAAGGCTTCTCGCATGACCTTCTTGAGGTCTCTATGGACAGGGCTTCGTCTTATCCTAAGAAATTCAGGCTCATATTGGGAATCTATATCGCTCAACGCTCGCGACAACCAAAGGATTTCCAAGTCTATTTCCGATAGAATACCTCTGGTGATAGGCTTTTGCTCGTTGAGCATGGTTAGCTTAACTTCTTTGCGCAACATAATGCCTCTGGCTTGCTACGAGCTTATGAGGAAATATTAACTTCATAAACACATAATGAGCAACGAGAGTGGCCTCATCTTAGTAGGTAGACTATTCTGCTCTGAGGGATTACCTCAGGGAAAAATGTCAATCTCCAATACCTCATAGTTTTACAGCATGTTGCAAGCCCCAGCGGTCGATTGAAGGCGTTGATCGCAATGATGGTAGTGCTTCGGGCCTACACCCACTTTACGGAGCGGCCTTGGGGCGGGGAGGCAAGGGATCACTCCCCTCAGCCTCCAGAGGGTCTGGCCCGTTGCCTACAACGATAGCCAATGGGGCACTGAGGGGTATCGGCTGTTGGAACCCAAACAGGGTCTAACGTCTCACCCAACGCACATTGACCATTTCCTCCGACATAACGGTCGTAGGTTGTGGGGCCGGTATTGAGGACGATGGCACCTTCTGCAGCAACCAGTTCTCGTGCCTGACTACACACCATCCGCAAGGTCAGAGGATGGCTCTGGGCTAGGGCGCTGGAACCCATGACCATGAGGACGATGGCAGCACACGTCAGCTTCAGGTGTTCCATTGCCGCCTCCAGAGGGGGCATGTTGGAGTAAGCCTTTGTCAGGATGCTATCAGGCAATCAGTGACAGCACGGTCGCGCAGATATTCATGGCCACCACTGTTCCGGCCAGCCATAAGGCAACAGGTGGGGAACGCGTCTCAAGATCAGCAGCTTGAAAGTGGGGCAGGGCTTGGATCGCAGACTGTGTGTCTCTAAGGGTCATTGTCCATCACTCCGGTTAGGGTGAGGCGCTGAAGACCCAAAGAGGATGACGCTGATTGACTATGTTGGCGGTGTTTTCCCGCACGTTAGGGCACAGGATAGTTGTCTCTTAATAGATTGAAAGACTTGGTGAATTGACCCGCTGACGTGCCGGGATGACACTGGCCATGGGCTGGGAGTTCATTGGTCCTCCCTGAAACTCAGGCTCCCCTACGGAGCCTTTTCTTTGCCCGGCAACACATTGCGGCCGAGGTTGGCCTTGAACTCAGGCCGTGACAGGGTTGAAGCTTCACTTGAGCCAACAGAAGTCAGCCTGAGCCTCCGACCTCCTCAGCGGATATTCAGTGCAAGCAGCATTTAAGCCCTACCAGCCACTGTCGTAATACTCACGATAGGGGCCGCGTCTGTAGACACGAGGATAAGGCTGCTCGTCGTAGGACCTGCGATAGTTTTGAGACGGGCGATAGTACTCTTGGGCATAGCCTCTGCGCCGATAGGAGCGACCATTACCATAGAAGGCACCATCGGGGCCATAGTAACCCGGGCCATAAGGACCAGCCACCATGCCGTTACGCCACGTTCCTGTGCTTTCCCCTGCTTGGACTGGATGGGGCCAGATCGCGACAACTCCCGACAGCATCAAAGCCGCCAAGCCTGTCTTCATAAGACCAGAATAAAGCATTTTGCCCTCCGCAAAGGATGTGTATGAAACAACCCCAAGAAACCAAGCTTCGTTCCTGATGAGTCTTTTACAACTATTGCACTTGGCGGATGAATTTCCGGTGAATAGATTGAACCTGCAAAATTCATGGACAAGTAGATCAGGGCACTGCTGCTTCCTAAGAAACAGCGCCCGTGGAAGCGTCAACAGCGACCTCCTGCAGCACAAAGCCGAAGGCCTTGGCGCGGCGGTGCAGATTATCGATCACCCGCTTCCGATATCGCTCCTCGTAATAGGACGCT
>NZ_VOSK01000555.1 GCF_009296175.1 Microvirga tunisiensis | reverse complement strand
CTATCTGGCGCGAAACGGGTTTACTCACATCCCGGCGCCGGCACAAAACGCCAAAACCCTCACAGGCGCTTCAGCGATGCTTGGTATACGCACTCTGCCATGCCGTGTGATGGGCTAAACTCGAGCTAAGAGGCTGTATCCCACGGCGGCGTTCGCCGACGTGACTCTCGACCTTGTGACGATTGGCCCAGGCGAACGCTTCGGCCGCATCTATCTTTCCCGCTACCCCGATCCGCTCGGATTCGGAAAGACGAAAAGCCGCTTCAGCGACCCACGCCGTCGGATCGAGAAGAACCGCTTCGGCGTGCTCTATGTTGGCTCGACCTTGAAGGTGTGTTTTCTCGAGGCCATCCTGCGCGACGAGCGCAACGGTGCGGTGGGCGACTATCCGATTGCCGAAGCCGAACTGCGGGTCCGGCACTATGCCGAGATCGAAGTCACAGCCCCGCTCACCCTGATCGACCTCCGCGGCGATGGACCGGTTCGGATGGGAATCCCAAGTGATGTGGCCCGCGCCTCGTCGCAGACCCTCTCCCGGGCCTGGTCGGCCGCGATCTACAACCATCCGAAGGCACCGGACGGGATCGTCTATCCCTCGCGTCTCAATGGCGAGACGAACTTGGCAATCTATGGTCGCGGGATTGGCAAATTGCGAGCTGCGACGATCAACCCGCTACACGGCACTACGGGGTTAGCCACACTCCTCGACGATTTCCGCATCGCGTTGGTTTAGCGGAGATCTACAGCCCGTGTGGCTTTTCGCCTGTTGGCCGGCTCTGCGCGCCGGGAGTTAGTTGCAGGACTAAACCTGTAGAACAAGAGGGCGGAAACAGCAGCCAAACCTTTATGGCAAATGGCCATCGTGGGAGGATACCATCGGCGCCGTTCGCGATCCTCTCACCTCAAGTAAGAATGTCGGTCGCGGAGATGCTGCTTCGTCAGTGGCAGAGATTCAATGTAAGGCTTACCGCCAATATGGAGCGTTGCGCTAGCGCGAAGCAACCCAGCTCTTCGGCGCTGCCAGTCGTAGATGGATCATTCGAGATGATGTCCGGTGCACAATCCGAGCGAGACGCGTTTTCTGACGCACAAGTTCGCCAACTCGATTTTTGTTGGTCCAAGCTCTGTTGGCCCTTGCAGCCTCGTGTCGCCTACTGAGGCGGAGTCCCTTTGTGGGATTGAAACGAGGGGCCGTGGCTGCTGTGACGAGACGCTTCGCCAAGCGCGTGTGCTCAACCTGTTTGCTGCGCGGGCGGATCACCGCCTGTGCGAGCTCCCAAACCGGACTTCCAATCTCGGTTCCAACAGCGGCAAGGTGCTGGCGAGCCCTTCTGCAATACTCGATGCTCAGCGCGCTCATCGTGTCTGAGCCGTGTCCGGCGCGGTACTTCATCAGTGTGCGACACAGATCACCATCAGCGAGCCGCCAGGCTTTGGCCAAATACCCCACGCCATAGCGGAGATTGGTCCTCGGCTCAGCCAACTCCGCGGCGGTTCCCTGAAACCCCAGCAATGCGGCAGTCTTGGGTCGCACCTGCATGAGCCCGATCTCCCCAATGCTGCCAACGGCAGTTGGATCGTACCGGCTCTCGATCCGCACCACCGCATCGACAAGAGCCGGCGGCACCCCGTTGGCTGTGGCCTCCTCAGCGATGGCAGTCAAGTACGTTGAGCGCTCTTTGAGGGCACGGGAAGGAGAAGCAATGTCCAGAACGGCGGATGTTGTGATCGGCTCAAGATCAGGAGGCGGAGGGAGGGACGCAAGCTGCCAATCCACATCGATTTCGAGAACATCAAAGTCAGGCGCAGCCGATCCTGAACTTGGAACAAGCGCGAGTAACATCGTCGCGTAGGCAACAAGACGCACACTGAACATGGCCAGCATCCCTTGAGGGTGGGGCTCTACTTAGCTTTTCGCAAATGTGTTGACGGACGGTTTATGCCGACTGGTTTCGAAACGCAGCGGATGCGGCTGATCAGCAGAGGTTCAGACAGCTTTCATGTTTCAGCAGTAACAACACAGGATGTCTGCTCCAATCTTAGCAATAAAGCCGTTCCAAGGCTGGTGAGGAGCAGGACACATCTGAGAAGTGGCTGGGACATATGCTGAGGAGAACTGAAGATATACCTATAACTCTCACTGGGGAGCTGGACGCTTTCGAGCAGCTGATCGCGCAAGTTCAAGAACCGCTGCCATCGCACGAGTTTACCCTCACCGACAGCTTCATTGAACTCATTGAGGAAAGCCTGGCACGGGGGCCGGATCGCACGGATCGTCTTCTGCAGCACCGACTTCTGCGGGCTCCATGACCACGGCAGGCGGGCAAAGGCGCGAGACGAAGCGGAGTCCTCAAGGCGAAAGGCTAGCTCCTGGTAGCTCAGTTGCCGGTACTGCTTGAGGATCGCACAGCGCAGCACCGCTTCAGCGGGCAGGCCTTGCCGTCCGGTCGCCCTGATGGCGCCCCGACACAGGTCTCGTGCCACCACGGCAAACAGATCGCAATGCTCGTCCAGCCATTGCGACATCGCCTTCAACTCGCAGCCGATCTCGTGCGTGGCGAATAGATCGAATATGCTGGCTTGGACGGTGCGTTCCTGGCGCATTGTCGGCTCCGGCGGTGGCAGGGCTTTGGACTCAGTGACATGATCCAAGATACCTGAAACCGCCGGGCCTTGCTTGTACAAAGCTTTGATTCACGCAATGAAATCAAACGTTTGCCGTTTGTGGACGGAAACTAGCTAGATCCTTAGCACAGTGATTTTGACGGTTTGACACCGCCAAGCTCGTGCTGCGGACTTCGCATCTGGTACCGAGGCCCCGTCCAATGGGGATCAATCCACTTGCAGATCCCGCACCGCTTCGAAG
>NZ_VOSK01000554.1 GCF_009296175.1 Microvirga tunisiensis | reverse complement strand
ATCTCGCCCGGGCGGAGTTCGCAACGCTGCGGTTGCGCCTGCTCAAGATCGCCGTGCGGGTGCAGGAAACCACCAGCCGCATCCGACTGGCCTTTGCCTCGTGCTGTCCGGAAGCGGATCTCGTCCGCCGTCTTGCGAGCGCTCTGGCACCCCAGCCCCGGGCGGCCTCGCCCTGAGCGCCGGGGCTGCCATCGCCCCGGTCATCCCATCCCGTCCCTGCCAACGCGTTCCCCACGTTCCAGACCTTGCCGCGGTGAAAGAAACGCAGCGGATCGGCACGCCCGCGCTACCAAATAGGCCCCGAAACAAACTCTGGTGAATAGGAACGGCTAGTTTGGTCAGATGAGTTCACTGATCCACTTTCAACTTCAAGCAGACGTAGTCGTGGTGCGAAATGGTTTCAGGGCGGCAAACCTGAGATCAGTGAGTTTGGGGCGGCTTGGTTTCCTGATGCGGACGAAGGAAGAAACCCTTTCTATCAACGGGATGGTTTTCTAAGGATTAGAGCCCAGCACGATCCTGATCTGATTGATCCGTTCAAATGGAATCGAAAGTGGTGGTCTGGCTTCCTCTCGACGGGATTCCCTGATGGATCTGCGTCATTCGAGTTTCGCGAGGGTTACGTGGAGGTTCGCATGATGTGCCCCTTGGGACAGGGGCCTTGGCCTGCATTCTGGCTCCTCGACACCGGATCGACTGTCAAACCAAATACTGGCGCGGTCGAGCTGGACATAATTGAGCATTACGGGTTCGAGGATGCATATCAGATTGCGGTCCATGATTGGCCTCCTCGTCTACCTGATGGCAAGCTAGATGAATCGAAAGCTGCGGGAGAGCTTTTCTTTCCACAGGGCGATGTGACAAATAAGTTCCATACGTTCGGGTGTAAACTGACGCGAACCGAGATGATTTTTTACAAGGACGGAATAGAGCAACTCAGAAGACCTCTTTATCAAGCCGAGAGGGTCAGCAGTTTCTACTTGATGCTGAATCTCGCCTTAGGAGGTGGTTGGCCTGTTGTAGTGCCTCCGTCTGGATACTATGACCTCTGGATAGATTACGTTCGGGCCTATGCTTAGTCGTGCTCAACGGGTCGAATTATGCTTGGAAATGTCCAGCATAAGGGCCATCGTATTGCTGTCGAGAGTAGACAATGGGGTGGCAGCGATTCCTTCGGCCCTTATTTCATGCGAACAGTGACGCTCTAAGCAGCACGCCGCGCTGGCCCAGGGACTATGCTGTATGTGAGCGCGGGAGTGATACGCCGATCAAACGGTTCACAAACCTACAGAGAGGATAACGCTCCTCCGTCTCGGAATGCTAAGTATCCATCATTGGCTCAGGAGCAGCCGGAAGGGCTGTAGCTCTTGAGCTGTCCAATACAGATCTGCTGGTGACCATGCTTGAGAGTGGTAATTTCGTGCATGGCTCTAAAAATCAACGCTGGCTTGGCCCGAACATTATGCTCGCACCCGCAGCGCTGGTTTTTGCATCAATCCGGTAGAGTCCGGCCGGACAGTTCGGTCCGTGAAGTTAGCAACTCCCGGCGGGTGCCGGCGAACACTCTCCACCCCGACCTTGGAGTGTGGACTGGCGGGATTGAGAACGCCTGCATTCTGTGATCGTCCGGTTCTATGATGACAAACGGTCCCGGCAATGACCGCGACATTGTCGGACCTACTTCATTGACCACCTACCCGGCGCTGTCAGTTCATTCGAAATGGCTGGATCAGAGACGTTGGAAAAGCGTTCTATTGATCCTCACGCGACAGGTGTAACATGGGGCGGTGTCCGTCATCGTGAGGAGGTGCGCGATGGAGGGCAACGTTTGGCGGCCGACGCATCTGACGTCGGAGCAGATGGAGGAGCGGCGTCTGACCGCCGCGACGCTGTTGCGGCAAGGGCAGCTCTCTCAAGCAGACATTGCCCGGCATGTGGGGGTCAGTCGCGCCAGTGTCTGCCGCTGGGCTGCGACCCTGGCCCAAGAGGGCCGCGTGGTCTGGAAGCGCGCGCCATCCCAGGGCCGTCTCCCCGCCTCGATGAGAAGGCCTGGACGCGGCTGGGCCGGCTGCTGGATCGGGGTGCGGTGGCGGCCGGCTTTGCCACCGAACGGTGGACGCTTGAGCGCATCGCCGCCCTGATCGCGCGGGAGTTCGGGGTGCGCTATCATCCGCGCTACCTGGAGCGGCCGCTCAAGGCCCATGGCTTCAGCGTGCAGCGCCCGGCCACACGGGCCAAGGAGCGCGATGAGCTGGTGATCGCGGTCTGGCCCAAGCGGGACTGGGTGGCTTTGAAAAAGATCTATGGACCGGCCGTGCGTTGCAAGAGGGCTGTGTCAGATGAGTGAGAGACGGTTCGCATCAATCTATCCGGCCTCTGGGTGGAGCCTGAGCTCCGGGCCATCATGGGAATCCGCGCGCACCGCGCCTACTTAGGCGCGAGACCTCGAAGGGCCATTTTTTTCATTAGGCTTGCGGTGCGCCGGGCAACCGTTCATCCATCCTGTCACATCCTTCTCGCGAACCTCGGCGGGAACTCTATCGCTGGAACGTTAGCTGCCGGAGCGGGCTCAGGCTGCGCGTGTGGTGAACTCCGCATCGTAAGCGCCCTCGCGGAACAGCACGCTCCAGGCGATGCGCGCGAGCTTGTTGGCCAAGGCGGCCGCCAGCACATTCCGGTGCAGCCGGGCTCCGGCGGCGTTCAACCAGCGCCCCAAGCCGTGCCCGTGCCAGTGGCCTGGGTGTTGCAGGAGAACTGGGTGTTGCAGGAGAACTTGTGCGCCGCTGACAAACAGCGTGCGCAAGTAGCGGTTCCCACGCTTGGAGAGACCACCCAGGATGGTGCGATTGCCAGTCGAGATCTGCTTGGGCACCAAACCGAG
>NZ_VOSK01000553.1 GCF_009296175.1 Microvirga tunisiensis | reverse complement strand
TGCGGATGAAGGGAGTGCATCACGTCCTCCTGCGGTGAGAAGCTCGGCGTCGCAGGCCGTCAAAGCGCCAAGTGTACTCCTCAATGGCGTAACGCACCCGATCCCAACAACGTTCCGCCACCAAACAATTACGGATTGATTCTCGACCCTAAGATCTCGTCCCATGAGGTTCAGGTCCAAGCTCACGCGTTGGAGCGAATACCTGCCAGTCGCAGCGGGGCGGACACCGTATACCGTCCCGTTCGGTTCTTCCCGAACGAAAAGCTGGCGTCCTCAGATAAGCTTCTCGTCGCACTGGATGCCCTCGCTCTGTCTCGACTGACGGGTAGGATGCCGCCCACAGCCAGGATCGTTCACGGCTCAGGCCACCGATCTACGGCGGTCCAGTTGCCAAAGTTGGTCAAGGAGGTTTGTTCACTCGTCAATACGGTGAGGGCACAACACGCAACAGGAACACCGCCCCCACTGGCCCTCAACAAGCATTGCCCTGAATGCCAGTTTCGGTGCCGCTGCCGTCAGATCGCTATCGAGAAGGATGACCTGAGCCTGCTGACCACGTTGAGCGAAAAGGAACGAAAGAAGCTCAATAATAAGGGTATCACGACCGTCGCCCAATTCTCATGTACGTACCGGCCAAGGCGGCGGTCAGCACGGAGCAGAGCAACAGCGACAAAGCACGACCCTGCATTGAAAGCGCTGGCAGT
Organism: Microvirga tunisiensis; assembly: GCF_009296175.1. Classification (GTDB taxonomy): domain Bacteria; phylum Pseudomonadota; class Alphaproteobacteria; order Rhizobiales; family Beijerinckiaceae; genus Microvirga; species Microvirga tunisiensis. The sequence goes on along the minus strand of NZ_VOSK01000553.1, from coordinate 2,186 downwards.
CCAGGCCAATCGCATACACGTCGTCGATACACCCACCTTCTCAATCACTTCTGGCACGGTTTTCCTGGACGTGGAGGGGGTACCAGACCGGGAGTTCTACTATCTCGCTGGAATGAGGTACCGGCGTAACGACAAGGACGTTCACCTTGCGTTTTGGGCGGACGATCCATCCGGCGAGCGGGAAATGTGGGTGTCTCTCTTACGTGCTCTTGAGCAGGTCCCTGATGTCCGCCTTGTCCATTACGGAAGCTATGAAACGCAATTCCTCAACCGGCTGAAAGAGCGGTACTGCGACAATCCTGAGGACATCGAACTCGTGGATCGACTGATTGCCACATCAGTGAACCTCCTGAGGCTGACATACGCCCATATCTATTTCCCAACCTACTCGAATGGTTTGAAAGAAATCGCTGGCTATCTCGGATTCCATTGGTCAGAGGCGAACTCCTCCGGGTTGCACTCTCTGATCTGGCGCTCAGAATGGGAGGCTGCCTGTGAGCCGAGCATTAAGCAGAAGCTAATTACGTACAATGCGGAGGATTGTGCCGCAGCACAAATGATAGCCGAGGCTATCCTTCGAATCTGCTCAGAACAGACCACGACAACCTCTGACCCGAACTACACAACCATCAGTTTGATGAAAGATGATCGTCCACTAAAATTCGGTGCATTGAATTACGCTCTGCCTGAGTTCAAGGCTATCAACGAAGCAGCATACTGGGACTACCAGCGAACCAAGGTTTACACACGTTCGAACCGCTGCCCCTGGCGATCCTCGAAAATCCAGACCAAGCGCAGCAAAACGACCTTAGGTATCGACAAATTCATTCAGGTTGGAGTGGCACGACCCGAGCGCTGTCCTCGTTGCAACTCGACCCGGCTATACATAAACGGTCATTATGGCTCTACCGTACAAGACCTGCGGTTCTCACGTTTTGGAGTTAAACGCTGGAATATTCGCTACAATTTCCTACGGTATCAGTGCTGGACATGTAAGACTGGATACAATGAACTTACACGCCAAGAGAGCTACGGCACGAATTTAAAAGCTTACATAATTTATCAGATAATTGAACTGCGCATTCCTCAGCACGCTGTCGCTCGGAATCTCAATACACTCTTCGAGTTCCAACTATCGCCGAATGCCGTCAACGCCATTAAGGCTAATTCCGCAAAGCAGTATCAGAAAACGTATGACCTTATTCTCCAACGAATAGTTGAAGGCAAATTGGTCCATGCTGATGAGACGAGAGCAACGGTCGAAGGAGAAGTCCAGTACGTATGGGTATTTACGAATTTGGACGAAGTTGCATACGTGTACAGTGACTCGCGGGAGGCGCGTACATTAAAGAATGTCCTTCAAAACTTCAGTGGCGTGCTCGTTTCGGACTTCTATGCTGCATATGACTCGATAGACTGCATCCACCAGAAATGTCTCATCCACCTATTAAGGGACATCAACGAGGATCTGGTGAGGCATCCGTTTGACGGAGAGATGGTGGAGATAGCTCAGGCATTTGCGGGGCTGATTAGACCTATGGTGGAAACCGTTGATCGGTTCGGGTTGAAGACGCGCTACTTGCGCAAGCATAAGAGAGCCGTGGATCGATTTTACCGCATGCTGGCGAAGCGGAAGTATCACACGGAAGTTGCGGTAGGGTATCAGAAACGATTTCAGAAGAACCAAGGCAGCCTGTTTACATTCTTGGACCATGACAGCGTGCCATGGAACAATAATAATGCAGAGCATGCGATTAAAGCGTTCGCGCGACTTCGGAAGGTGATCGGCGGAATGAGCACTCCTAAAGGCATGCGAGAGTATCTTGTGCTCTTGAGCATTTACGAAACGTGCAACTATAAAGGAGTCAGCTTCCTCGAATTCTTGAGATCTGGTGAGGCTGACGTAGATGCCTTTGCTCGTCGTATACGTCGAGGGCGTAGAAGAAAGCTGCTACAAAACGAGGCCGCTTCCGATGTTTAGCCGTTCTTATGCATGGGAAGGTTGATGAAGGCTGGCGAGTGTAGCTTAAGCACTTGAAGCAGCGTAGGATTTGGTTGTTGAGACTAATCCCTGCCACCAATTGCCCTGTGCCACACTCGCCATGCCGGACGATACACCTGCCACCTTCCCGTTTCCAGCCGTTGGCCGCAAGAAGATCACCGCTGCTTTCGACGGTGGGCGCCTG
>NZ_VOSK01000552.1 GCF_009296175.1 Microvirga tunisiensis | reverse complement strand
GGCTTGGGTCCCATGGCAAAACACCAGCTTTTGGGGGGTCACTTCCCAGAAGCTGGCATTTTACGATGCTTCGCGAAGACAAAGAATCCTTCAGCCTCAATCAGTTGTGGGTTATTTCAGGGCCGACTAAGTACGTTTGGTCGCAGCGGAATTCTTCCCTTGCCTTAGGATTATCGAGCAAAAAGGGAATCGGCGCCTTCTGCCAACGGAGCAGGGCGAACGGTGCGACCTTGAACCTTCGTCCGCACTGCTTAAATCTCAGATGACCCCGATCCGGGCCCCTCTGACGCGAGCCGTGCCGGCCCTTGCGTGATGTCGGATCCTTCCCGATCCGATCGCGCCGGCGCAGAGGCGACAATGCTTCAAGAATTTTTGGCCACCCTTGTCGGCGCGCTGATCGTCGATCCGCTCCAGGCGGAGATGAACGAGCGCCTGGCCCAGGTCCGCGCTCCTCAGGCCGTGATTGCCGATGTGAGGACCTGCGCCGAGGCCTCCCTGCCAAAGCTGGCAGAGCGCGCGATGGCCGAGCCGCTCTGGGTCGTCACGACCACCTTGGACGTCTGGACCGGTCGTACCGCGCCCGAGGAGGTGCTCGGCGGCACCTCGGCCCAATGCGATGGCGCCATTAAAGCCGCGAGGGTCTATCTGGAGAGCCGCGGTGCGTGACCGTTGCCCGTCGCTTTCCGGAATGGGCATGTCGCGTTCCGGAAAGGCTGCGGCTCTATCCGACAAGCTCCAAGGTGCCAGAACGAGCTTTAAAGCACTGCATCGGCTTGTCCGCCAAGCCATCCCACAAGGCTTCCAGCCATACCTGCTTGGAACCATAAGCTGATCAGCAGGATTGGAAACCTTGCTGTATAAACCTTGGCACGACGCGAGATGGCTGACCAACAGAATACAAACCAAGACAACTTGATGGAACAGCAGCGCGTTTTGGCAGAGTTCGGCGAACTCGCGCTCAAGTCGGAGGCCCTGGACGACATTCTCAACAAGGGCTGCGAACTTGTTGGCCGTGCCCTCGACACGGCGCTCGCGAAGGTCATGGAACTCCTGCCTGACGGCAAGACTTTCAAAGCTCGCGCCGGCTTTGGTTGGAAGCCGGGGGTCATCGGGCACGTGACCGTCACTGCTGCCGAGAATTCACCGGAGGGCCTGACCCTTAAGGACGGTGCCGTCATCTCGAACGACATCGAGAAGGAGGAGCGGTTCGAGTATCACGACTTCATGAAAGCGGATGGTGTGAGAGCTTTCGTGAACGTGCTGATCTTGAGCAGTAACGGGCGCCCGCCTTTCGGTGTCCTCCAAGTAGACAGTCAGACGCCACGAGACTTCACGCAATCGGACATCGAGTTCCTCAGGAGCTACGCCAATCTCCTCGGAGCCGCCATCGAGCGTCTGCGTGTCGTGGATCAATTGCGGGCTGCATTGAGAGACAAGGACCTTCTCATCGGCGAGTTGAACCATCGGGTGAAGAACACGCTGGCGACGGTACAATCCATTGCCTCGCAGACCCTCCGCAACGCGCCAGACCTGGATCACGCCTCACGCGCGATGGAGAGCCGTCTCATTGCCCTGTCGCACGTTCATAACGTCCTCACCGACCAAAGCTGGGCGGACGTGAGACTTCACGACATCGTCGCGCAAGCAGTGGAGCCGTACCGCAGCCGCGGGGAAAACCGTATCCACGTGCAGGGGCCCCCCGTCCAGGTGCCGCCACGCATGGCGCTTGCCCTTGCCATGGCCTTGCAGGAATTGGCCACCAACGCGGTGAAGTACGGGGCGCTGTCGAATGGCACCGGACAAATCAAGGTCCTCTGGAGACTCAACAGCGCGAGCGCGCCAAATCGCCTGAACCTGATGTGGGAGGAATTGGATGGGCCGCCTGTTCACGAACCCGTTCGGCGCGGCTTCGGGACGCGGCTCATCGAGCGGAGCTTGGCTCACGACCTGGCGGGTGACGTTCGGATCGAGTTCGCTCCAACGGGTGTCCTATGCTCGGTCGATGCTCCATTGGCCAGCTGATTCTTCATGCCTATAGCCTTGAGCGCAAAGCGGAATGGGGCGCCATTCAGGCACCTTGGGATCTGATCCCGGCCCATATCGCCGATCGGGCTATGACGGCAATGCCACAGCCTACGCCGTCAGTGGCTCAATGCAGCCATTCGGATGTAGCTCCGAACATCACCCATAAATAACCAATCGAGGCTTTGGCCATGCTCGGTGGCAAACTCAATGATGCGCTCGTCATCCTCGGCAATGGCTCTCAAGTCTTGTTCGGAGAGGTCGAGACAGTCGGCAACGACTTCTAAGCGCGCCAAAATTGCGTTCCGGTTGATGCTCATTCGCGGCTCCTCAACTGAATGCGAGAAGACTTCCCGACCACTCCAACGTGGCTAGCGCCCACAAGTTCGAGGACGCTCCTCGAAGAGGCTGTCCCATCCTTATCGAGCCGCCGATGTCGGGAGCATCGCCGGTTTGACCGGGATAACCATTCCGGGAAAACTATTGGCACGTGGATCGCCGCAGCGGGTTCCGACAAAAAGCATCGTCGACGAGCTCTAGCCGTTCCTATTCACCAGAGTTTGTTTCGGGGCCTATTTGGTAGCGCGGGCGTGCCGATCCGCTGCGTTTCTTTCACCGCGGCAAGGTCTGGAACGTGGGGAACGCGTTGGCAGGGACGGGATGGGATGACCGGGGCGATGGCAGCCCCGGCGCTCAGGGCGAGGCCGCCCGGGGCTGGGGTGCCAGAGCGCTCGCAAGACGCCGGACGAGATCCGCTTCCGGACAGCACGAGGCAAAGGCCAGTCGGATGCGGCTGGTGGTTTCCTGCACCCGCACGGCGATCTTGAGCAGGCGCAACCGCAGCGTTGCGAACTCCGCCCGGGCGAGAT
>NZ_VOSK01000551.1 GCF_009296175.1 Microvirga tunisiensis | reverse complement strand
ATCTCGCCCGGGCGGAGTTCGCAACGCTGCGGTTGCGCCTGCTCAAGATCGCCGTGCGGGTGCAGGAAACCACCAGCCGCATCCGACTGGCCTTTGCCTCGTGCTGTCCGGAAGCGGATCTCGTCCGGCGTCTTGCGAGCGCTCTGGCACCCCAGCCCCGGGCGGCCTCGCCCTGAGCGCCGGGGCTGCCATCGCCCCGGTCATCCCATCCCGTCCCTGCCAACGCGTTCCCCACGTTCCAGACCTTGCCGCGGTGAAAGAAACGCAGCGGATCGGCACGCCCGCGCTACCAAATAGGCCCCGAAACAAACTCTGGTGAATAGGAACGGCTAGGATAGAGCGCCTAGTCTGACCACTGACGTTCTTTCATAAGGAGCGCCCAACCGCCCGGCAACGGTCACGCGAACGAGAATGCCGATACTCGCAAGCCGAGCCGCGGTCACGGGTTTGCAAACATTCCGTAGGTTGACGGTCCGGACCCAAGGAGACCTCCCATGCCAGATCCAGACGATCCGAACCGCGATCCCTCATCGGCCGGGGAGCGAAGAGAGCCTGCGCAAACCGAAGGTGACGTCCCGAACCTTGGACCGACGTCGGATCCGGCGGGACGCGACTTCGGCGACTCCGCCGGGTACGGCAGCGGCGGCTCGACCCGCGATTATCAGGAGGTTGTCGGTGAGAACCCGGTGACTGCCGGCAGGCCCAATCCGCTCGATGCGGTGATCCCGCCTGAGCCGCAAGGCCCGGAGCCGGAGGACCCGAACGCTACCCGTTAATTGAGCGGCGGCGAACCACCTTGTGAGGTCTATTGCTGGGAGCGCACGGGCGGGCGTTCCAGTTGGGCCTGGGCGAAGGCCGTCAGGGGTTTCGCATCCGGATTGAATATGGCTGCAACCCAGCCATCCGGGAAAGCCCGGCGAAGTTCCTGATTGTGGGCCCGGACGGCGCTGATGAGGTCGCTGCGCGCCACAACGATCCTGTCCTCCAGCCGCTGGAACTCCGTCAGATGCGCTGCGAAGCGCGTGTCGCCGGTCAGTTCGGGATACCGCTCGATGGTCTCGTACAGGTTGCCGAGAGCGGCAGAGAGCCGGCGCTGGGCCTCCACGTAGTGCCGGAAGCGCTCCGGCTCGGCGATGAAGCCATCCGCGTTCAGGATGGCCACGACTTCATCGCGGGCCGCTATGACCTCGTGGAGCACCTCGCGCTCGCCGGGAGCCTGTCTTCGCACGGCCTCGACCAGTGCCGGCACCCCCTCGGCCCGCTGGCGGTATTGGTTCTGCACCTCGGTCCAGGCCTGCTGCGCCCGCTCTTTCAGAGCGGGAACTTGGCCATGGCCGCATGCCGCCACGGTCAAGGCGAGCCCGACAGCAAAACTCCATCGTACCAAGCGCGTGAGCAATATCTCCTCCGGCCGTGCAGGGCCCGATGACTCGCCGATGTCGCGGTCGCTCGCCTTGTCAGGCCGCGGCACCGTCTGGTTGCCAACCTGTGCCATTCCCGGAACAGCGCGGAAGACGCATCCTCCACTGTGGCTTCAGAGCGCTCTTGCGCGGTCTGGCTCAGCTCACGCTCCGCTCCGTACCAATGATCCTGCGGATCGCCTGTGCGGCTCTCACGATGAGGCATGGATGAAAAGGCTGGCCCTAACAAGCCGGTCCGGCCCAAAGTCCTCACCAGGGCAAAGGTCCAGCAATTCGGCCAGCCGGGCACGAGCGCGATTGATGCGGCTTTTGATCGTGCCGAGATTTGTGCCGCAGATCCGCGCTGTCTCCTCGTAGGACAATCCCTCCGCCCCGACCAGCAAGAGCGCCTCGCGCTGCTCGACGCTGAGTTGGGCCAAGGCCGCCTGCATGTCGGTGAAATCCAAGCGCGCGCCCTGTTCGGGCATGACAGCGAGCATCCCAGCCATGGACCCATCAGGATCGGCTACTTCCCTGCGACGTCTTCGTATCTCGGTATAGAACTGATTGCGCAAAATGGTGAAGAGCCAAGCCTGCATACTGGTACCCGGCTGGAACTTATCGAGATTTTCAAGTCCCCTCATCAAGGCCGTCTGGACGAGGTCGTCCGCATAAGTGACATCGCCTGACAAGGAAATGGCGAACGCGCGCAGATGCGGGATCGCATTCAGCATCGCCTGCCGAACCGGTAGGTCAATGACCATGGCTCGCCCTCCCCTTCTTGTTCAGAGGACCAAGGATCTGGAGCAAGGCGTCAGGAACAGGTTCCTTTACCAACTGCGCGTAAAATGCTCGGAGCCGTTCCCCGAGACAGGCGATGACCTGAGGTGGGAGGCTCGGCTCTTGATAGCCTTCGCGCGCAGTGGACTGAGGTACGTAGAGTTCGCCAGGTGTCTCCTGTGCGACTTCGGGTAGTACGGTGAGCACGCGAGTTCCTCCGCCTTTCGAGAAGATCATCCATCCCTAAGCGAGTCATGCAGGCCTGCCATTAACCTATGATCAGCTTGAGAGCATGGATGGTCTCGAACCGTGTTTTCCGTATCTACCGGTTAATGGGCCCTATGAACCGGGGACACCTGCTGACGGGATGTCTCCGCGACTATGAGATGGCTCGACATCTTGTTGAGGAAGATCGCCTGGTAGCCGACAAGACAGGTTTGCTCGAGTTCCGCTGCCCCGGCCACATGGCCATGCAGCATGGCTTTCACCCCTTGGCTCGCCTGTTTGCGTCATTCCGGCAGGTGCCGTGCCGGAACAGAGCTGAATTGAGCTTGTTGGGAGGACACGCGACGATCAGTGGAAGTTGCACCATGAAATCGATCCTCATGTGAAGTAGTTTGGACTTAATCTGACAGACGGTGTCGTTAGGCTGAGGCATGAGCCGAGGCCGGGCGCGGAGTGGTCGGGGTGCGCAGCGCCCGGCCTCGGGGTTCACAAGGAACATCGTCATGACCA
>NZ_VOSK01000550.1 GCF_009296175.1 Microvirga tunisiensis | reverse complement strand
CGAGACCAGCTCGCGCAGGGCTGTCGAGGACAGCGGCTTGTTGGAACGATCAGGCGAGGTCATGCCGGGATTGAATCATGAATGCCCGAAGGGAGGAATCCCTCGCCCCCTAAAATGCCCCAGTTACCTCTTCGGCTATTCGGAGGCCGAGACGGATGGCTCCTGGTGGAAGGATCACATCCATCCTGAGGATCGCGAGCGCGTGGTCTCGGGCATCGCGTCGGTGATTACGTCAGATCAGGAGACCTGGAGCGCGGAGTACCGTTTTCTGCGAGCAGACGGATCGGAGGCCTATGTCTTCGACCGCGGCTTCGTCAGCCGCGACCGGCAGGGCCGCGCGGTCCGGATGATCGGCTCGATGCTTGACCTGACCCGGCGCCGGCGCGACGAGGAGGCGCTGCGCCGGAGCGAGGAGCGCCTCAGGGGCGCTTTTGCGATCAAAACCGTCGGCGTGCTGTTCTGGGGCCAGGACTTCAGGCTGACGCAGGTCAATGACGCCTTCTTAGGCATGACCGGGTTCAGCCGCGAGGAAGCACTCGGCAAGACCTGGCAGGAGCTCACGCCCGAGGAGTTCCATCCGGCCTCCTGGCGGGCCGTCGAGGAGGTGACCACGCTGGGCGAGGCCACCCCTTACGAGAAGCAGTATTTCCGCAAGGATGGCTCCCGCTGGTGGGGCCTGTTTGCACCCCGCAGCATCGGCGAGGAGGCGGTCGAGTTCGTTCTCGACATCACGGACCGCAGGGAAGCCGAGGAGCGCCTGCGGGAAAGCGAGGCCAAGTTCCAAGCGATCGCCAACTCCATCGATCAGATGATCTGGTCCACGCGCCCGGACGGCTATCACGACTTCTTCAACCAGCGCTGGTACGACTACACCGGCGTGCCGGAGGGCTCCACGGACGGAGCCGGCTGGGCCGACATTTTCCACCCCGACGATCAGGAACGCACCTGGGCCACGTGGCGGCACTGCCTGGCCACGGGAGAGCCATATCGCATCGAATGCCGGCTGCGGCATCGCTCCGGCCAATACCGTTGGGTGCTCGGACGCGCCCAGCCGGTGCGGGATGAGCAGGGCCGGATCACGCGCTGGTTCGGCACCTGCACGGATATCCAGAGATCGTCGAGGCCCGCGAGGTTCTGGCGCGCTCGCGCGAGGAGCTGGAGCGGGAGATCACCGAGCGCACGGTGGAGCGTGACCGGATCTGGCAGAACTCGAACGAGCTCATGGGCGTGTTCGGCTTCGACGGTCAGCGACGGGCGATCAATCCGGCCTGGTCGCGGGTGCTGGGCTACGATGAGGCGACCCTGCTCAACACGCCCGTGATCGAGCTCACCCACCCGGAGGACCGGCAGAAGCTGGCACAGGCGATTCAGAGGCTGGCGAATGGCGAACAGATCGTGGACTTCGAGGATCGCCTGCGGCACGCCGATGGCAGCTACCGGACCATCTCGTGGACCGGCGTTCCGGCCGAGGGGGTCTTCTACGGCATCGGTCGCGACGTGACCGAGTACCGCCGAGCCGAAGAGGCGCTGCGGCAGGCGCAGAAGATGGAAGCCATCGGCCAGCTCACGGGCGGCGTGGCGCATGACTTCAACAACCTGCTCACCATCATCCGCTCGTCCATCGACTTCCTGCGCCGGCCCAACCTGCCCGAGGAGCGGCGCCTGCGCTACATCGATGCCATCTCGGATACGGTGGACCGCGCCTCGAAGCTGACAGGCCAGTTGCTGGCCTTCGCCCGCCGGCAGGCGCTCAAGCCGGAGGTGTTCGACGTGCCCGAGCGCATCTGGGCGGTCACGGACATGCTGCGCACCATCGTCGGCGCCCGCATCCAGATCGTGACCGACATCACGTGCGAGCGCTGCTTCGTGGAGGCGGACGTCACCCAGTTCGAGACGGCGCTTGTGAACATGGCGGTGAATGCCCGCGACGCCATGAATGGCGAGGGAACGCTGCGGGTCCATGTGGGGGATCTGTCCCGGATGCCGCCGATCCGGGGCCATGCCGGTGGTCCTGGCCGGTTTGTGGCCGTGTCGATCAGCGACACCGGCTCCGGCATTCCGGCCAACAGGCTGAACCAGATCTTCGAGCCGTTCTTCACCACGAAGGAGGTCGGCAAGGGCACGGGCCTGGGCTTGAGCCAGGTGTACGGCTTCGCGAAGCAGTCCGGGGGTGACGTAGCCGTCAAAAGCAAGGTCGGACAGGGCACGACCTTCACGCTCTACCTGCCGCGGAGCGACAGGGGCATCGCGTCGGATGACAGGGACCATGCCCGGGGGACAGGTCCGGACGACGAGGGGCGCGGATGCCGGGTGCTCATGGTCGAGGACAATCTTGAGGTGGGCCGGTTCTCGACACAGCTCTTGCAGGATCTCGGCTACGAGACCACCTGGGCGGCCAATGCCGCTGAGGCCCTCAAGCTGCTGGATGAGGATGCGAGCCGGTTCGACGTGGTATTCTCGGACGTGGTCATGCCGGGGATGAGCGGGATCGAGCTGGGGCGGGAGGTTCGCCAACGCTATCCCAGGATTCCGGTGGTGCTGACGTCCGGTTACAGCCACATCCTGGCTGAGGAGGGCCGGCATGGCTTCGAGCTGCTGCACAAGCCCTATGCGGTCGACGAGGTCTCACGGGTGCTGCGCCGAATGATGCGCGAGCGCGGTGCGGATCACGTCTAGTCGCCCGAAGAGAGAGATTGCTCAACCGATCTGGTGAGCCCCCTCGATCAGGCGGCGAGGCTCCACCAGACCAGTTCCTGGAGGCTACGAGCCAAGGCAGCTCTGGAACGGCTCCTAATGGGATGGTCCGGCCGTGCTTCTGCCCCGCTTGTTCGTAAGCTGTGGGGCTTCGAGCCACGCAAGGAGCACGTCTCATGTCACGGTCTTCTTTCTCTGCCGCCATTGCCACCCTGGGTATCGA
>NZ_VOSK01000549.1 GCF_009296175.1 Microvirga tunisiensis | reverse complement strand
CATCCCGTCCCTGCCAACGCGTTCCCCACGTTCCAGACCTTGCCGCGGTGAAAGAAACGCAGCGGATCGGCACGTCCGCGCTACCAAATAGGCCCCGAAACAAACTCTGGTGAATAGGAACGGCTAGGCCGCCGCGCTGAGCGAGATCGATCTGAACCTTCACCGGGCAGACAATGGCAAGGCACGACACTGCAATGAGAAGATGGCGCTGTTTTGGTCTCATCGAAACGGCTCACCTTTGCAGTTGGATCTTCAGCGAGGCGTTTTGCAATCGAGTTTGGGAAACGCATCCAAAAAACGATAACGGCTAAGGCATGGGGTTTGTTTCAAGGTTAGATCGATGTCTTGAATGAGAACAAATCGGACTTCGAGAATGGCGACGATCCGTCAGCGGTTCTGAGGGCGCCATTTCGGAAAGCTTGCATGAATTTCCGGATATGATGAACGGGAGATGAATAACCGCGAAATCTATATTGATGGCCCAGCGCATTCATCATCTGTTCATACTTAAAGGCGGCGGGAACTATGCTGAAGATGCCGTAACATACTTTGAAACTACTTGAGGAATGCCGCGTTGTCGGTTGCCGGGTGCAAAGCCCGAACACTTATTCAGGAGTCGATCATGTCTAAGAAATTTCTCATTGCTAGCGCTGTCCTCGCCACTCTTGCGCCTGCCGCTGCCTTCGCACAATCGGGCGGTGCCGCTGCCGGGGCTGCCACGGGGGCGGTCGGTGGTGCGATCGTTGGCGGTCCCGTCGGAGCCGCTGTAGGCGGTGTCACGGGTGCCATCGTCGGTGGGATCGCCGATCAACAGCAGCCGGAGTTCCGTCAGTACGTGACCACGCAGAAGGTGCCCTCCTATACCTATAGGGAAGAGGTTCGTGTCGGTGCGGTTCTCCCGGAATCCGGGGTGACCTATCACGAAGTTCCTGCCGAATATAAGGTGAAGGGGTATCGTTACACGGTTGTGAACAATACTCCTGTGCTGGTGGAGCCGAGCAGCCGCAAGGTCGTGCAGGTCATCCGCTAAAGCCGGCTATTCCTTGATCTCAGCCACGGGCGGCCATCTCGGCCGCCCTTTTTGCGTCGGCAGAGATGGCAGGTTTTCCCTCCCGTGCCTTTCGTTCCGAGCGCAGAGGTGCCGCTGTCCACTCTCGTTGCGCATTCGAAAGTTCCCCCACTTGAGATTGGAATAAAACGGCTAGGTTCACCGTTATGATGCGTAGAGGCTTTGCGGAGCAGGAATGCCGGCAGCCATAGGACAGGAATTGGTGGCGCTTCTGCCCCGGCTGAGGCGCTTTGCATTGGTGCTTTGCCGCTCACAGCCCCTCGCGGACGATCTTGTTCAGGGGGCTTGCGAGCGTGCGCTTGCCAATGCGGAAAGTTGGACACCGGGGACCAAGTTTGACGCATGGATGTTCCGCATTCTCCGCAATCACTGGATTGATCACCTGAGACGGATGAGAACCGAAGGTATGATGGAAGACGTATCGCTGCAGACGCAACTTGTCGGGGACGCGGGCGAGGGCCCGATCCTGAACCGGCTGGTTCTGTCCGAGGTCCAACGCGCCATCGATAATCTGCCTCCAGAGCAGCAGGAGGTTCTCGTTCTCGTGTGCGCCGAAGATCTCAGCTATCGAGAGGCCGCCGAGGTCCTGGGCGTTCCTATCGGGACTGTCATGAGCCGGCTTGCACGGGCGCGCAAGCGGTTGATGGAGATGACGGCCGCCGCCTAGGTGCTGACGAAAAGCAAGAGCGGAGCAATAATAATGTCTCAGCTACATCTCAGCGATGAGATCCTGATGGCCTTTGCCGACGGTGAACTTGAGGAGCCTACGGCTGCCGCGGTTGCCAAAGCGATGGCGGACGACGCCACCGTGGCCAAGCGGATCATGGATTTTCAGCAGAGCCGCCGTTTGACCCGTTCAGCCTTTTCCCCTGCCTTGATGCCCGATGTGCCACCTGAATTGCGGGCAGCCGTATTAGCTCAGGTCAAATCCTATGAGGCTGCCAGCGAGCCGAAAGCAGCGTCGGACATCAAGCCGCCGCAGAACGAATGGCTCAGGCGAAAGCGAGCCTTCATGCAGATGGCTTTGGCAGCGTCCATCGCTGCCATCGCGCTTGCTTTGGGCTACTTCATGGGCTGGCAAGGCAAACCAGGGCCAGACGGCCTGATAGCGCAGTTGGAAAGCCCTCTTATCCGGCATGAATTGAACATTACTGCGTCTGGAAAAGATGTGGAGCTGCCATTTGGCCGTCTGCGGGTGATTTCGACCTATCGTCTCCCAAACGGCTCCTTGTGCCGTGAATTCCGGCTCCAGTCGTCCACTGAGTCAGCAGAAGCCGTTGCTTGCCGCAACGGTGAATGGAACGCAACCTTCGCCTTGGCAAGTGCCGTCAACAACGCCGAATACACTCCGAGCGGGGGAGGCGACTCGGTGGCAGCGTACTTGCAGAGTATCGGTGCAGGTCAGCCGCTTGTCGACGAGGCGGAGACCAGAGCTCTTGCCGAAACCGACCGCTAAGAGGCTGGTGAGCAATTATCTTTCCTTTCGCGTGAGGCGACGCAGCAGGATGCGGCTCATGGCGAGATAGAGCAACATCTCGCCGGTCTCGACCAAGCGTTCGTAGTCCTTGGCGAGCCGCCGGTTGGTGGTGAGCCAACCGATGGTCCGCTCGACAACCCACCTGCGTGCGAGCACCTGGAAGCCACTCGGTCGCGTCGGCGGCTCCGCGTCAGCCCGCATCCAGGTTCCGCCGCTCCACCAATGCTGCGGGATGGATAATCTCCAGCTCAGGGCCTTCTGGAGCCAGTCCTTCAGCCCACGATAAGCCGTGTCGGCCCACATCAACTCAATGGCCGGAAACAGATTCTGCAGACCCTCCAGCAGGAGTTCGGCTCCGGCGCGGTCATGGAGGT
>NZ_VOSK01000054.1 GCF_009296175.1 Microvirga tunisiensis | reverse complement strand
GCGGCCGCTCGGGCGGCAGAAGCGGCTCAAGGCGCTGCCACTGCCGGTCCGTCAACTCGTAACGTGTCACGTTGGATAAATGGGAACTCCAAGCTCCTCATGGAACCCCTTTGCAGACACGCCCTAGGCGCGGATAGCAGCTCGTCTGGGCCTGGACTGCGCCGAGCCCAGCCAAGTAGATTGCAGCGGTCAGGATCGCTCTGGCCATAGGTTCATCCGAAAACGTTACGGTTCAGGTTAGCAACAAAGATGACGCAGGGAAATGCGCGCCAGCCGTGGCGGGAGAGAGAAGGAGCGTCTCTCAGCGGCTGGTCCAAGCTCGCAAGGCCAGGATCGGCGTCAGGATCGGCCAGCCGAAGCCGGCGATCAGAATGTGGTCGAGGCCTATCCCCTCCTCGCCTTCGATCATGGTTGACACTGCCAACAGCAGGATCACACCACACAAATAGACCATGAGAACTTCACGCATGAACCCAGCCGCCTTCGTCGTTAAGGTCGAGCTTTGGCGCAGTGTTCGGATGAATCCAATGCGACCGGCGGTCGCCTCATTCTCCTGAGTGGAACTTCCAGACTACGGTTAAAGGCAAGGGAAGCTCATCCCATTGCCGGCACTGGATGGCCCATCCATCAAAAGATTCTTCTTTTTCAGAAACTTAGCTGCAACTCAATCCGACTTCACCCGTTCTCAGGCTCAAGGATAGCAACAGAAGGAGGATATGGATGCCAAAGCGGCACCATTCTTATGTCGCAGAGGGCCATAGAGGTTGGAGCATCGGCGCCAACAGTTTGACCGCCTCTGGACAGTCCGAACTCCTGAAGGATCTCGGCCGGCAGCTGCAGCAGAACTATCAGAACATCCTGAAAGAACCTGCTCCCGATCGCATAAAGCAGTTGCTGGAGCGATTGGAGCGAACCCGCCACCACGATGAGGACGGCGATCTCTAGGATCTGGCTCGCTCTCTGAGATCCGTCCTCGCTCCAGCAACCATGGCATCAGCGCCTACGACGGTTTCCCTGGTCGGATGCGGCTTCGCGTGGGATGAGGTTGTAGATCAGGAACCCGGCCAGGATCCCCGCCCCGAGCAGAACCAGTGGATAGGCCCCGGCTGTGTGGGCCGCCTGGGACGCTTTCTCCCTGACGACGTATAGAGGCGCGGAATCGTGGATCAGGCGTTCTGCGCGCCTGAGGTTTTGGCGCCGGGTATGAATTTCCAGATCGTATCCCTCATCGTCGTCGTGCTGGTGGACGGAAATGCTGTTACGGGCGAATCCACCAGACACCAGACGCTGAACGGCCTGATTGGCCTCCTTGCGGGACGAGAACCTGCCTGTGGCAACGGACGTATGCGGCATCAGTCAATCCTTTCAAACTGCTGACGCCAATTCCTGGCAAGCGCCAAGGTTCCACGTCTCCGCCGGATAGGATGCAAGGAGCGAACCCCGAATTGCCTGCGCGGTCCTGCTTCAGTTCCGCCGATAGGCTTGAGCCGCTTTCTCAGCTTCCATCAGGACTTCGAGCGCCCTCCAGGGTTTCTGCATGAACCGGACGTCACGGGGAACATCGCCTTCCTGCTGGTCAAGGGGCCTGCCCGAGGTCAGAACCGTCCTGACCCATGGCCATTTCAGGCGCACGGTGCGAACCAGGTCCAGGCCATCCATCAGACACGGAAGACGGACATCGGCGAACAGAAAGGCCACATCGTCGGAATGCAGCCGCAGATAATCCAGAGCCTCTTCCGCGCTGGAGGCCTCTACGACCTTGAGGTCGGTCTCCTCAAGTAGAGCTGCCGCCAAGCCTCTGACTTCGAAATCGTCTTCGACGATCAAGGCTACCCGATAAGGCTCTATCGCCTGTCCCATCCGGCCATCTCCTCTATTATCCGGCTGTTGTTCTTGGAGTCCATTGCAGGTGCAACGACCCTTGAAGGCTCTATGATCATTGGAAAGACCCGCCCGGAAACTCAAAGCGGGTGGTCGGCGTGATGAAGCCAAACGCGATACAAAGCTGCCCCCTTTCAGGCAGCTACTGGAAACGCTTCTTTTTGAGGCTGTTTACAAATTCTGAATTCCCGGTGGCATGACCACCGGGTGAAAGCCCTCATCACAGAACGGTGAACACCGTCCTCCGTTTCACCTTGGCCTTTAAGAAATTTGCCGCGACCTCTTTTTTCGCCTGAAGGAACACACCTTCGCGCTGTAGCTTAAGCTTAGAACCGACCGTTCTCACGTGAGATCCCTGCCGTGTTCAAGCAGACCCAGCTTCACCAAGAGTTCTTGGATCTGGAGCACCACATGCGGCTTCTGGATCGCCAACTCGCGGACGCGCTCCAGCGCATTCGCCACGGTTCCTCCCCGGATCTCGTCGAGAAGGCCAAACAGGACGAGAGGCATCTTTTAACAGAACTCGATCGCCTGATGACCCGGATGCGCGCCATCGAGGGCCAGCTTCTCCAAATTCAGAAGAGCGCCACACGACACTAAGCAAAGACAAATGCAGGCTGCACCATGTGTGGAAGCACACCTCACATGGTGCGCTCAAGGTCCATGGTGGCACCCGATTAACGCAAGGTCAGGCCACGAAAAGGATGAGACATGGCCATCAAGAATTCTCATCTCGAATCTCGCACCGAAGCGGCCTGTGATCGAGCAGCGTGGCGGCTTGGGATTCCTTTATTTCCGACGTTGCTCGGCGTATTGGCCATCCTGAACGTCGCGTCGGTCGTCCTGGTTCTGATGGAATAGGTCGCTTGGCCGACAATCCTGCCGCCGCAGGTCTTCCGGGGAGAGCAGGTCGTCCGGGGAGACACGAGGAACTGCAGGGCGCTTTAGACGATAAGCTGCCCTGCAGGTTCATAGAATGGACTAGCGCAACCCGAGGAACGACAAGATCGCGAGGACGACCACGATCGCTCCGATGAGCCAGATGATGTTGTTCATGATGATGCTCTCCTAACGGTGGAATTGACTCCATGCCAACGGTCAAGGTGAGCCTTCGTTCCTTCGGTCAAGGTGCATCGGGCTAATTGGGAGCACAGGCAGTCACATCTCCGCCTGCCCCGCCCCCTGATGGGCCGATCTGCCTGCTCGACACGGTCGTACAGGCCTCGCGCGTGAAGCCTTGGCTCGTATCCGCCTGGATGCGGCCGTCATAGACGCGCTGAGTCTCATAGCCTTGCCCGGATTGGTATTCCCAGGTGGAGACGCCGGCGGCTCCTACGCATCCCGTCAACCCAAGCGTGAGGATCGCAGCGGAAGCCAGATTTCTGAGGGCTTTGAACATCGTTGACCCCGAACTTTTTGAAACTGGACGATCACTCGTGGGCTTATAGGCAGTATTTCCGCTACGGCAATCCACCGCTCTGGGGCATCGTGCGGAACCGAAGGTCCGCGTCAGCGGAAAACGATGCGATCGTCGAGAATGGACGCATCGAATGGATTCCAAAAAGTGGGTCCGCTATCGGGTCCGATGCTCAACACCAAAAGAAAAGCCCCGGTGTCACCACCGGGGCTTTCCAGTCCAAAAAGATAAATCGATCAGAAGTCGCGCTGAACGCGCAGACGGCCTTCGATGGTGTCGTTGTCTTCGCCGAAGCTCGGACCACGCGGGTCGAGGTTGGAGTAGAGAACCTCAACACCGATATCGAGACCGGAGACTGGCGACCAGATCAGGTTCGAACCGGCACGCCACTCGGCGAAGTCGAAGCTCGACGCGACATTAGAGCCGTACTCGACGCGAGCATACGAACCGAACACGTTCTGGCGGACCGTTGGGGTCCAGTAATGGTTCAGACCACCGGCGATCGACCAGCCACGACCAGTCTCGATATCGCCATCAGAGCCGATATAGGCGTCGACAACGTCACGGGTGGTGGAGCCAGCTGTCACGTTCGGATCGAAGCCGAGATAGCCGAGAGCACCGTCAGCATAGGTGGCCGCGAGCCAGAGCGCATCACCCTCAGCAAGCATCGGCAGGTTGACGTAGCCTTGAGCCGTGACGGCCCAGCCGAGTTCAGAGTCAGGAACCGTACCGACGAATGGCGCCGAGGCGACAGCTGCGGTGAGCACGTCACTGCGCAGCTGGTGCAGGGCGCCGCCGAGCTGAGCCGAACCCCAGGTGCCGGCGTACTTCAGGTTACCGACGAGGTCAGGATAGGTCTGACCGGCGCGGTCGAACACGGTGATAGGATCGCCATCTGCATCAACGCCGAACGAATTACCCGCGAAGCTGCCCTCTTCAGCCGCCAGCGTGGCCGAGAAGCCGTTGCCGAAGGAGAAGGTGTAGGCGAACACGTTCACTGTCGGAGCGTCGTAGAAGCGGAGTGTGCCCCAGTTATCGTTCGGAAGGTCGCTGTTCATGAAGAACGAGACCGTACGACCGGCGGTGAGGCCGCCGAACTGAATGAAGGCCTGGTCGACGTTGGCCGAGGTGGAGCTGAAGCCGTACACGCCGGTGTCGCGGGTCATCTCGAAGCGCACGAAGGTGCGGAGCAGACGGTAGGAGGTGGCGGTGCGGGCGTCGATGTTCAGACGACCACGAGCGCGGAAGCCGATGGCATCATCCTCGCGATCGGTCGGCTCGAGATACTGAAACTCGGCGCGAACACGGCCGCCGACGCGGAGGCAGGTTTCGGTGCCGGGGATGTAGAAGAAGCCTGCGCCGTAGGTGGAGCAGACGCGAACGTATTCGACAGCAGCGGCCTTCTTCGCGGGGAGATCGGCGGCCTGTGCCCCTGCGACAGCCGCGAGACCCGCGACCGATCCAAGGAAGAGGCTCTTAGCGAGCTTCATGGTTTTCTCCAAAAATTCCTGAGTCCATGACCCATGTACAAACGTGACCATAATCATGCCGCAGTCTGACGCAACCGAGGTAAACGCCATGTTCGCTCATTAGTCGCGCAATCTGCTGAAAAGATAAGCAAATTTGGAAGACACCCGTGATTATCCTGAACAGTGTGTCATTATTTCAACAGCGCGGACGCCCACTCTGGAAAGCGCTGAATGGCGACGCCTGATGAATCCTCAATCGAACCGTCGCGCTCCGGAAATCCGGAGGATACGAGACAGCGCAAAGCGCTCACGGAATCAAGGCGACGGGCGCGACCTTAGTCGTCGAAGAAATAATCCGTATCCCGGCAGAGATATCCGACAGGGCATTGCGGCGTATCCCTCGTTGGCACGAAACCGGGCTCGATCGTCTCGTTAAACTCGCAAAAGGTGCGGTCCCGGACGTAACGGTCGTAGGTGTAGGTGCCTGTTCCAAGGACAATGGCGCCGCGCGAGAAAACGATCCCGCGCGCCTGATTGCAGGTCATACTAGGTGTGGAGGGCCGGGACTGAGCCAATGCGCTCGATGTGTAGGCCAATGCGACCAGAACAAGAGCAATTCTTTTCATCTCAGAACCCTTCATCCAGACATGCCCATAGGGAATAGCTGTCCCGAATGACAACGTGGAAAGCCGAGCTCAGTTACTGGTAACGTTGAGGGTTGTTCTTCAAAGAAGCGAGAGCTCAAGCCTAGAGCATCGGTTGCAGCCGCCGCGCCAGCTCAACGGCGGCGGCGTAATCGGTCTTGCCGGAACCCAGCACCGGAATTCCCGATACGAGAATGGAGCGGGGCATCCAAAGCTCGGGAAAACCTTGGGCTTTGGCATGCGCCAGCAGCACGTCCCGGTCCGCATCCGCCTTGTCGGTGATGAGGATGATCTGCTCGCCCTTGCGCGGGTCCGGAATGGCCACGACCACATGGCTGTTGTCGGGCCACAGTCCCTGAACGGTCGCCTCGATGGCTGCCAGCGACACCATCTCGCCCCCGACCTTCGCGAAGCGCTTCGCCCGCCCCCGGATGGTGACGATCCCGTCATCGACGGTGACGATGTCGCCGGTGTCGTGCCATCCATCGACAGGAGGATGAATGCCGCCCGGAGCCGTCGAATCGAGGTATCCCTTCATCACGTTCGGGCCGCGCACGTGCAGGCGCCCACCTTCATGGATTCCTTCGACCGGATCGAGGCGCCATTCGATTCCCGGCAGGATCGGCCCGACCGATCCGGACCTGTTCCTATCCGGCAAACTGACGGCGATGACCGGCGAGCATTCGGTGGCGCCGTAGCCTTCCAGAATCACAGTGCCGTGCTTGGCCCAGAGCCTGCGCGTCTCGTCCTTCACCCGCTCGGCGCCGGCGATGACGTAACGGACGCTCGCCAGATCGGTCTCGCCCGCGGCTCGGGCATAGCCCTGCAGAAAGGTGTCCGTCGCGAGCATGATCGTGGCGCGCGTGCCGGCGACGAGCTTCGGGATCTGCCGGTAATGGAGCGGGCTCGGATAGAGCACCGACTTCATGCCGTTGAGAACCGCCGTCAGGAGCCCTGCGGTCAGGCCGAAGGAATGAAAGATCGGCAAGGGGTTGAAGAACACGTCGTCCGGCTTCAGCACGTCACCGGCAAGCGCTTTGACCTGATAGGCATTGGCGATCAGGTTGGCGTTCGAGAGCGCCACGCCTTTCGGTATGCCTTCCGACCCTGACGTGAAGAGCACGACGGCGGGATCGTCGGGTTCGACCTTGGCTCCGGCATGAACGCGCCGCGCCATCCAGGAATCGATCAGCCCACGCAGCTTGTCGAGGCTCGTCAGCTTTGCACGAACGTCCTCGAGCCACAGGATCCGCCGCCCCTCCCCCAACGCTGCGACGATGTCGTCGAGTTTGCCTTGCTCGACGAAGCGGCGGGAGGTGACGATGGTTTTGATCCCGGCCAGTTCGCAGGCCGCCTTCAGGTTCTTGAGCCCGGCCGTGAAGTTCAGGAAGGCTGGAACGCGCCCGAATGCATTGAGCCCGAACAGAGTGACGGCGATGGCCTGAACGTTCGGCAGCAGCACGCCGATAGGTTCGCGCTCATCCGTCAGGCTCGCAAGCCTGCGGCCGAGAACGAGCGACCCCAGGACAAGGCGGCCGAAGGTGATCGGCTGACGTTCGAGGTCCTCGAGGGCGACCTTGTTCCGGCCGAACCGATCCCTCGCATAGAGGAGAGCGCCGAAGAGGCTGTTGCGCGTCCGCGCAATATCGAACTCCGCCACGGGCGCTCCTTGGCTCTGTTAACCCGCCGAGCCTTCGCGGATCGGAGCTTGGTAGGCTAGGCCCATATCCCAGGGGAAGTAGATCCAGGTATCCTGGCTCACTTCCGTCACGAAGGTGTCGATCAGGGGCCGACCTGCGGGCTTGGCATAGACGGCGGCGAAATGCGCGTTGGGGAGCATATCGCGCACGATCTTGGCGGTCTTGCCGGTATCGGTGAGATCGTCGATCACGAGAACGCCCTTGCCTGTCCTATCGCCCAGGGCCTTGATCGCAGGGGCGATGTCCTTCAGCACCTGCAGCTCGCCCTGGTTCTTGTAGTCGTGGTAGCTCGCGATGCAGACGCTCTCGATGAGCCGGACGTCGAGCTCGCGCGCCACGATGGCAGCCGGCACGAGGCCGCCGCGGGTGATGCAGACGATCGCCTCGAAAGGACCGGCCGAGGCCAACCGCCAGGCGAGAGCCCGGCAATCACGGTGGAACTGATCCCAGGAGACGGGGAAGGCTTTCGGAGAGGTCGGGGACATCGATGTGCTCTTCGGCTTTTGTGGTGACGACAATAACTCTTACAGGGGCGCCCGGTCACCCTTGAGGCGACCGAGAAGCTCGCGAATGGCCGCGGCAGCGCTTGCAACCGACTCCGGGTCCTTGCCCCGCACGACGATCTGGTTGCGGAAGCCGCTTGTCGAGAACGACGGATAGGATCCGATCGACACGCCCTCGTCCGACAAGGCGATCTGGCCCAAGCCCTCGGCATAGATGCCCTCGGCCAACCCCTCGGCTTCGATGGTCTCGATGATCATGCGGGCGCCGGTCTGGAGCGACGGCGCGATGATGTCGAGCATGGCCTGCATGATGGAGGGCACGCCCGCCATGACGAAGACGTTGCCGATCCGGAAGCCCGGAGCCTTGGAGATCGGGTTCTCGATGAGATCGGCCCCCTCGGGGATCCGGGCCATGCGCAAGCGCGCCTCGTTCAGCTCGTGCGGCTGGTAGCGCTCCTGCAGCAGGGCGACGGCCCGCGGATCGACGCCGATGCCGACGCCGAAGGCCTTGGCGATGGAATCCGCCGTGATGTCGTCGTGAGTGGGGCCGATACCGCCGGTGGTGAAGAGATAGGTGTAGCGGCCGCGCAGGGCATTCACCGCCGCCACGATCTCCTCCTCCACGTCAGGCACGACGCGGACCTCGCGCAGGTCGATGCCGATCCCGGTCAGGTACTCGGCGATGTAGCCGATATTCTTGTCCTTGGTGCGCCCGGTGAGGATCTCATCGCCGATGATGAGAAGGGCGGCTGTGACGGAGATGGCCATGCGCAGCGATCCTTTTAGGGGCCTTTAGCGTCAGAAACGGCAATTCTCAAGCGAGGGTTCAGTTGAACCCCCGCCTTCTCCTCTGATACGACGAATTTTTCGTTCAGGCGTTGGAATTTGATGCGTTTTCAGGAAACCCTGCTCGAGGGCCGTCTCATCGAGCGTTACAAGCGATTTCTGGCGGATGTCGAGCTCGATACGGGCGAGGTGGTCACGGCCCATTGCGCCAATCCCGGAGCCATGATGGGCCTGAAGGAACCCGGCAGCCGGGTCTTTCTCTCCCGGGCGACGAATCCGAACCGCAAGCTCAAATACAATTGGGAATTCGTGGAGGTCGCTGCCGGCGGCGGTCCACGGCAACTCATCGGCATCAACACCTCCCGTCCCAATCTCCTGGTCGCCGAAGCCCTGCGGGAGGGGCGTCTCGCTCCTTTCGCGGATTACGAGCGCGTCAGGCCGGAAGTGAAGTACGGCAGGAACAGCCGGGTCGATTTCCTGCTCGAAAAGGACGGCGAGCCGCCCTGCTACCTGGAGGTTAAGAACTGCCACCTGATGCGCGAGGCGGGCTTTGCCGAGTTCCCGGATTGCGTCGCGGCCCGCAGCGCTAAGCACCTCTACGAGCTGGCCGACATGGTGGCCGTGGGGGCGAGAGCCGCCCTCGTCTATGTCATCCAGATGGATGCGAACCGTTTCGACGTGGCCCGCGACATCGACCCCGCCTACGACAAGGCCTTCCGACACGCCTTGGCGGCCGGCGTCGAATCCTATGCCTATGTCTGCCGCATTACGACCGAGGAAGTGGCGATCGACCGCCCGGTCGAGATCGTGACCCCGCGATAGAACGACTCAACAGCTGGCTCAAAACCACCACCCTCATCCTGAGAGGCTGGCTCGTCATGCACTTCCCGCCGTCATGGCCGGCCTCGTGCCGGCCATCTCGACTAAGAAAAGCGCTGCGCTTCAAGCCATCGGGATCACCGGCACAAGGCCGGTGATGACGAAAGGATGAGAACCCGGCGAGTGCCGATTTGGGTCGGACTTTCAGGAGCGCTCGAAGGCCAGGTTCATCTTGGTCTCGAGGATCTGCCGGTAGCCCTTGCTCTTCAGGAGTTTCACCACGTCGATCTGCCAGCGTTCCGGGACGTTGGCGACGACGAAGAGCGAGGGGTAGAGGGAGGCAGGCGCATCCCGGAAGAACGGGTCGAGCACCAGGTCTTCGGCCCCTTCCACGTCGAGCTTGATCGCGTCGACGCGGGTCAGGCCCTCCCGACTCAGGAGTTCCAGCATGGTCACGGCCGGGACGCGGATCGCGTCCGTCTGGCTCGAATTCACGATCTTCAGGCTCGCCTCGCCCCGGTTGAGGGGATCGAGGAACAGAGTGAGTTCGCCGGTCTTGTCCGCCACCGCGCAGTCCACGGCCTTGATGGTGCAGGAGGGGTTCTGGCGGATGTTGTAAATCAGGCGGTCGAAGATCTCCGGCTGGGGCTCCACGGCCAGGATCCGCGTCGGAACGGCTCCCGCCTCCCGCGCGACCGAGAGGGCATACCAGCCGACATTCGAGCCGACATCGATGAAGGTGAAGCCGTCCACGATCCGTGAGCTCAGGATCCTGATCTCATCGGTGTCGAAATACTGGGGCGTGAACAGGATGCGCCGCTCGCAGACGTTCTTATAGGGGTAGAGCCGCATGCGGACGCCGAAGGTCTCCAGGTCGAGCGGCAGCCCCTTCAGGCTCTTCATCGCCAGGCGGCGCAGCATCAGGGCCAGCCGGCGGCCCGCCCATCCCTCGGGCAGCCCGCGCGTGCGGTCGATCACCCAGCGGGCGAGTCCTGAAGGCGCAAAATCGCCGAAAGGGCGAGAATCGTTCATTAAGCGGGAATCCACAGCCGTCGAATGGATGAACAGGGTTGCTCATGACACCCTCGGACGCCAATCGCAAGCGGGGCATAAGGTCTTTGCTTGCGTCGCGCGCAGCGATCCTTACATTCCGGGCATCAGATCAAGGATCGAAAATGACTGAAACCGAGATTGTCGAGCGCAAGCGTGCCGCCGAGATCCCGCTCCACGGGCCGGAGGCCTTCGAGGCGATGCGACGGGTGTGCCGCCTGACGGCCGAGTGCCTCGACATGCTGACCGATTACGTGAAGCCCGGCGTCACGACGGAATTCCTGGACAGGCTCGCCTTCGACTTCATCCGCGACCATGGCGCCTACCCGGCCTGCCTGCACTATCGCGGCTACACGAAGACGATCTGCACCTCGATCAACCACGTGGTCTGCCACGGCATCCCCAACGACAAGCCCCTGCGTGACGGGGACATCATGAATATCGACGTGACCCTGATCCTCGACGGGTGGCACGGGGATTCGAGCCGGATGTACTATGTGGGCGACGTGTCGCGCCGGGCGCAGCGGCTCTGCGAGATCACCTATGAGTGCCTCCTGCGCGGCATCGCGGCGGTCAAGCCTGGCGCGACCACCAACGATATCGGGGCAGCCATCCAATCCTATGCCGAGGCCGAGCGGTGCTCGGTGGTGCGGGATTTCTGCGGCCATGGCCTCGGCCGTGTGTTCCACGATTCGCCGACGATCCTCCACTACGTGGAGCCGGCCTATAACGTGGAGCTGAAGCCCGGCATGCTTTTCACCATCGAGCCGATGATCAATCTGGGCCGGCCTCAGGTGAAAGTGCTCTCCGACGGCTGGACCGCCGTGACCCGCGACCGCTCCCTCTCGGCTCAGTTCGAGCACACGGTCGGCGTGACGGAGAGCGGTGTCGAGGTCCTCACCTTCTCGCCGAAGGGTCTGGACAAGCCCCCTTACGCTGCAGCTTGACACTAGCCTGCCGCATCGCTTCAAGCCTACAAAGTAACATCGATGCTCCGGGGCTGTCCCGGAGCATCGATCGGCAACAGCGACGGGCGGGCATGAGCGGCGACGAGACTCCCCATTATCACGGCCATCGCCACCGGCTGCGCGCCCGCTTCATGGAGGTGGGTGGCGATGCGCTGCCGGATTACGAACTGCTGGAACTCGTCCTCTTCCGCTCCATCCCGCGCCGGGACGTGAAGCCCATCGCCAAGGAACTCATGAAGCGCTTCGGCACCTTCGCCGAGGTGCTGGCGGCCTCCCCCGCCCGGCTCATGGAGGTAGAGGGCATCGGCGAGAGCGTGGTCACCGATCTGAAGATCATGGAAGCCTCCGCCCGCCGGCTCGCCAGGGGCGAAGTGGCGAAACGGCCGGTCCTGTCCTCCTGGACCTCCGTGATCGACTATTGCCGGGCCGCCATGGCCTTCATGGACAAGGAGCAGTTTCGGCTGCTCTTCCTCGACAAGCGCAACGCGCTCATCGCCGACGAGGTGCAGCAATCGGGGACGGTCGATCACACGCCCGTCTATCCGCGCGAGGTGATCAAGCGGGCCCTCGAACTCTCGGCGTCGGCGCTGATCCTGGTGCACAACCACCCTTCCGGCGACCCGACGCCATCCTCCGCCGATGTTAAGATGACCCGGGAGATCATCGACATCGCCAAGCCGCTGGGGATCACCGTCCACGACCACATCATCGTCGGTCGCGAAGGCCACGCCAGCCTGAAGGGCCTGAAGCTGATCTGAAGCCGATTGAGGTACGGCAACCGCCTCAGTGCCTACCGGCTGCCCGGTCTTGAAGAAGCGTCTCTCCGGAGGAGAGACGCTGGATTCGCCGAAAGCAGTTCGGGACTAATCTTGGGGCTTTACGATAGCGCCCCCCTTATTGGGAGCAGCCCCAGGAGAAGGCATAGGCGCCTGTAGACAATGCGACTGGCGCTGCAGCAAGCGCAACAGTTAAGCCAACGATCCGTAGAAAATTGCTCATCCGGATTCTCCATTATGAGACCAGCACATGCTGGCTCTAGTGTTATACAATTACAAAATATTTATGCAAGTGCGCCCTCACACTTCACCGGCCGCATGGGTCACGTGAAGCCTGCAAGGCCTGCGGTCCATCTGAGCTTGGCTTGAGAACCAAGGGATCTCGGTTGCGTTACGCTTCTACCGAAAACGCAATTGGGAGATTGAACCTATGAGGAAGACTTTGATCACGGCCGGCCTGCTCGGCTCCGCCCTGCTGACCTCTGCCGCCATGGCCCAGACCTCGCCCGCTCCTCAGCCGAGCGCCCCAACCTCGGGTCCGTCCGAGTTCATCACCCGGCTGAGCCCCGGCTCCATGCTCGTTTCCGACCTGATGGATCAGGACATTCTCGGGGCGGACAACAAGGACATCGGCGATGTCGAGGATGTCGTGCTCGACCGCAACGGCCGCGTTGTGGCCCTGGTCGTCGAGATCGATGAAGGCCTCGGTGACCGTACGGTGGCCCTGCCGCTGAGCGCCTTCCAGATGAATGCCGGCGATGCTTCGACCACCGGGTCCGTCCAGACCGGAACCCCATCGGCCGCCCGGAACGACGACGACATGCGCATCGTCCTGACCACACCCGTGGACCAGCTCAAGTCCGCGCCCGAGTTCGACGACGACAACGATTGAGACTTCGTCGGGAAACGTCCCACCACTGTCATTCCGGGGCGCGCCTCTGGCGCGAGCCCGGGATGACGGTCGCGGCTTTTTAGATCAGCGTCTCGATCCCGGTGAAAATCGCGTAGACGAAGCCGAGGCTCAAGGTGAGGCCGATGGAGCCCAGGATCAGGCCTCCGACGACCACCAGGCCATCGCGCTCGACAAGGCCCAAGCCGACCAGACACACGGCGAGCCCCAAAGGAATCTGCCCCACGAAAGGCGGCGCGAAGAGGAGCCCCAGAGCCAGAACCAGGATGACCGCGCCCATGAGACGCATGGTCAGCGGCGTGTCGAGAAAGGTCATGCGCGGGCGGGAAAAGCGCTCCAGCCGGCGGAAGACCGGGATCGCGCGTCCGACAGCCCGCTCCACATCGGTACGGGCGACCGACCGGTTCAGGAGTTGACGCGGCAACCAAGGAGCGTCCCGGCCAAAGATGATCTGGATGGCGACGAGCGCCAGGAGCAGACCGCAGACCAGCGGGATCGGCGGCGGCATGGGAAGACAATTCGGCAGGCCCAGGAGGACGATCAGGAGGGCGAAGGCCCGATCCTGGAGCACCGCCATGATCTCACGCACGGTCAGGCGCTCGCCTGGCTGGGAGGCAAGAGCGAGCAGAATTTGAGAAGTGCGCGCGTTGGAAAACAAGGAGCCCTGGCAGGTTCGGGGATGCTCAGGGCGCCTCTCTACCTGACTTAAGGTCCCGGGCCAAGGCTCCGGGGTCAAAGCGCCTCAGTGAATGTTGATTTCTCCCTCGATGGCCCGGAATTCCGCGGGCTTGATCAGTTGCGCATGGGTGATCGTGACCGAGTGCAAGGGTCCGGCGAGCTCGCGTTTCCAGAAATCGAGAAAGTCTATGAGGACGGGAAAGCGGGGAGCCAGATCATATTCCTGCCAGATATAGGTCTGCAGGAAGGTTGGGTGGTCCGGCATGCGGTACAGAATCTTGGCGGTCGTCAGCCCGTAGCCTTCCATCTGGCGGATGAAGTCCTTGGATACCATGCGAACTCCTTCTCTCAAGCTCCAGCGAGCCCTTCCGACAGGTGTCCGCCCCAAGGGCACAGGCGGTTTCCTGCTCTATGCTCAAGGCTAAATCTTGAGTGCACACTGAAGTTCCTGCAAGTGGATGGACTTGCACATCCACGCGATCTTGCGTTGATTGCAGAGCATCGGACCTAAAAGTGGATTTGCACTTTCAGGATCGATCCGACGCTCCTCCTCTTGGCTGGTGCATCGTCGATGCGGGAAACCGGGTCCACTTTTCGCTGACGCGGCCCTCTGGGTCCGCACGATGCGCTAGAAGCGAGCCTGAACGGAAATACCGGACGAGGGAGATCACCGGGAATGCGCTTTGCCTTCGCCGGAATCGATTTTCTCGGAGATGTTTTCGAGACGCTGATCGCCAAGGGCTGGGAGCCGGTCAAACTCTTCAGCCGCCCTTGCGACAGTGTCTACGATTTCAACGACGTGACGGTCGCCCGCGCCCGCGCCTTGAGGCTGCCGATCCAGATGTCGCGGATCCTTCCCGCCGATCTGGCCGGCCTGAAAGCCATGGGCTGCGAGGCCCTGGTGGTGGCAGGCTATCCCTGGCTGATCACTCGCTGGGAGCGGCATCTGCCCTATGCCATCAACTTCCACCCATCCCCGCTCCCGATAGGACGGGGGCCCTACCCGCTCTTCCAGGCCATCCTGGACCGCTTTCCCGAATGGGGCATGACGGCCCATGTGCTTGAGCCCGCCTTCGACACGGGCGCCATTGTGGCCCAGAAGCGGTTCTCCCTAAGCGGCGCGGAGACGCACGATACTCTGCTCGCCAAGTGCCAAATCGCCGCCAAGGGTATTTCTCTGCAGCTGGCCGATGATCTTCCCCGGCTCTGGGCCGAAGCGAGACCCCAGGGTCTCGGAACCTACTGGCCCCGGATCACGCAGGCGCAGCGAACCGTCGACTGGGCGGGAGGCATCCGGGACGTCCTGCGCACCGTCCGCGCCTTCGGCTCCATCGAAGCCTTCGCCCAAATCGATTCCCGTTATGTCTACGTTTGGGAAGCCACCGGCTGGGAGGAGCCCCACCGCTACCGACCCGGGACCCTCGTCCACAAGCACCGCAAGCACATGGTCGTCGCCGCGCGCGACGGCTTTATCCAGGTCACGGGCTGGAGTCCCTATGCTCCGGGACCGGCGAGAGGAAAGTAGCGTCCTCGCTCGAGGGGAAGCTGCTCCGGAGTTAACGTCGACGTTTCACGATCTTCCAGGCCTGCCGAAGGATGAGGAGATTTCTGATAAGCTTGAACATCGAGATGTCCTTGAAAAATGGTTCTTGTCTTTCAAGGACGGTTCCACCTCGAAGGTTCCAGGCCTGTCCGTATCGAGCTCTCCTCCATTTTATGCCAGCGGAGCATCCACGGTGCAGACGATGCCGGTGGGGCGAAACTCGATGCGCGCGATCCCATTGAGGTCCTGGGACAGGCTCCGTTCGATCAGCCGGGAGCCGAAGCCCCGGCGGCTTGGGGGCCGAACGGGCGGGCCGCCGCTCTCGTCCCACCGCAAGTGAACGCGGGGCTTGGGCAGGGCCGGTTCGACTTCCCAGGTGATCCTGATCTCCCCCGTGGCGTTCGCCAATGCGCCGTACTTCACGGCGTTGGTAGCGAGCTCCTGAAGTGCCATGGCCAGGGCCAGAGCCATGCGGGGTGACAAGCGGATCTCGGGTCCGCTCACATGAAAGCGGTTCTCATCTCGACTCGTGTAGGGGGCGATGGCTTGGCCGACGATATCCTTGAGCTCGGCTCCCTCCCAGCTTTCTCTCGTCAGCACATCATGAGCGCGGGCAAGGGCGATCAGGCGCCCCTCGAGGGCCTCCTTCGCATCCCGCATGGTCGGAGCATTGCGTAAGGTCTGCGAGGCGATGGACTGCACGGTGGCCAGGGTGTTCTTCACCCGATGATTCAGCTCGTGGATCAGAAGGGTGCGCTGCTCTTCCGCCTGCTTGCGGTCGGTGATGTCGCGCTGGATCCCCCAAAGCCGCTTCAGCTGACCGTCCTCGATGATTCCGGCCATGCTGTTATCGAAGTGCTTGCGGTTTCCGGAGGCGTCCTGCTCGACCGACTCGACGCCGGCCACGCTGTAGTTGGAGAGGATGACCTCAGCAAGATATGCCCTCGCCTCAGGATTCGACGAAGGCAATGAAAATTCCAACGTCTTGCCGATCAGGTCCTCGGCCCGCGCGAGTCCGTACATTTCGGCCATGGCATCATTGCATTCCACGAAGCGTCCGTTGCGGTAGGCAAGCTCGACCTGCTCCTCGACCGGCAGGGACGTGTCGAGGGGAGGATCGAACTCCAAAAGCCAAATGCCTTCGGTGCTGTGCGCGATGAACGAACGATAGCGCTGCTCACTCTCCCGTAAGGCCGCTTGGGCGTCCTTTTCGGCGGTTATGTCCCATTGAGCGCCGAGCGAACGCACGAAGCGTCCTCCGGAATCGCGGATGAGCTTGGTCCGCGCGGTAATCCAACGCATCTCGCCGGTATCGGCGCGACAGATTCGAAATTCATAATCGAGCTGACGACGAGTTGGATCGGCGACGGCGGCCCGCGTTTCCGCCTCGACCCACAGCCGGTCCTCCGGATGAACGAGAGCAATCCAGTCCTCGTAGGAGAAGAAGCCGGAGAGGTTTTCGGGGAGCCCGTACAATTCCAGGTATTCCGGCGATGCGACGGCCTTCCTGGTTCTTCGGTCGAATTCGAAGCTGCCGATCCTTGCAGCCTCCTGCACCTGCCTGAGCCGCTCCTCGCTTTCACGGCGGGCGTCCTCGGCCAACTTTCGCTCGGTGATGTCATCGAACAGGATCGCGACGCACCGCCACTCTGGGTCGCCGATCCGGTAGGCAAAGACGTCGTACCAGCGCCCCAGGGCTGCCGCCTCATGTTCGAAACGCTCCGGATCCCCGGTCAGCGCCACGCGGCCGTAGGTGTCGAACCAGTGATGCTCGTGCTCGGGATGGAAGGAGCGCATGCTTTTGCCAGCCGCATCGCGCAGCCCTGTCTGCTCCTCGAAGACCGGATTGACCTCGACGAACACATAATCGACCGGGCGGTTCTGTTCGTCGAAGACCATCTCGACGATGCAGAACCCCTGATCGAGCGCCTCGAAGAGGGCGCGATAGCGTGTCCCGGTCTCGTGAAGCGCATCATCCTTGCTCTCGCGCAGGGCATCCTGGGTAAGGATTTTATCCGTCGATTCAGTCGCAGCGCAATAAAAGCCGGCAATGCTTCCAGCTTCATCCCGGACCGGAGTCCATGAGAAGCTGAACCAACTCATGGGCCGGCCCGAACGGCCCGCCAGGGCCACCAGGCGGTCAATGAAATACTGCGCCTCTCCTGCCATCGTCGCTGCGACGATGGGACGGTACTCGTCCCAGATTTCCGGCCACACCTCCAGATAGGGCTTTCCAAGCGCCTCCGGGTGTTTGGTTCCGAGGATCGGAACATAGCTGTCGTTGTAAAGCGACGTCAGCTCAGGCCCCCAGGCAATGTAGACCGGCTGCTGCGAGGCCAGCATGAGATCGACCATGGTCCTCAGGCTCTGCGGCCAGGTCTGGATCGGCCCCAGCGATGTCGCGGCCCAGTCATGCGAACGAATGCGCTCTCCCATCTCGCCGCCGATCGAGGGCCAATGGGATGCTCCTCGAGCCTGCGAGGCCTTATCTTCCTGGAGCCCCGAAGTCCGAGGGGATGTCCCTTTCAAGGCGATGTCGTTCATCGGTCGTGAGCCCGACGACAAGTGCCTGCAGCTTGGATGGCTTGGCAGGAGCAAGTCCCTTGGCAGGAGCGAGTCCCTTGGCAGGAGTCTGATGCCAGGACAGGGATGGATCTGTTCGGGCTTGCGGACATCTCCTGCCTCTTGGCTCGACGGATTGAGTCAGATGTGACCTGAAGACATAAGGCCAATGGATAAGCGATCAAGAGAGCGCCGGATGACCCGCAAACGGGACTCCTTCCCGCCCAAGCTTGTATGCAGATACAAGGTTTCGAGCGTGCTTTCAGACCAAGTGTTCGCAGCATGCTTGGGAACCAAGTTTCCGCTGCGGCATTACTTTCTTACGAAGGCCAGTGCCCCAGGTCTTCGGGACCCTCAAAGCCCTTCACTGTCCCCTGTGAAGGGCTTTTTCTTTATCCGGCCCGGAAATCCGCAGCCGCGCTGAAACCTCTCTAAGGCTTCCGGGTTAGCCCAATGAAGGTATTGTTCACCTACAGTCCTTCAAAAAACTTTGGGCCCCTTCGCTGCCCCTCGGCAAGGCTGGCCCTTTCTTTTGCTCGAAGCGCTTCCGTCGGACATGTTCGGCCAAGCTGAAACCCTACCCCGCCTCGATCATTGCCCCCCTGAAGGCTATCCTGTTGGCCTTCGGGACCGGGAGGCCTCCTCATTCGTCGGCAACGGCGGGTGAGGAGGCCTTTCAGCTTTCTGTCCACAGATTTAGAGCTTGTGGTAGTGCCGTCCTTGATAGATCAGGGTCGGCTTCATCTCGCCGAGCCGGATGCGAACGATCTCGCCGATGATGACATGGTGGGTTGCGACGACCCGCGCATCGCTGATGCGGCAATCGAAGGCGACG
Source organism: Microvirga tunisiensis (assembly GCF_009296175.1). GTDB lineage: Bacteria > Pseudomonadota > Alphaproteobacteria > Rhizobiales > Beijerinckiaceae > Microvirga > Microvirga tunisiensis. The sequence goes on along the minus strand of NZ_VOSK01000054.1, from coordinate 13,067 downwards.
AGGCTCGTCGTCAGGGCGGGCGAACCCGTCTCCAGCTTTTCCCATTGACCGATGGTAAAGCGCTCCTGCCCCTGGAGGCCGGAACGTCCCGCGAAGACATCTGCAAGAGCCAGATCGGCGGCACTCAACGTATTCACGCAGAAAACCCGGTTGGCCAGAAGCGCCTGCGCCGATCGTGAGGCCGTGTTGATGCAGACCAGGAGCGAGGCCGGGCTGTCCGTCACGGGCGTAACCGCTGTGGCCGTAAAGCCCGCACGTCCGGCCGATCCATCGGTTGTGACCACATGAACGGCTGCGGCCGCGCGGCTCATGCCCTCGCGAAAGAGAACGGCATCGGGGCCGGTGGCGCCTGTGGCGGCTGAATTGGGAGTGGCTTGAGAATTCAACATTGTGATCCGGGACAAGCCTCTTCCACTCTTTCAGGCAGAGCACAAGGCTGTTCAGACCCATATGGTCCCTGGCCTTATCCTTTGGAAGCGGTAGGCAGAACCGGCCTTGCACAGTATTGCATCAGCCCTTGCCGCTTATTCCATCATAAGAGGTAATAGGAAACTTAACAGAAAGTTGTCGAACGGAAATCCGTTTGCTAGAGACACCAGCATCTTACGTCAGGCTTTGCGTTGCTCAGGCATCGTGCTTTCCTGCAGTGTTTCCCAAGAATGACCCCGTTCCAGAGGGGCAAGGGTAGGACATGGAAATCTTTGTGCAGCAGCTCATCAATGGGCTGACTCTAGGGTCGATCTACGGCCTCATCGCCATCGGCTACACGATGGTCTTCGGCATCATCGGCATGGTGAACTTCGCCCACGGCGACGTCTTCATGCTCTCCGCCTTCATCTCGCTCATCTTCTTCCTGATCCTGACCACATGGCTCGGGATCTCGTCCGTCGCGGTGGCGCTGCTGATCGTGCTCGTCATTGCGATGGTGCTCACCTCCCTGTGGGGCTGGGCCATCGAGCGCATCGCCTACCGGCCCCTGCGTGGCTCGTTCCGCTTGGCGCCGCTGATCTCGGCCATCGGCGTCTCGATCTTCCTGTCCAACTTCGTCCAGGTGGCGCAAGGAGCGCGCAACAAGCCGACCCCGCCGATGGTCCAGGACGTGATCGTCCTATTCCAGGGCGAAAGCGGCTACAACGTCGCCCTCTCCTACAAGCAGATCATCATCATGGTCGTCACCGCGGTGCTGCTGACGATCTTCTGGTACCTCGTCCAGAAGACCTCCCTCGGCCGCGCCCAGCGCGCCTGCGAGCAGGACCGGAAGATGGCAGCCCTCCTCGGCATCAACGTGGACCGGACGATCTCGCTGACCTTCGTCATCGGCGCCGCCCTCGCGTCGGTCGCCGGCACCATGTATCTGCTGTATTATGGCGTGGTGAGCTTCAACGACGGCTTCGTGCCGGGCGTGAAAGCCTTCACGGCAGCGGTTCTGGGCGGCATCGGCTCGCTCCCGGGCGCCGTCCTGGGCGGGCTGATCATCGGCCTGATCGAGGTCTTCTGGTCGGCCTACTTCTCGATCGAGTACAAGGATGTGGCCGCGTTCTCGATCCTCGCCATCGTCCTGATCTTCATGCCCTCCGGTATCCTCGGACGGCCTGAGGTCGAGAAGGTTTAAGGAGCCACGAACATGAATGCTCCTTCCATCACCACCGCGGGCCAGACCCAGGCCGTGACGCGGAACTTCGACCTGGGCGCCGCCCTCAAGGACGCCTTCAAGACGGCCCTGATCATGCTGGGTCTGTCCATCCCGATCCTGGCCTACAAAACGGATCAGTCCGGCGCCGATCTCTTCCTCACGCCTCGCTGGGGTCTGGTGGCGATCATCTGTGCGATCGTCTTCGGCCTGCGCCTCGTGCTTCATGCCTTTACGGCATCGCGGGCCTACCGCCAAGCGACGCCCAGCGCCCATCAGGCGACGGAGCCGGTCCATGGGGAGCCGAGCGCCTTCCAGCACGTGTCGCGTTTCGCCATTCCCTTCTTCCTCGGCGTGGCGCTCGCCTTCCCGTTCCTGATCTACCTGATCCAGGGCGGACTGAACGAGTCGCGCTACTGGGTCGATCTGGGCATCCTGATCCTCACCTATGTGATGCTCGGATGGGGCCTGAACATCGTAGTCGGCCTCGCCGGCCTGCTCGATCTGGGCTACGTGGCCTTCTACGCGGTTGGGGCCTATTCGTACGCCCTTCTGTCGACCACCTTCGGCCTGTCGTTCTGGATCTGCTTGCCCCTCGCCGGCATCCTCGCAGCCTTCTGGGGCATGATCCTGGGCTTCCCCGTGCTGCGCCTGCGCGGCGACTATCTCGCCATCGTGACCCTCGCCTTCGGCGAGATCGTCCGCCTCGTTCTCATCAACTGGGTGGACCTGACCAACGGCGGCGCCGGCATTTCCTCAATCCCGCGCGCGACCTTCTTCGGCATCCCCTTCACGGCGGGCGAAGGCGGTTTCGCGGCCACCTTCGGGCTCGAATTCAATGGCATGCACAGGATGATCTTCCTGTACTATCTCATTTTGTTCCTGGCGCTCCTGACCAACTTCGTCACCATGCGGCTGCGCAAGCTGCCCGTGGGCCGTGCCTGGGAAGCCCTGCGCGAGGACGAGATCGCCTGCCGCTCGCTCGGGATCAACACCACGAACACCAAGCTGACGGCCTTCGCCATCGGCGCCATGTTCGGCGGCTTTGCCGGCTCCTTCTTCGCGGTCCGCCAGGGCTTCGTCTCGCCGGAGAGCTTCAACTTCCTGGAATCGGCGATCATCCTGGCCATCGTGGTGCTCGGCGGCATGGGCTCGCAGATCGGCGTTGCCATTGCGGCCATCGTGCTGGTCGGCGGCCCCGAGGTCCTGCGCAACCTGACCTTCCTGCAGGCCGTCTTCGGATCCGGCTTCGATCCGAACGAGTATCGCCTGCTGCTCTTCGGCGCCGGCATGGTGGCGATGATGGTGTGGCGTCCACGCGGCCTGATCTCGGAACGTGAACCCTCGGTGATCTTGAAAGAGCGCAAGGCCATCTCCGGCTCGCTCGTGAAGGAAGGACACGGCTAATGCGCTGGCTGCAGGATCCCATCCTCGACGTACAGCATCTCACGATGCGCTTCGGCGGCCTCGTCGCCGTCAACGACCTCTCCTTCCAGGCCGGGCGCGGCGACATCACCGCCCTCATCGGCCCGAACGGTGCGGGCAAGACCACGGTCTTCAACTGCATCACCGGCTTCTACAAGCCGACCGAGGGCATGGTCGCCCTTCGCAAGCCCGACGGCTCGCACCTGCTCCTGGAGCGGCTGCCGGGATACGACATCAACTGGAAGGGCAAGGTCGCCCGCACCTTCCAGAACATCCGTCTGTTCTCCGGCATGACGGTGCTCGAGAACCTGCTGGTGGCCCAGCACAACCCGCTGATGATCGCCTCCGGCTTCACCTTCCTCGGCGTTCTCGGCATCGGCGGCTACCGCAAGGCTGAGAAGGAGGCCATCGAGAAGGCCAAGTTCTGGCTGGAGAAAGCCCGGCTGATCCACCGGGCCGACGACCCGGCCGGCGACCTGCCCTACGGCGACCAGCGCCGCCTGGAGATCGCCCGCGCCATGTGCACGGACCCGCTGCTGCTCTGCCTCGACGAGCCGGCGGCGGGCCTCAACCCACGCGAGTCGCACGAGCTCAACGAACTCCTCCTGTCGATCCGCCGGGATCAGGGGACCTCGATCCTGCTGATCGAGCACGACATGTCGGTCGTGATGCAGATCTCGGATCACGTGGTGGTGCTCGACTACGGCACCAAGATCTCGGACGGCTCGCCCTCCGATGTCAGGAACGACCCCAAGGTCATCGCCGCCTATCTCGGCGTGGCCGACGATGAGATCGAAAAGGTCGAAGCGGAGATTGGCGCATGAGCACCGCTGGAGCAAATATCGCGATGCAGAGCCCTCAAGCCTCCGCCGCCCGCCAGCCGCTTCTCAGCGTACGCGGCGTGAAGACCTATTACGGCAACATCATCGCCCTGAAAGGGGTGGACATGGATGTCAACGAAGGTGAGATCGTCACGCTGATCGGCGCCAACGGGGCCGGCAAGTCCACGCTGATGATGACGATCTTCGGCAGCCCGCGCGCTCGCGAGGGCACGATCACCTACGCCGGGAAGGACATCACCAAGATGCCGACCCACGAGATCGCCCGCCTGTCGATCGCCCAGTCCCCGGAAGGCCGACGCATCTTCCCGCGCATGACGGTGTTCGAGAACCTGCAGATGGGCGCGTCCATGAATGGGCTGGCCCATTTCGACCAGGATCTCGAGCGGGTCTGCACCCTGTTCCCGCGCCTGAAGGAGCGCCTGCAGCAGCGCGGCGGCACCCTATCGGGCGGCGAACAGCAGATGCTGGCCATCGCCCGCGCGCTCATGAGCCGCCCGAAGCTCCTCCTTCTGGACGAGCCGTCCCTCGGTCTCGCACCCCTGATCGTGAAGCAGATCTTCCAGATCATCAAAGAGCTGAACGAGCAGGACGGCATGACCGTCTTCCTGGTGGAGCAGAACGCCTACCATGCCCTCAGGCTGGCCCATCGCGGCTACGTGATGGTGACGGGCAACATCACCATGAGCGGTTCCGGGAGGGAACTGCTCGAAGATCCTCAGGTCCGAGCGGCCTATCTCGAAGGGGGGCATCACTGATGCAGGGCATCCTCTACGAAGAGCCGTCGGTCTGGCTCTTTCTCCTCATCACCGTATTCATGGGCGGCTGGGCCGCCTGGATGACAGGTCGGGCCATCGCCCTTACCTGGCGCCCCTTCTGGACCCTGATCCTCTACCTGTTCATCCTGGGCGCAGCGGTACGCTTCATCCACTTCGCCCTGTTCGGGGGAACGCTGGTGTCGATCCATTATTATGCCGTCGACACCATCGTGCTGCTGATCATCGGGGCGCTCGGTTTCCAGTACCGCCGCGCCCGCATGATGACCGCCCAATATCGCTGGCTCTACGAGCGGACCGGCCCGTTTTCCTGGCGGGAAAAGGCGTCTGCTACCAAGGGCTAAGCCAAAAAGATTCCCAGGTGACATCCGCTTAAAAACAAGCATGATGTTCCGCGGAAGGCGGGGTCCCCCCGCCAAACCGGCCCCACAAGGAAGAGGGGCCTATAAAACCACCCAGAGGAGTGACCTCATGAAAAAAATGCTGTTGACCGGCGTGGCGCTTGGTCTTGGCCTCGCCTTCTCCAGCGCTGCCAGCGCCCAGATCAAAATCGGCGTTGCTGGCCCCGTTACCGGCCCGAACGCGGCTTTCGGCGCCCAGCTGAAGAACGGCGTCGAGCAGGCCGTCGAAGACATCAACGCAGCTGGCGGCATCAATGGCCAGAAGCTGCAGATCGTCGTCGGCGACGATGTCTCCGACCCCAAGCAGGGCGTGTCGGTGGCGAACAAGTTCGCCGCTGAAGGCGTGAAGTTCGTCGTCGGCCACTTCAACTCCGGCGTCTCGATCCCGGCCTCGCAGGTCTATGAAGAAGCTGGCATCGTCCAGGTCACCCCGGCCTCGACCAACCCGCAATTCACCGAGCGCGGCATGTGGAACACGTTCCGCACCTGCGGTCGCGACGACCAGCAGGGCCTTGTTGCTGGCGGCTACCTCGCCGACAAGTTCAAAGGCAAGAAGGTTGCCGTCGTTCACGACAAGACCCCTTACGGAAAGGGCCTTGCCGACGAGACCCAGAAGGCCATGAACGCAAAGGGCCTGAAGGAAGTCGTCTATGAAGGCGTGAACCCGGGCGAGAAGGATTATTCCGCTCTCGTCTCGAAGCTGAAGCAGGCCGGCGTCGATGTCGTCTACTTCGGCGGCCTTCACACGGAAGCCGGCCTCATCATCCGCCAAATGCGCGACCAGGGCCTCAACGCCCCGCTCATGTCGGGTGACGGCATCGTGTCGGCCGAGTTCGTCTCGATCGCCGGCCCGGGCGCCGAAGGCACCCTGATGACCTTCTCGCCGGATCCGCGCAAGAACCCGAACGCGAAGGACGCCGTGGCCAAGTTCAAGGCCAAGAACTACGAGCCGGAAGCCTACACGCTCTACTCCTATGCTGCGACGCAGATCCTGGCCGAGGCAGCAAAGCAGGCCGGCAGCACGGACGGCAAGAAGGTCTCCGACGCCATGAAGTCGGGCAAGCCCTTCAAGACCGTCATCGGCGACATCTCCTTCGACAAGAAGGGCGACATCACCCGTCCGGACTACATCATGTACGTCTGGAAGAAGGGCGCCGACGGCAAGATCGACTACTCCGGCAACGAACTCGCCATGTAATCGACCGGCCACAGGCCAATGATCCGAAACCCGCCCTGGCAACAGGGCGGGTTTTCTCATGGTGTATCGCTCGAGATCCGGCCAAGAATAGGAAACCGGGGGCTTCCCGGCCCAACTCAGACGTCATGGCCGGGCCTGTCCCAGCCATCCCGATTCGGAAACGCGCTGTGCTTTCCTTAAGCGAGATCACCGGCACAAGGCCGGTGATGACAAAGGATGTGAGTTTCCAGCCAGCCTCAGGAATGTCTTGACCATGCCCGCTCTCAGTTTGTCCCTGCTCGAAGCATCCTATGCGGTCTGCCGCTTCCCGGTAGGCACATCCGTCGCGGCTCCGCCGCCGTCACCCTTCGCGCTTCTGGTCCAGGCAGCCGAGGAAACGACCCTCGTCTGTCCGCTCGATCAGGCCCCGCCCGAGGCCGAGATCGATGCAGGCTGGCGCTGCTTTCGGATCGAGCAGAGCTTCGATTTCAGCGTTCCAGGGATCCTGGCCTCGGTCCTCGCTCCTCTGGCCAAGGCGGGCATCGGCATCTTCGCCACCTCGACCTTCAGCACCGATTACGTGCTGGTGAAGACGGCCGATACGGACAAGGCCGTCACGGCTCTCGAGGACGCGGGACATTCGGTCCGAAACGAGAATTGATCAGGCCCGCTCGATCCGAGCCGCGAAGCAGCCGCGCCGGGCGAAATGGGCATCGATATGCGCCACCTGAGGATTGACGAAGAACCGCTCGATCGTCTGCAGAACATCCCCGCCCTCGGCCACCTCGGCATCGACGATGAAGGCATTGGCATCGTAGGCGCGCAGGGATAGGAGCCGGTCCTGCAGCATGGGCGGCAATTCACCCCGATACGCTCCCGCCTTCGCGGACCGGCTGACGAAGATCGGCCCCGCCGCGCGGTAGGGTGAGGTCGACGTCGTCTGATGGGCGTGGTTGAGCAGCAGAAGCTCCTCCCCGACCGGGACCCGCGTCAGCGACACCCGGCAGGGATAGGCATCGGCCTCATCGGCATAGACCCGCTGGGCGCCGATGGCCGCAAGATCGGCATCGTTCAGTTGGAACAGCGGTGCAAAAGGCTCGGCATCGAGGCCGCGGACTTGGAAGGGCATGAGCGATCTCCGTGTGAGATCAACAGGATGACCAACAACGCCCCTTCGAGCGACCCGATTCCTGTGCCGATCTATCCCAGCCGTCCGAGCACCGGAAACGTTTCGAGCAGCCAGAACGACATGTTGGTGATCCAGCCGGTGAGAAACGCGATACCGGTGAGGACGAGGAGGACACCCATGACCTTCTCGACCATGGCGAAGCGCGAGCGCATGCGCTTCAGGAGCGCCACGAAGGGCTTCATGGCGAAGGCCGCCACCAGGAAGGGAATGCCGAGGCCCGCCGAATAGGCGGCGAGCAGCAAGGCTCCGTGGGAGACGCTGTCCTCGGAGCCCGCCACGGTCAGGATCGCCGCCAGGACCGGACCGATGCAGGGCGTCCAGCCGAAGGCGAAGGCGAGGCCCATGACATAAGCGCCCCAGAGACCCACCGGCCTGGCAACGTTGAAACGGGCCTCGCGGTAGAACAGCCCGATGCGGAACAGCCCAAGGAAATGCAGGCCCATCACAATGATGGCGATGCCCGCCACCGTGCTCAGCACATCGAGATATTGCCGGATGACCTGGCCCAGGGCCGAGGCGGTCGCGCCCAGCAGCACGAAGACGGTCGAGAAGCCCGCCACGAACAGCAGCGCCGCCAGGACCGCGCGCTGGCGGACGGCGCGGTCATCGCCCGCGCTCAGGCGGTCGAAGGTGGTGCCGGCCAGGAAGGATAGGTAAGGCGGCACCAGCGGCAGGACGCAGGGGCTTAGGAAGCTGATGAGGCCGCCGAGCGCCGCGGCCGGATAGGAAACATTGAGCATGAAAGCCTTCTATCCTTTCACGTCCGCTTGAGAAAGGCGGTGAAAGGCCGGTTCTCCAGCTTGTGAAGGCCGCGGATTTTCGGTTTGCTTGACGCCATGACAAAGCGCCGCAATCTCATCACCGACGTCGCCGGCCTTCGCATCGGCAATGCCCACGATGCTGCCCTCGGCTCCGGCGTCACCGTCGCCCTCTTCGACGAGCCGGCGGTCGTCTCCTGTGAGGTAATGGGCGGAGCGCCCGGCACTCGTGAGACCGACCTGCTCCAGCCCGACAAGATGGTCCCCGGCATTCACGCCGTTGTCCTCTCAGGAGGCTCCGCCTTTGGTCTCGATGCCGCAAGTGGTGTTCAGGCTTATCTGCGCCAGCAGGGCACTGGCTTTCCTGTAGGGAATGTTCGTGTACCTCTAGTCTCTCAGGCTGTCGTCTTTGACCTGAACAACGGCGGCAACAAGGATTGGGGTCTCTATCCGCCCTATCGGGAGTTGGGCTTCCAGGCGGCCGAGAAAGCCGACTTGAAGTTTGACCTCGGCACTACCGGAGGCGGTTACGGCGCTACGACAGCCAACTTAAAGGGCGGACTTGGCTCCGCCAGCGCCACAACCTCCTCCGGTCACATAGTTGGAGCGCTTGCCATCGTAAACGCCATCGCCTCAGCGGTGATTGGAGATGGCCCGCATTTCTGGGCCGGAGCCCTGGAGGAAGAGAACGAGTTCGGCGGGCACGGGCACCCTACCAAGGTCACCCCGGAGAAACGCCAGCTGATCTGGAAGGGTCGCTCTCAACCAGCCACTACAATTGCCCTCGTGGCGACCGACGCGGTACTTACGAAAGCTCAGGCCAAGCGCCTCGCCATCGCCTCCCACGCTGGCTTGGCCCGCGGACTGCGCTTCTCTCATGCCTTGCTCGATGGTGATACGATCTTTGCCGCGGCCACAGGCCACCAGCCACTCCGAAAGGAGGTCGCGGAGTTCACGGAACTCACCGCATTGGCAGCCGATTGCCTGACCCGCGCCATCGCACGCGGCGTCTACGAGGCAACGGCCCTGCCCTATCCGGGCGCGCAGGCGGCCTGGAAGGACCGGTTCCCGCGCGCTTAGAATCGCTCCGCCCGATAAGGTTTCGGGCCGACGACCGGCGTCTCGCCCGTGATCATTTCGGCCAAAAGCCGTCCCGTCACCGGGCCGAGGGTCAGGCCGTGATGGGCGTGGCCGAAGCCGAACCAGAGGTTCTTGTGCCGAGGGGCCTTGCCGATGATCGGCATCATGTCCGGCGTGCAGGGGCGCATGCCCATCCACGGCTCCGGATCGACTCGCTCGCCAAGCGGGAAGAAATCCTGGGCGATCGGCTCGGCGCGCTGCAGCTGGACCGGCGTCTTCGGCGCGTCGCGGTTGGCAAATTCCGCGCCCGTCGTGAGACGGATGCCCTTCGACATGGGCGCCAGGAAATAGCCTCGGTCGAAATCCAGCGTCGGCCGGTTGAGCACCGCATTGCCCGCCGGCTTGTAGTGCATGTGGTAGCCGCGCTTGACGGCAAGTGGCAGGTCATATCCAAGTTTTGTCGTGACCACATCCGCCCAGGCCCCCAGAGCGATGACGACGGCTCCGGCCTCGACCGGTCCCTTTTCCGTCTGGACGCGCCAGCCGGTTGCCGTTTCCTCGAGCGTCCTGGCATCGCCGGATGCCAGTTCGCCGCCTAGGCGCTCGAACAGGCCGACATAACCCATGGTCAGCATGTGAGGATCGGAGACCGAGGCAGGATCGGTCCAATGGATACCGCCCTTCGTCTCCACCTTGAGGTGCGGCTCGCGCTCGGCGACGGCCCTGGTATCGAGCGCATCGAAGTTGACGCCGAAATCGCGCTTCACCTCTTCCGCATCTTTGAACTGCTCATCGCGGCTCTTCTCGTCGCGGAACACCTTCATCCAGCCGGTCGGGCGGATCAGTTGCGTGGAGCCGGATTCCTCCGCCAGCGCCATATGCTCGGTGACGCTGCGCTCGATGAGAGGCGCATACATCCGCGCGATCGCCTTGTGCTGGGCGGGACGCGAGTGCATCCAGTACTGCCACAGGAAGGGGGCGAGCTTCGGAATCGCCGCCCAATGGTAATGGGCATCGATGGTGTTGTTCAGGGCGTAGCGCAGCAGGGCGCCGAAATCGTGCGGGAAACCGTAAGGATAGACGCCTTCGCGCTGGATCAGGCCCGCATTGCCGAAGGAGGTCTCCTCGCCGGGCTTGCGCTTGTCGACCAGCAGGACCGACCGTCCACGTTTCTGCAGATGCACGGCAATCGACACGCCGACGATGCCGGCCCCAAGAACAACCACATCCTTACGCATGAAGGCTCAGCCCCGTTCAAAGTCGCTTCCGATCAAGGATAGCGAGCTCATATCCTTTGTGACGAGGCCATCTTTACTCCCGTTGGATCGAGGCCGTCCATGGATTTCCTGTCACAAAACAACCTCTCCCCAGCCATGTGGTCTTAGATTGGTTGATGACGGCCGTCGTGGCGCAATGCCCCGTTGCGGCCGGAAAAGGCTCGTGCTACCGGCGCGGCATGACACGCCCCCTTCTCATCGCCCCCTCCATCCTCGCCTCCGACTTCTCCAAGCTCGGAGAGGAAATCCGCGCCATCGACGCTGCCGGTGCGGACTGGATTCATATCGACGTGATGGACGGGCATTTCGTGCCGAACATCACCATCGGCCCCGATGTGGTGAAGGCGTTGCGTCCTCATACGTCCAAGCCCTTCGACGTTCACCTGATGATCGCGCCGGTGGATCCCTATCTCGAGGCCTTCGCCAAGGCGGGTGCGGACATCATCAGCATCCACGCCGAGGCGGGACCACACCTGCACCGCTCTCTTCAGACCATCCGAAAGCTCGGCAAGAAGGCCGGCATCGTCCTCAACCCCGGAACTCATGAAGGCTCGATCGAGCCCGTGATCGACGACATTGACCTGATCCTCCTGATGACGGTCAATCCGGGCTTCGGCGGGCAGGCTTTCATCCCGTCCGTCTGCACCAAGCTGCGCCGGATCAAGGAGATGGTCGGCGACCGGAACATCGATATCGAGATCGACGGCGGCGTGACCGCCGAGACCGCTCCGCTGGTGGCCGAAGCCGGGGCCAATGTGCTCGTCGCCGGTTCCGCAACCTTCAAGGGCGGCCCCTCGGCCTACGCGGCCAACATGGCGGCCGTTCGCGAGGCGGCGGCAAAGGCGCGTTGAGACCAACTGGCGTTTTCAGGACCTCACTCCGGCCAGACCGGATGCGAGAAGGCGGGTGAGGAAATCGGCCAGACGTTCGACGAAGCTGTCGTCGACCTTCAGGTTATGCGGTGGACGGGTGAGATATTCGTAATCCCGAACGAAGATGAAGCCCTGGTGGAGGAGCCACAGGCTCGCCACCGCCACTTCTTCGGCACTGGCGCTCTCCCCCAGGAACCGACGCACGAGCCGCTCCGCCGACGTGACCAGTGACGCGTTCTCCGCCATGGCCAAGTCCTGGAAGATGTCCGTCCGCTGCAGGATCTCCCAGTTCAGGATCTTGATGTAGCGGGCCAGGACGCTGCGCTTCAGGAGCGGCAGAAGCATCTGCCGCACGAAGAGCCGCAAAGCCTCCGTAGGCTCTAGCGAATCCAGCCTTTCGGCGTCCAAGACGTCGGATTCCTTCAATACCGCAAAGACCATGCGCAGTACTTCCCGGTAAAGGCCTTCCTTGCCACCGAAATGGTAGTTGATCGCGGCCTGGTTCGCCTGGGCCCTGCGGGTGATATCGCGGACCGAGCCGCCCTCGTATCCCTTCTCGGCGAACACGACGGCGGCGGCCTCGACCAGAGCCTCCCTGGTTCGCTCGGAGGCGCGGCTCATTTCAGTACGAGATCGGCCAGGGTTCCGCCCCAGGACGTCACTGTCGTAAGGATCCGCCCAGGCGATGGGACAAGGTTCGGCAGCGAGACGCCCAGAAGCTGTAACGACTGCTGCTCGGGGACTTCCGCTAAGGGCACGGTGGCCTGCGCGACTTCGACGGCTTGATCGACGGCAGGGCGAACCGGAGGAAGGATACCGGTGACCGGAAGACGGCTGCACTCGTCGGCGCACGCGGAGGCAACGACCTGCCGCGACTTCGGCTGAGCCGGCGTGTCGGATTTCAGATCGGCCGTCTCAACGGACCACTCGCGTGCGATCGGCAGCGAGAAGGCGAGGGTCTCGTTCGGCCCGAAGACGGCTGCGAATTCGTCGACGCTCGCGACCCGGGAGCGGAAGCCATCGGCAACGAAATTCGCCTGCAGGAGGTTCGCCACGAGGTGCGGCTCGGCGTGTGACAGTTCCTGAGGTGCAACGGCCACTTCATCCGTTCTGTTGCCTAGATAGGTGTTCGTGATCGCCGCGACACAGACCGTCGCGGCTATGGAGACCGTGATCTGCAGGACGAGCTTTTCGCCGATCTCGGCAACCTTGCCAATGACTCTCTTGAAGGCGGCACGCATGCGGGTTCCTCGTCAGAAATAAAACGCACGTATGATTTTCAAACAGGCGTTTGAGGCAAAATCAAGACAAGGTCAAGCTTGATCTTCGGCCCGAAGACGCGCAGGGCTTGGACGCTTTCGATGTGGGAATGCGCTTGAATTCGAGACGTGCATCCAATAGCGATCAGGCCAAGATCGTCAGCCTCGATCCGACCGTTCAGGCCAACCCGGTTGCTCATGCCTCTCCAAGGCAAGTTGGAAGAGTGCGGCGCCCGCAGGCAGGAGAAGACTTGTGATCCCCCGTTATAGCGGTCAAGGTTGACGTAGGCGTTTGGGATCAATCCCTTGGGACGCTGCCCATTTCGTGGCAGCCATCTCTCAGTCACCATGTTGAGCCAGATCTCTCGTCGATGGCGCTGCATG
>NZ_VOSK01000548.1 GCF_009296175.1 Microvirga tunisiensis | reverse complement strand
GCATTACCTCGCCCACCAGACCTTCACCGGACCTGAAGACCTCGACCAAGCCATCCACGAAGCCATCATGAAGCGCAATCACGAACGAAGCCGTCATCCGTTGGTCAACCAGCGAATCCCTGCTTAGGGCGCGGTATTAGCTACATTGATAACAGCAATTACCATCAAACTTATCATTAGAGGTAACTCCTTAGCCGTAAGGGGGATAATGAGTGTCGGACTTGCACACGATCAATGAGCGCTATAATCAAGTTCTAACCGTCCCTGATCAAAGAAAATATCCAGGTGTAAAGCTTTGGTCCTGAGACCTCCGAAGGCAATGTCGGCAAACACATGGTTGCCAAACCTGCTACATGAGCGCCTTGGTGAGGCCCTCTTACTGAAGAACAAGGTGAATATGACGATCTTCTGTACCCAGTACTGCGGAAATGCCAAGCAGCAGAGCCAAAATTGTTCTTGTTCCCTGTTTAACGAGGAGCATCGATCAGTCGTCTTGTTACGAAGCAGCTAGCCGCATGATCATAACAGTTTCTGCTCTGACATGGAATTAGCTGAGCAACCTGCGCTATGGAGATTGGCACGTGGTATCTTTTCGGTTGATCCTCGCTCTCTTAATTTTAGCTTCTCCGGTCGTAGCTCGTGCTGCTGACAGTGGCGTGGAAGGATATACCCTTGGACCCCAAGACCGCCTGATGATACGCGTTCATACCCTCCGAAAGAACGCCGGTGAGATATATCCTTGGGCAGCTCTCAATGGTGAGTTTTCTGTTGGCGCGAACGGATCAGTATCGATGCCAATTATGGGAGAGATTCCTGCCGCTGGCCGCTCTACTGCCGAGCTTGCACATGTTATTAGCGAAGCCCTCAAGCAAAAAGCTGACCTTGCTGAGACGCCTTCAACCTCTGTGGAAGTGGTCAAGTACCGACCATATTTTGTGACCGGAGCCGTGCAACAACCTGGCAGGTTCGATTATCAACCCAGTCTCACAGTTCTTCAAGCTGTTAGCACAGCCCAAGGAATCTCGCGTGCGGCTGATCTTACCGGTGCCGATCGCGAGATCATTGCCGCTGGAGGAGATCTGCGGGTCTTGGACGCTGAGCGTATTGCACTTGAAGCCAAGGTCGCTCGGCTAACAGCGGAGGTTTCTGAGGCTGCAAATGTAACCTATCCCAGTAAGTTAATTGAGCGTTCGTCCGATCCACGGATTGCGAGAGCAATGCGGGAAGAGATCCTTAGGTTTGAGGCTCGACGCGAGGCACTCAAATCGGAGGTAGAAGCAATCGAGAGATCCAAAATTCTACTCCGCCAGGAATTAGCAGCGCTCGAAGTAAAGGCCAAATCGCTTGACCAACTGGCTACAATCACCCAACGAGAGGTCCAGTCTGTGAACGAGCTCCTGTCGAAGGGGCTGACAGTAGCACCGCGGGCGCTTTCTGCGGAAAGTAACCGGGTAATGCTCGAAAGCAATCGTCTCGACGTGCAGGCGGCGACGCTGCGAGCGCAGCAGAGTTTGGCCCGCGCAGATCGAGATGTTGTTGAGATCCGCACCAAGTATCGCAGGGAAGCTCTGGATGACATGGCCACGGCTCGCTCGCTGCTTGATCAGAATGCTGAAAAAGCGCAAACATCAGAGCGGCTCCTGCAAAATGCAAAGTTGCGCGCTAACGCCTTCGGCGATGGCATTGATGATCCGATTCCAGTTTATGAGCTGACCCGCCTTACACCATCTGGGCCGGTCACATGGACAGCGGCAGAGAACGAAGCCGTCAAGGCCGGTGATGTGCTTCGTGTAATGCTGGTTTATCCAAACCGCCGCAAAAGCAGTGCAAGTGCAGAAGGAGAACCTGCATCTCCGCCACAAGCGGAAGCACAACTTACTGTGCAACCTCCTTTGCCTAAGCGATCCGAGCGATCCAAGTGACCATGCTCGAGTGGAGTGAGCGACTGAAGCAATCCCGGTGTAGTTCTTGCCGAGGCTACAAATGGGCTGGGGCAAGCCGCAGTCAGTCAGGCCCTCAAATAGCAGAATTGAACGCGATCATATACACGATCTTTGAGTTCCATGATGCATCACGTGCTATCCCCCGAAGCATGGATCTCCCAAAGGTAGCGGACGTCGTCGATTTCAACTAAAACGTCTGCAGATATTCGCATGGCTCGCCATCTTGCGGGTAAGCGATGTTCTAGCCGCACCTTACATTCGCATGTCTGAGCAGCGAGACTGACGATCTTGGATTGAAGATCGTTTTGTGTCGATGGTTGACCCTATGCTTGAGCCGCCGCGGCCGGTGCGGCGCCTGGAAGTGATCACCGGAGCCGGCGGACGCCGGCGCTGGTCAGCGGATGAGAAAGCACGAATCCTGGAGGAAGCGATGGCGCCGGGCGCGGTGGTGTCCGAAGTGGCTCGCCGGCATGGCATGTCGCCTCAGCACCTGTTCACCTGGCGTCGTCAGGCCAAGCGCGAGGCGGACGATCCTCCACTGGCATTTACCCCGGTTGTTGTCGCCCCTGACGTGCCGCAACCCACTCCGGCAGACTGTCGGGAGGCGGTGATCGAGCTTGCCGTGGCGGGCGCCGTCATTCGCGTCCCGTCCGGAGCCGATGGAGCGACCTTGGCCCTTGTGCTGCAAACCCTCAAGAGCCTGCGATGATCGGACCGACGGGTGCTGTCTGTGTCCTGGTGGCCACCAAGCCGGTCGACTTCCGCAATTATGTGGAGTGCCAGATTATGCGGAGTCCGCAGCGGTCCGAGCGACTTCGCCCTTTTTATCCAATAGCTTAGGCCGTTCTGGAGTAATAGGGGCAAAACCGTTGGCGATCACGCTAAGGAGCAGCGGTCGCTGACCAGATCTGCCAGGCGCGGGACGGCTGGCGCATCAGCAATTCCCAGTCTATCGCCAAGATAGCTCCAGAATGACACT
>NZ_VOSK01000547.1 GCF_009296175.1 Microvirga tunisiensis | reverse complement strand
CAGGCGCCCACCGTCGAAAGCAGCGGTGATCTTCTTGCGGCCAACGGCTGGAAACGGGAAGGTGGCAGGTGTATCGTCCGGCATGGCGAGTGTGGCACAGGGCAATTGGTGGCAGGGATTAGTCTCAACAACCAAATCCTACGCTGCTTCAAGTGCTTAAGCTACACTCGCCAGCCTTCATCAACCTTCCCATGCATAAGAACGGCTAGAGATGCCATACTGGAGCATCTTCGCCCGGTCGGCTTCGAACGTGGCCTGATCAGCCCATTCCGGCTTTGCGTCGATCAGGGCGCTCATCATACGCCAGACCCGGTGGGAATGAGATTGGCCGAACATGATGGTCTTTCTGGTATCCAGTTCCTGTTTCTTGCTGAATGCCAGAGAAGGTCGAACGGCTGGTAAACGGGAGACGACCCTTTGAATCGGCGTCTTCCGTCCAGACGGAAGGCGGATAAGGAAAGGCGGGCCATAGAGTTGCCACAATCTCTAACCGAATCTTAACCCAAGCTTGGACAAGGGATAACTGATGAGCAGGATGTTCACGGCGCTTGGGGCTTCGATTGTCGCTCTCGCGGCCATGGCCAGCAGCAGCGTGGAGGCGAAAACCGTCTTCTATGAGATCAACGGCGAGCGTTACTCGTATGACACCAGCAATCGCCAACAGGCGGCGGCTGCCCGTCAGCAGATTGAGGCCGCAAAGACCGTTGAGGCAGCCCGAGCGAAGGCCGCAGCGGAGCGTGCGAGCAACCCCTTAGTCGCCGTTTTCGGATCGCAGGCACAGCGAGAGGCGGCTGAGGCTCAGGCACAACTCGAAAGGATCCTTGCAGACCAACAGCGGGCTGCCGCGGCCCGCAAGGCTCAACGGCCACTGGCGAGCGCCAAAGATGACAGTGCCACAAAATCTGCTGAGCAAAAACCTGGTGAAACAGCTAGCACTATTCAGCGCGAGCCGACCACCGTGCCGGCTATTGCAGCTGCTCAGTCTCCAAGGCTACAGTCAGCGCCAGACCTCCGTGGTGCTGGCGAGCCAGCTCAGTCGAATGGCGTTCCGAAGGCTGCAATCAAGTCGATCTTCCTTGATGCTGAGACCGGCATCAAGACGATCATCCGCGTGGATGGCTCAATTCACGAGGAGTTGTTTGACCCGAGCGTTCTGTCAACGCTCGATTCCGATCAGCGTTCTGCACCCGCAGTGAGCGCTGTGACCGGAGTCGCTCAGCCACATAAGGGTCCACCAGATGACACGACTGGCTCCACCGGCCTGCCGAGAACGTTGCTTGGACTGAATGCTGGTGCCGACGCACCTGAAAGATTTCCCACGAATTAGGGAGCTCCCGCGGAGCTCAATCGTAGTGCCGCGTCAGGCCTGAATTCCGAGACGGCGTGGCAAGAACGAACACGGCTAACCACATCAGCGCGGCTGGATAGGTGTGAAGGTCGCACGTTCGTGGAAGCGCTTTTTGCGACATCAGGCGGCAAACCGGAGATTGCCGTGCAGCCAGACGCTTCGCCGACCTGGCTTGAGCGGCCGGGCGGTGGACAGGTGCTCACGGAAGCGCTGATGCGCATGAACCAGCAAACGCAGCTTTCGTGCGATCGGCTGTGAACACGTGGTTCGATCCGCAACCAGAGCCTCCGCGGCGGCGTAGAGATCCCCGGTCGCGGCCTCAATGCCTGGATTGCGCTCGACGAGTGCCATCAGGTCGATCAGCTGTTGCTGCAGGCTGTACAAAGCCTCCTCCCCGCCACCCTGCTGGATTGTCAGCAGGATTGGGTGAAGCCGGCCGACCATCTCGTCGACTGCGTTCTCGAATGTGGTTTCCGTCATGGCGGTCCCGTCCAGAATTCGAATCGGCAAACTCATCGGTCAGCAGGCTGGCTCGCTCGGATTGCCGAATGGTTAAGCGGCGACCAGGTTCGCGTGAGTGTCTGCTCCAGCCAATGTGGGTTGATACGCGGTGAAGATGGCTGTTTGAGTTGTTCTATCGCTGCCCCAAACCCGCGACAGGAGACCAGATCCGCTGGAGAATGGGGGCAGCCACAATCCGGTCGATCAAGGCAACCGCAGCTACGATCAGCTCAGGCGCCTGTAATGGATCACCCGTTCCTTCCGTTGCATGCTGAGCCAATCGTTTGTTGTGTTTCCTCAGTTATTGACGCTGATTGCTGCCATCCAACAGCGTGATCTTAGTTGCTCGTCTCTTTATTACCACGGTTGCCTTGCCCAACTAAGTAGGTCGCCAAAAGTTCTGCAACAGCTTTCTGAGCCAGAAGCGTTTGGACATCATGCCAGCCTTGCGGCGCACCTGCTGCGGCGTCAGCCTCAGAACCCAATCAGCGGCCTCGGCGGCCAGAGCATCGATGGACGCGGCCTGTCGGTTGGCCGCGATCAGCCGCTTGAGCTCGCGCCAGAGTTGATCCATCGGGCTCAGTTCGGGCGCCTGCCGGGGCAACCACACGAACCGGATGCGCAGCCGGTGGGCCAGGGCTTGGGTCTGCGGGGCGGTGTGGGCGCTGGCCCGGTCGGTGAGCTGCCAGAGCCAGCCGGCGCCACGGTACCGGCGCCGCAAGGCGCGCAGGAACGCCTGAGCATCGGCCTGACCGGCACGGGTGCGGATCAGCACCACCCGGCGAGCGCTTCCCAGGTTGATCGCCCCAAACAGCACCCGCTTGGCGTTGCGCCCGGTGATCGGCACGAGGGCCTGCGTGCCCTTGAGCGCCCAGGTCGCCCGCAGCAGCGTCCAGTCGAGGCACAGCAGCCGATCACCCCTGTGCCAGCCGGCCTTCAGGCGTCGGGTGATCCCCCCTCATATGAGGCCTATCGCGTCAAGGGTGGTGCGCAGCGACGGGATCGCTTGCAGACGACATCAGGATTGGCCTCGCGGTCAGCTGTGGAGCAAAAGTCCACATCACCTCATATCCGGTCGGC
>NZ_VOSK01000546.1 GCF_009296175.1 Microvirga tunisiensis | reverse complement strand
GGCGGATGAAGACGCGACGAGAGACGTCGCAAGAACTGCGAAAGCAAGCCGCATGGGACAACCTCGGTTGGGGAAGTTCGCCGGTCACCATTGAACCCGGCACGTGTGGAAAAGTCCGGGGCGAGCCCGGCAGTTCCTGACGCAGCAACGGTTTGCGCCTCCGTCGAGCCTCTTGTGCAAAACACGGTTAGCGCATGGTTAACCGGAGGGCGATAGCATTCCCAATGCCTCGCCCGTCCTCGCCAGGCTGTCAAATCCTGGAACCTACGCACCGCTCCCCCGTTGGCCCCGGTACCCCCGTAAAACTGGAGAGCCCGAATGTTCTTGCGCGTTGATAAGCTGCAAGTCGAACTGCCTGCGCCCTTGCGGCAGGATCCGAACGCCGCCGCTGCTCTCCAGGAACTGCTGGGTGGCAAGTACGGCGAGATGTCGACGCTCGGGAACTACATGTTCCAGAGCTTCAACTTCCGCAGCAAGAGCAAGCTGCGTCCCTTTTACAGCCTGGTGGCTGCCATCACGGCGGAAGAGCTTGGCCATGTGGAGCTGGTCAGCAATGGCGTCGCCATGCTGAACAACGGCCCCGACAATGACGGTGACGAGGAGGATGGAGGCGATATTTCGGGCGCTCCGTTCGAGGACATGAAGGACATCCGCCTGGCTGCGGCGTTCCTGTCGGGTGGTGGTGGCGCCATGCCGGTGAACAGCAATGGCCAGTCCTGGAACAATGACTTCATCACCACGACCGGAAACGTCGTGCTGGATCTCCTGCACAACTTCCACCTTGAGTGTGGCGCAAGGCTGCACAAGCTACGCGTCTACGAGACGCTGACAGACCCAACAGGCCGCGAAGTCTGCGGTTACCTCCTCGTTCGCGGCTCCGTCCACGCCCATGCCTATGCCTTGGCACTGAAGAAGATCACGGGCGTCGAGATTGAGAAGATGCTGCCGACTCCGAACATCCCGCTCGGCAACATCCCGGAATGCCAGAAGTATCTAGACGAAGGCTCGCACCGGCGGCTCTACACCTTCAGCCCGGACGACTACAAGGAGATGGCGGGCATCTGGGGCAACGGCGAGGTTGCCCTGCCGGACGATCCTCCGGGCGAGTTGACCGTGGTGGATGGCATGCCGGACGGTGGCAAGATCCATCAACTCACGGGCGTCCCTTCGGCCTTCACCCCGGATTATGCTCCGGAGGAGATGTTCGAGATCGCCACCAAGCTCTACAAGGCGTCGCGATAACGACGAACGAAGAAGGGCGAGGCTTTGCCCTTCTTCTGTCCAATCACGAAAGGACCGATTATGGCCGCTAAAGGGAAGACCCTGGACGATCTTTTCCTCCATACCCTCAAGGACATCTACTACGCCGAGAAGCAGATCCTAAAAGCACTGCCCAAGATGGCGAAAAATGCCGCTTCTGAAGAACTCAAAGCCGCGTTCGAAACCCATCGCGAGCAGACCCAGGGCCAGATTGAGCGCCTCGAGCAGATCTTCGAACTTTTGGGAAAACCGGCTCGCGGCGTGCAGTGTGAGGCCATCAACGGCATCATCGAGGAGAGCAAGGAGATCATGGAGGACTTTGCCGATAGTCCTGCTTTAGATGCAGGCATTCTGTCGTCCGCTCAGGCAGTCGAGCATTACGAGATCACCCGTTACGGGACGCTCAAGACGTGGGCAGGGCAGCTTGGTTTGCCTGAAGCTGTGACCCTGCTCGACCAGACGCTCCAAGAGGAGAAGGAAACGGACGAGCTTCTCACTCGTCTCGCTGAAGCTCGCGTCAACGCTGAGGCAGCCTAGAAGCCACTCGGCGCAGATCTTCCCCGCTTGAGTTGAAACGTCAATGACAGACGTATCCCAGATCACAGAGCACATGGAAGTGGTCGGCTCTGACCACGAGCATGTGGGCACGGTTGATCATGTTGAAGGACAGCGCATCAAGCTGGCGAAGACAGATGCTGCAGCAAGCGGCGAGCACCACTACCTCCATGTTGATACGGTCGAGGCAATTGAAGACGGCAAGGTGGTCCTCAACCGTACTGGTGCTCAGGCGCGTGACGAATGGGGTGTTCGTGAGGTCTGACCTTACTCCGAGATGATCCTGAGATTCGGCGCTGCTACGAAATGGATGAACTCAACAAAGGGCGCTGGTGACAGCGCTCTTCGTGCATTAAGAGGATACCCCAAGGTTGAAGCAAGTGCTGCGAGCACGTCGGCAGCACTCTCACAAAGCGGCACTGTTGCATTAACCTCGGCAGTGTAATCCGGGGCGGCCATTCGAGGAGCCGTCCTGTTGTCTCTGTTCAAGCGCCGCCGCTTTCCGGTCACGATCATCCTGCTGTGCGTGCGCTGGTACTGCAAGTATGGCATCAGCTATCGCGATCTCGCCGAGATGATGTCCGAACGCGGTGTCGCCGTTGATCCATCCACGATCTTCCGTTGGGTTCAGCGCTATGCTCCAGAGATCAAGAAGCAGATAAGACCCTACCAGGGACCTCGCTCAGGCTCCTGGAGAGTGGACGAGACCTACGTCCGCGTAGGAGGCAAGTGGAAATACTTGTTTCGCACCGTCGACAAGCACGGCCGGTTGATCGCCTTCATGCTGTCCGATCGCCGTAATACCACCGCCGCTTATCGTTTCCTGCGTAAAGCCATAAAGGCCATGAGCCACTATCCACCGTCCTCCATCACGACGGATAAACTGGCGTCGTATCCCAAGGCCATCCTGCGCCTTGTCAAGCGACACCGAGATTTACGAGATAAGGCGACATCCAGTTTTACGACGGCTCAAGCGTGAGCCCGCTGGAGAGCCTCCTCCAGATCCCGCAGGCGATAGCTGCGCCCCTTGATGTTGAGAACATGCGCTCGGTGCAGCAGGCGGTCGAGGATGGCCGTGGCCAGCACCTCGTCGCCGGCCAGCAGCTCGGTCCACTCCCGGATGCTCTTGTTC
>NZ_VOSK01000545.1 GCF_009296175.1 Microvirga tunisiensis | reverse complement strand
CGCTTATTCCCGTCGGCCGTCTCGGAGAAGCCGAGGAGATCGCCCGCAGCGTGCTCTTCCTGGCCGCCGACGAGGCCGGCTTCGTCACCGGCTCGACCCTGTCCGTCAACGGCGGCCAGTACATGGCCTGATGGGATCCGCCGCGTTCTCTGGAGAGAGGACCTGATGGTCAGATTGCTCAGGCGAGACCAGAGCCCCGCCCGAGGGAAAATGCTCTACAGTCAAGAGGTAGGGGCCGAAGGTAAGTCTGCTCTGCCGTGACGCAAAATTGATCTAAGGCCCAGGTTCGGTGCTCACCACTTGCGGTCGTTCGCCGTAACTGGCTTGGAACACCATTTGAGGTTTCCCGCTTTTCTGCCGATGCAGCCGGCTGCAGGCTTTCGCGATTGACAGACGTGGTGCCAGAGTATCACGATTCCGAAGTGGGGGCGTGCCACAGGGATGGCCGCTATGGACAGTTTCGACTACGTCCTGAATTGGAAATTGAAACAAGGCTCGCACGTGTTCCCCGGGAAAGACGGAGGCACCTGCATCAATGAAGCAGCCGTGGTCGCGGCAGGCTTCCCATACCGGCCAGTTCGTACCGTCGATGATATGCCAGGCTGCTTCTCGCGCCCGATCTGCCGCTTGGCAATGCACTTGAATGACGAAGCCAGTGACGAGGAGCGGCAGCTGCTGCTGCCCTTTGTGACCCGTTTGGCCTGTGCCGACACGGTAGAAGTAGAACGGATACGCGAGGCGTATATCAACTTACATATGACATCCCGCCTCTCGTTCCGGGAGCATCTCGACATCCTTGAGGGCGCGCTGGCGATCGGGCGGCAGGCTGACCCGTTTCCGTCGGAAGAAGTGAAGGTACGGTTGGAGATCGTTCAACAGGGTGCGAACACTCCCACCTCGCTTGCCGACTATGCCGTGTTCTCGCAGACTAAGATTTGGTTTGGTCCTTTTCATTAGGACTAGGATCGGGCGTGGCCAGCAGGCAAACGAAGGCTTCGGAGAAATCCAGGGCCTTCTCACAGACTTGCAAAGCCTACACCTGAAGGTGCTCGACAACAGCGTCAGCACCATCAGCCAATGCCGGGTGGGCTTCATCACCCATGAGGCCCTGCGCGACCTCTGCGCCCGCTATCCCGCATCGCAGAAGCCTTCTGGGATCAGCGCAAGATCTGCTCTCGATTGAGCGCTAACGGAGTACGTAGCAGGAACGTGCACTCTCGAGCAGGCATGTCGAGCGAACGAACGGCCTAATCCGATTTGGTTCGGGGGCCTGAGGAGCCATACAACGCTGTGGGCACGTTGATAGGAAGGTTGTCGCCGCCTGGCGGATCGGCTGGAGCGAGTGGCTCTGCTTGATAGGATCCGCAGAAAAGGTTGGGCGGAAGGATCAACGGTTTACCCGATGCGTGTCGATCTGATGTCCCCTAACATTGAAGATCAGGCTTCAAGTCACGCCTGAGAGGTTCCCAATCCGTTCTACCTAAGCGCTCAATCAGACACAGATCTTGCGCTGGCCCCAGGTAGCTCTATCGGAGGACAGAACGTCCTCTCGCTCATTCCATACTGGGGATTATGCGACATTGGCCGCTGGGTTTTCTCACTCGCGAAGAAGCGGCTTCCATCCGCGGATTTGCCTGTCGGAGCAGAAGCGCGGCGGATCTCCGAAGAGGCGCCAATAGCCGATCCCAGCCTTGGGATTGAGCGTCCAGTACCCCACGGACAGCGGAACCTCGGGAGGGGTCTCGTCCTCAGCCATCCAGAGGATCACAGGGGTTCCATCGCGTGGCGCAGCGCTGATCAGGAACCAGCCGCCTCTCAGAGTCGGATCTGACATTGTCAGATGGACTTCTTTACTCCGGCTCGATTTTCCGCTCTCCAGCGCGGAACAGGCTTTCTCCCACCGGCTTTGCTTTTGCGCAGGGGCTGCTTAGGAAAGATCAGCCTGACCCGCACGGTTCTCCGGGCAGCCAAGCCCTCAAGTCGGTCTTTGATGATCCGGGCAGTCTCCGGGTCCATGCCGCTGATCTGCTCCAGTTGTGAAGCGATGGTCTTGAGTTGCTCGAGGGTGGAGATCTTCGCATCCTCCAGGGCCTTCCAGGCGCTCATCGGCAGGAGTAGACCGTCGAAGGGATCATCCGGGTTCTGCGAGGGGGATCGGAGCATCGGCACGCCTCCTGGCTGTTGATCAGGGATGCGGTGCAGGACCACCTGCTAAGAACCCCTCGGCGCAGGTTTTATTCCAGAGACTTCGAAAAACGGTCAGCCCGCCCTCATCACCGATCCCGATAGCCCGCCGCGACCAAGGTCCAGATGATCGTTGGACTCTTGTTCCATACTGTTTGTTCAACGAAATTCGTGGTAGGTTTGACCCGCGGTGGTTTGGCCCATGCCGGAGAAGACGCCCTAACCGAGGGGTCCTGTGCAGACCTCCGGCTTAGAGCGGCTGAAGCCGCAGCTGAGGGAAGTCGTGGAACCCTCAGCCAAGGCCATGCTCCCCACGTAGGGCAAGGAACAGGTCGGATCGATACGCAACGCACCCGACGCACGCAACCTGCAACAGCTAAGGTAAATATTCCGTAGCTGCTTCAGAGGGTTTTGTCGCGACGTTGGTGCATAATTGAGAGGTGGGCCGCATGCACCCCTTAGCCCTGGGGTTCAGACGAGGCGCTGGGATACTGGCATGCCAAGGCTGGTCATGATGTTGATGACCTTGCAGCCGACCGCAGCTTCGGCCTTTTGCATAGACAGAGTCCGGGCGTGGAGGCGGCGACCAATCAGGGTTTTGTAGCGCATCATTGCCACCTCGCCCAAGGACCGCCAGCCATAGTTGACCGCCTTCTGCCAGCCGCGCCGACCCCGCGCTTGGATCATCTGGAGGTGCCGGTCTCGCTGGGTGGGCGCTGTCTCGGCCGAATTGCTCGGCACTGCCGTTGAGCGTGGTGGGATGAT
>NZ_VOSK01000544.1 GCF_009296175.1 Microvirga tunisiensis | reverse complement strand
AAGCGCGATCATGGACTACCTGGAGCACCACAATGCCGACCCGAGACCCTTTGTCTGGACCGCCTCGGCCTCAGCTATCCTGGAAAAGGTCGCCCGTGCGAAACAAGCGTTAGAGTCACAACACTAGCGGTAATCGTTCGTTAAGAGAGGCGGGCTAGAACTGCCTGACCCACAGCCGACGCATTGCCCTACGTTGCTCCCGGCTGAAGAAGGGTCCTAACTTGGGCCGCTGCCCCCGATCAGCGGCCCTTTTCGCGTTTGTGGTCATGAGTGCACCTCAATGGTCAGGGCGGCCGCAGCCAGCACAACAAGCGCTGGATAGAACAGCCAGGGAAACCAAACGGGGTAGGGGCGGCCGTCGTCTTCGGGGATCATGTCGCCCCTCCAAGCGTTGGATTAATCACTTGGAACCCATGACCCAGCATGATGCCGCTGGGGCGTGTGTATCCACCGTCTCGGAAGGGTGGATCTCTGATGGAGTTAGCTCTGGTCGTACTGGTTGTGACCACTTTCGCGGCTTTGGTTGTTCCATCGCTTGTGGGCGTATTCCTCGATCCCGATGGGTTCAAGGACCGTCCGACACCGCCAAGTCTTGCTCCTCCCAAGGAGCGGAATCGGTTTGGGTTACCTAACTGGCTGCTCATGACGCGCCTCCGAAAAGGTCACACTTCTCAGCATCAGCCTTCGCCCGGGAGTCCCGAGCAATCTGCTCCATCATTGCTACTTGCTCGTCGGCGAATGCCTGGGTCATCCGGCGATCCTCGACCCAGTGCGGATAAGCGCGACGGCGTTGCTTCACTTCCCGCTCAGCGCACACTGCCAGCTGCTCGGCGGTAAAAGTCATGACGCCCTCCGCCCTTGCTGCCCGACGCCTCGCAGTTTCAGGTGATGCCGCGCCGTGTAGCGCTTGTCGGCATCCATTCCTTCGTTCCCAGTCATCCACGTGAGATAGCTGGTCGGGACATCATCCCAGGTCTTGCTTGAGTGCTGCCCAAAGGTGCAGCGGGGCAGCAGAGACGGCTGCTTGGTCCACTTGACCATGTCCTCTATCGAGGCGAGGGGCAGAGCCTTTGCCAGGATATGAGCCGTCACGTAGGCGTCCGGAGCGGCACGGTGAGGAGGCATTGCGCGCTCCTCATCCAGATCCAGCTCGAGGTAGTAGCGGAGCACGCTATTGGTGTGGCGGGGCGCGTCAGGCCAGAGCCTGCGCGCCACCTTCAAAGTGCAGATCCATGCGGCATCCCCACCTTTGAAAAATTCCTGCTCGAAAGCGGCATGGTGCGCTACGAACACATCCGGCTTGTCGTCCATCAGTCGGCGGAGACCAAGGTCAATCGGATCTGCTGCCGATACCTCATGGTCACGAATATGATGTGTGGCCATAGCCTCGATCGAGATCGGGCGCTTGGGGTTGACGAGCATGCTCCCCTGCTCGCCAACGACCCCGTCGACCACATCACACCAGCCGACCTCCACGATTGCCGCGTCGGGCGGCAATCCGGTCGTTTCGAAATCTAGGACGCGCAGCAGCATGGATCAGCCCTCCGCGCCTTCGGCCTTGTAGGCGTCGAATCCTGCCTGCCACTTGGCCAAGCGCTCAGGGTTGTCGCGGATGTCTGACTTCAGGCACTTGGATGCGCCACGAGCGGCGTCGTTGTAACCCTTCTGGTAATCGGGATCCTCCTCGGCGGCACCAGCGGCCTTCTGCGCAGCCTTGCTACCCTTTCCATTGATGCGGTCGATCTGATCCTGCCATGCATTAGCGGCCTTCGTCTGGAAGGCGCGAGACGGAGGATGCTCGTCCATCGCCTTGCGGAGATCTGCAGCGAGCTCGCCCAGTTCTTCCTCGGTGGTCGCGTTCTGAGCATCACGCTCGAATTCAGCCAGCAGAGCGTCGAAGTCGGGAGCCTGCTTCATCGGCTTGTCACCGGGAAAGTCATCAGCGGCGGCCGAGGGCTGTACGCCGCTACCTTCGCCCTCGGCCGCTTCGCCTGCCGCGCCGGTGTTAGCCAGCGCCTCAGGGTTCTTGTCCTTCACTACCTGGCCGTCGGCATCGACGATGCGATCTGCCTCGGCATACTCAGCGGTGTGACCGCGCACGGTGGACGCGCGGTTATCCTCAGCCTGGTCCTGATCTTCGGCATCACGGTCGATACTCGGGCCCGCTAGCTGATCCAAGGCAGCTGTCATTGAAAGGCGCGGGCCGCTCTTCACCTCGGCATCGCTGGCTCCCTTGAGGTCGTAAAGAGCGTCGTCACGGCGGATCAGATCATCCAGGTCGGACGACATCGGCAGGACCTTGGAGTGCCGGCGCGCGACCGTCTTCTTCGCCATCTCTGGGTAGAAAGTCGGATCAGCCCAGGGGCCGTTCTTGGAACGGGACTTGGCGCGGATCTTCTCCACGTCCTCGATCGACATCACGTCGCGGGACTTCTCGCCGCCCTTCAGAACAGCAACAGAATAGACCGCTATCAGCTTGCCCTTGTTGCTGAGGGCAGGGCGGTGCTTGATGTACGGATCGTCACCAAGCTCGAACTCGAACAGGTCGTTCTCATAGACGGCGTGCACATCCCATGACGAGATCTCGCCGCTGTTGCGGACCTTCTTACGGATGCCGCCGATCATCGGCATCCAGGTGGCCTCGCCCTTGTAGGGAACGATGGCGCCCTCGCGACCATCAGGCAGGAGGCCGTCCTGGGCAGCCTTCATGCAGGCGTTGAACAGCGATTTCCGATCACAACGGAGCAAGTCCATGTTGCCTTGGATCGCAGTCATGGCGACGCGGTTGAAACGCTCGACCGGGATGTGAGCGGGAAGGGCGGCTTCTAGCCCGGAAAATTCATGGAGGGTTGGCGGGTGTAGCTCAAGTGCCTGAGATGACTTAGGATTTGGTTGTTGAATCCGATCCGCCTCATTTCTGGGAGAACCCACCCGCCATGAACCATTCTACGCTTCC
>NZ_VOSK01000543.1 GCF_009296175.1 Microvirga tunisiensis | reverse complement strand
AGGCACGTAACCGCCCGACGGCCGCGCTCATGGCCGGCTGGCTCAGGTTGATGCTGCGTGCCGCCGCCGTGAGGTTACGCTTGGTTATCAGAGCGTCGAGCGCGACGAGGAGATTGAGATCAAGGCCCTTGAAACGCATGTTTTCCTTGTATCCATAGCGTGGATGGGTGCCATCTGAACAATCGATCTACCGCTCTTGCGGAACGATGCGATGCGTCCCTCAAAATACGGCAAGAAGGAGGAAGTTTTTGCCGGCGCTCCCAGGTTCGATGGAGGCAGTCCTGGAAAATAAGCTGCTTGAACTCGGCGAATTCCTTCGAAAGCCCTATGGTCGACGCGATTATCGATGCAGTGAGTACTTCTTAGGTTCAGGTCCCATATGGCGCGCGTCTATAGCGCACCGAGGCCTGTGAGCAGGCCATCCTGATGGCCCCATCCGCCGCAAGTGTTTCACCTTGCACTTCGACGGATCCGCGCCCGGATCGGTCATCGCGTGATTGCCTACCGTGGGCAT
Source organism: Microvirga tunisiensis (assembly GCF_009296175.1). Taxonomy (GTDB): domain Bacteria; phylum Pseudomonadota; class Alphaproteobacteria; order Rhizobiales; family Beijerinckiaceae; genus Microvirga; species Microvirga tunisiensis. The sequence goes on along the minus strand of NZ_VOSK01000543.1, from coordinate 2,444 downwards.
GTCTAAGATTATTCGCCGGATTAGCTCCGGGTGCTTTGCGGCGTAGGCACCAATGACGAAGAAAGTTGCTGGCGCACGGTGTTTCGCCAGCATATCGGGAATCTGCGGTGTGAAGATTGGATTGGGGCCGTCATCAAATGTTAAATAAACGCTGCGACGGGCGGTAGCATCGGCGCACTCACAGGGCATCTCGGATATGTAATTGAGGTGTTTCATAGCTCCGGCCCGTTCCGATCAATGATCGTACCTGTTGGCCAATCGCTCATCGGCCGCGAAATCGGCAAAACTACAACGAGTACGTCCTCCACGTGCGTGGGCGGCAGGTCGAGATACACATCTGGCTGGGTGGACCGCACGCGGGTCCCCGGCACAATCGTCGCCAGAGCCTGCCGACCGAGCAACCTTGCAATATGGTTCTGCAGCGCGGGCCGAACTGTGCCGAAAGCGAATGGAACGCCAAGCTGATGCAGCACTGGATACATGACGCGAATTGAGTGGCTGATTCCGAGCCCCTCAAGATCCGGGCATACCCCGTACAATCCCAGTTCGGCCACCAGCAGATCGACCCCGCCAACCTTGATGAAGCGCCGCAGTAAACCCAAATGAGCAGCGACACCGCGTGCGTCGTAGCCCATTGCACGAAGCTCGGGCCTCGCTCTTGCCCAACTTCGATTGCCTTCGAATAGCTTCCCATTAAAGGCGCCGGCCGGTTCATAGGTCTTTCGAAAGAACGTGGATAGTTCGGTATGGTCAGCCAGCTGCAACTCATTCTCCCAGCACAGCCTCCACCGCACCTGAGAGCGCCTGGAGAGAACTCCCTTAGAGCTCGATATGGCAATATTCATCGGTGCCTCCTCCGCGCCGGCTGGCATTCGGGAGTGGATTTGATGTACGGGAGCAACTCGCTGTCGCTGAATGGCATGCTCAGGTAGTAGGTCACACAGGCTCGCAGCACCCGCGCCCGGTGGCCATCGCCGAGTCGGCTGGTGAGCAGATTGGTTGGAGTGGCCTTTCCGGATGCGACCCGATGCTCGTATACGTCGAGCCCCATTACCCCGGGCACCTGTAGTTCACAATCGAGCAGGATGTGGTCCGAACGCGGCTGGCTTCCAGGAACCCACCTGCACTCTGGTACAGTTCTGGGATGAAGCCCGCGGAGAAAAGCATGTCCATCAACGCCTCACGTACCGATTGATTGTGATACACGATCGAGATTACACCGAGTGCATGTGCCATCCATACGAGGCCTACCATTGGCTTTCCTGCATCTTTCGCGCGATTTCATTGCAATGGACATAACGCTATGCAATGGACATAACGCTATTTGGCCGTGTCGCAGGAGCATCTGGCACCTGCGATCGGCGACTTCCCAATTCTCATGAAGCTAAGGCAAAGTCGAAGGTTGACTCAATTATACGAGGGTAATCGGCCGATATAAAAAGGATTGGGAAAGCTATACGAAGGTTTATAGGTAGCAAGTGCCTAGGCCGCGTAAGGTACGCTGGTCGTGTCAAGCTGGCGCGATGCAGTTTGGGCAGACCGGAGAAGGTGGTCGTATTGGATATTTGCCTCTGTTGATGATTAACGTATCGCTGAGATTGTTTCACAGAGGCAGAGCAAAGATCGATAGCCATCCTGATACCCGAGTTCTATTCCTCTAAGCTGACGGGTGCTATCCGTCATTTGGTGGAGCTGGCAAAATCCATTGTTTAGATGCCACCCATCCACGCTGTGGATACGGTGCCAAGATTGACCGAGAGAAAGAAGGAAGGCGGATGAGCATCATGGCAGCTGCGGGTCGTAGGTTAGCTCGAGACCGAATATGGCGATGACGGGACCATGCGGGTGTCCCACAAGACAATCTATTAAGAGCCCGGCAAAGATAGCGAGAGCATTGTGAAGGCTCTTGTGCGGCAGGTTCAACGTCTGCCTCAGGGATTAATGGCCTCGCTGACCTGGGATCGCGGGATGGAGCTTGCTTATCACAAGCACTTCAGCGTCGCGACTGACGTTGACGTCTACTTCTGCGATCCCCAGAGCCCGTGGCAGCGGGGAAGCAACGAGAACACCAATGGCTTGCTGCGGCAGTACTTCCCGAAGGGCTCAGACCTGTCCGTGCATAGCCAGGATGATCTCGACCCAATTGCACTCAGACTCAACACTAGGCCAAGGAAACCCTTGGCTTTAGAATGAACCGCGCCGGGATTCCCGGAGGCCCCAACTCCTGAGAGGATGGAGCCATGACAAAGCGAACACCCCCCTATTCACCAGAGGTCCGCGAGCGCGCGGTCCGGATGGTTTTCGAGCATCGGGACGTGTACACCTCCCAGTATGAGGCGATCCTGTCGATTGCGGCCAAGATCGGCTGCTCGCGCGAGACGCTGCGCCACTGGGTGCGGCATGCGGAACGCGACCAGGGCCTTCGGGCTGGGCCGACGGGCGCG
>NZ_VOSK01000542.1 GCF_009296175.1 Microvirga tunisiensis | reverse complement strand
TGGTCATGACGATGTTCCTTGTGAACCCCGAGGCCGGGCGCTGCGCACCCCGACCACTCCGCGCCCGGCCTCGGCTCATGCCTCAGCCTAACGACACCGTCTGTCAGATTAAGTCCAAACTACTTCACTTCCGGTACGAGTTCTTCACGGCGATCTTCCCGTCCCGGAACGTGAACACATCGCAGCCCTGGACCTCTACGCGAGCGCCATCCGGCCCAGTTGCCGTGAAGACCCACTCTGAGATGCCGCGATCCCCAGCAATGAAATGTCTGGGACCATTCCATCGGGCATCCGGAAAGGTAGCAAAGACCTCCTCAACCCCACGGCGGACTTCGCCCTGACCCGTATAAACTGTCCCCTTCACATCAGGTCCGCGGCTGGCCTCGAACACGCAGTCTTCGGTCATCATCGCCAGGATTGCATCCGTATCGTGCCGGTTCCAAGCCTCAGCAAAGTCGTCGAGGAATGCAATGGAAACGATGTTTGGCATCAGGTCGCCCCTTCCTGGCCCGTGTGCTCACCGGGTCAGTAGACGATGTTCCGGTCGCATTCCATCACCAGCCGAACCAAGGTCGGCGGGGCTCCCTTCTCATAGGGAACACCTTGGAGGTCCTCATCCGTCACACCTCGTGCGGCGCAGGACCCGCCCGAGAGGTAGAGACGACCGCCTCCCGCGATAATCTTCAGATAGTGTTCGTTCAGCGCACCTGTGCCGAGCCCCGTCAGGGCGTTCCGCACGGGTTCGCGCAGGAGTTGAACAGCATCACCTGCCAGGAAGACATGGACTTCATGCCCTGTCTCGACTGCCGCTGCCGCGACGAAAAAGGCAAGGGTTGCCTTAGTCGGGTTCTCAGGCCCGCAGGTGACATGGACAAGAAGGCTGGACATGAACACCTCCGCCGAACGTAGAACGAGAGAGTAGGACTATGCCCCTCGTCAGGCAGTGCGCCAACGTGAGGGCTCTACTATTTGGGATGAGGCGAGCGGGGAGCGGTAATCCCGGCTTGGTCGGCCAAACTTTTTTGCGAGAGTATCTGCTCGACCCAAAAGGGGACGACCTCGCTTGCGGGTCCATACTGCCCTTCATCGAACTGTCGAGCGTTGTCCGAGGGCTCCAGATTGATCTCGCAGGTGCGGATGCCGTGCCCTCGCGCCTCGGATACGAACCCTGCTGCTGGGTAGACCGAGCCCGAGGTGCCGATTGCGACGAACAGGTCGGCTGCGAGGAGAGCATCATAGATCGCATCCATCTCCAGCGGCATCTCGCCGAACCAGACTACGTGCGGCCTCAATCCTCCGGAGCGGTGGCAGGACGGGCAGGGGACCTCGACGCTCAAATCCTCACGCCATGTCATCGTCTCGCCGCAGTCTGTGCAGCGTGCCTTCAATAGCTCTCCATGCATATGTATGACCTGCTTTGATCCAGCCCGCTCGTGCAGATCGTCGATGTTCTGCGTACACAGGAACAGGCTGCCACCGCGCTCCACTAAACCGGTTTCCAAGCGGGCAAGCGCCCGGTGCGCGGCGTTAGGCTCCGCCGAAAGGAGGTTCTGGCGGCGCATGTTGTAGAAGGCATGGACCTGATCAGGATCGTGGGCGAAAGCCTCTGGCGTGGCGAGCTTCATCGGATCAAAACGCGACCACAGCCCATCCTTATCCCGAAAGGTGCCCAGGCCGCTCTCGGCTGACACGCCAGCCCCGGCCAGTACAAAGACGTTCATCAGTTTCCTCCACAGAGGCTATTCATAAGGAGCCGAGAGATAGTGGTCAGTCATCAAGTGTGGTTTGGGACGAAGCTTGGGGGCAAGTACGGGAGACGGCAGGGCAATATGAGCGTAGCGCTTCCCCCACTTTCACCTGAAGCTCCTCAGTGGACCGCTCCCGTCCGCACCGACACCTCAATCTTGAAACCAACCACCGCATCGAAGAGGGCGGTCTTCCGGAATAGGGTGGGCCGCATCCAGTCGGCTTGGACCTCATCGCCTCGGCGGGCCATCTTCATCAGCCCGAACCACGTGAGCGGGCGGAGCACACGGCTCCTCATAGCAGCCCCGGAAAAGTCCCTGACCGTATGGTCGAGACGCTCGTCGCGTACAGTGCAGACCTGAGCAAGCATGTCGGCATCCAACCAGTTGTTGGCCGCCGCTGACAAACACCAGAGCACAAGGCCGATATGGTCCTGTGCCAGTGCTCGACTGGGAACCGATCAAAGTAGCTGAGGCTGACCCGCCACAGGGTCGCCTCGAACAAGAGTGCAAACAGATCGGCGGATGCGTTCGGGTCCAGAAGGGCTTGAGCCTTCTTGGCGGCGATCAGCATCTTTCCACGACGGCGCAGCAGGCCCGCCATTTGGAGCACGATCCGGGTGATGTGAACTGGCAGGGCATCTGCCTCGTTCAGCACCCGATTGACGGCAAGGACCTCATTCTTGGCGTATTCGGGCCAGTCGATCAGATCAAAGAGTGCTCGCGTATCGGCCCGTGACAGGGCACCGGCTGCGGTCAGGGGCAAGCCGCCTTGTGCGGCAGCCCGTTCAATTACCTGACGGGCTGCCATGACCAGCGGGACTGCGCTGATCTCGCGCCGCGCTCGGTTCGGAGTGAGGAAAATGCCCTCAGGTAGGCCGCGCCTTGGTGCGTCCACAAGTGCATGAAGACCCTCTCGATCCAGAAGCCGCCAAGCGGGAATGAGGTGGGTTTCCGCTGCCATGGTGACGCTCGCAATTATTCCAATCTTGTCGATCCCGCAGTGCCTCGACGGTCTCCTATTCCTGAGCCGCCTCCGGTAATTCGATCCGATGTATTCACTTACTGCATTCGCCTATGGCCGGGAAAATCGGGATAGGGGGGAGCCTCGCGGTTCCACCCCTCCCACACCACCGTACATACGGGTCCGTATACGGCGGTTCGTCGGATTACTCGACTGGCTGGACGTGGACAGAGGCGAGGCCGAGGCCTCTGA
>NZ_VOSK01000541.1 GCF_009296175.1 Microvirga tunisiensis | reverse complement strand
GGAATGCGGCATCGCCCTCGAAATCGTCCGCAGGACAAATGCCCGATCAGGATCGGTTCCCGTCCGAGCGTCGGCTGGCTGGTCTCGGCACGGCATAGAGTTCCAGGCGATGGCGGACGAGGCGGTAACCGAGCCGCCGGGCGATCTCCTCCTGCAATCGCTCGATCTCGGCATTCCGGAACTCGATGACCGCACCGGTCTCAAGGTCGATCAGGTGATCATGGTGGGTTTTCGACGCCCGCTCGTACCGGGCGTGGCCGTCACGGAATTCATGCCGTTCAACGATGCCCTCCGATTCCAGGCGCCGTACCGTCCGGTAGACGGTGGCGAGCGCGACATGCGGGCATTGCGTCACCACGCGGCGGTGCAGTTCGAACACGTCGGGATGATCCTGGGCGTCCGAGAGAACCTGAGCGATCAGGCGGCGCTGGCCCGTCAGTCTCATCCCCTTCGCGCGACACTGGGCCTCGATGCGGTTCGTCTCCGACAAGGCAGCGAATGCCCGCGAGCCCCGGGCCCATGCACGTGTCTTCCGGTTACTCTCGATGCTGGCGCCCGGAGTTCCCGGGCCTGAATGCTTCGTCCCGCGAGCCGTCATCGAACCAGTCCCCGTTTGCTAAACCTTCACCAGGACGGCGGTGGCATACATCAGCGAAAGACCTGCCATGAGCCCGCCGATTACGCTGACAGGAACCGACCCGGTTTTCCATCGGGCGTCCAGACGCCAGAGATAGACGCCAACCTCCACGATAACCTGAAGAATGGCCCCGGCTCCGATGGCCAGCGCCAGGGCCGCCCAGTGCGGGCTGTAGGCGAGGCTGCCGAACCACATGCCCAGAATGGCCGGGGCGCCAGCCAGCAGGGCCAGCCAGACGAAGGCGGACAGCGGCGGCGGCTCCTTCACCAGCGGCGCGGCGATCCCGATGCCTTCGGTGATGTTGTGCAGCGTGAAGCCGAGCACGAGGAAGGTGCCGAGCCCTGCGGCTCCGGCCGTGAAGGCCGCTCCGATGGCGAGGCCCTCACCGAGGTTATGCAGGCCGATCCCGAGCGCGATGGCTGTTGCCAGCCCCAGTCCGGTCGGGGTGCCTCGACGGCGGCCGATGACCCACAGCAGGAGAAAGCTGACGATAGCCGCGAGCACTACCATCACATGGCCCTGAAAGGCGGCCGCCGCCTCCCCCGCGAGCTCAAGCGCATCCTCGAGCGAGTCGACGAACAGGAAGGCGAGCAGGCCAGTGGTGAGGGCGAGCAGAAAGCTCATCCCCTGAGACCCGACTCCGCGCAGTACCGGGTAGAACATCAGGCCGATCGCAACCGGCACAATGCCGACAAAAGCTCCGAGCATGGCTTGCGGCACGAGCTGGCTCGAGTGGGCCTCAGGGGTCCGCACGGCCACCGGGATCTCATGATCGAAAGTGGTTCCCGTCTTCGTCACCACCCGGACCGCGTGCGCTTCGCCAAGGGTCCAGGGGAAAGGAACGTGGATCCAGGCGGTCGCGAGCCGGGCAAGGTCGCCCGGCGGGTTCTGGGTGAAGGTCCAGTACGCATCGTCCACCTGCACCTGGGCGATGGTCATCGGCTCGGAGCCGCCGGCCCGCACGAGGAGGTGGATGCCGGTGTCGTCGAGGATGCGGCGTTCGAACGTCAGTCGCTCGACGGGCGGCGCGCCGTTGTTGAAGGCCCGCAACGGATCGGACACCACGAGCCAGGTGGCCGCCAGCCCGAGGAGGAACAAGGGCAGCATGATCCACAGCGCGACGGCATATCCCGACCGCGCCGCCGCCCGGCCCGGCGGAGCGACAACCAATTCGGGACCCGCGCGATCGTTCATGCCGCGGCCTCCACGACATCGAACATGCCCATCCAGCCGAGCTCGGTGAACTCGGACTGGTGGGCGTGGAACATGTACAAGCCCGTCTCGTGCTCGCGGTAGGTGAATTCCAGGATGCCGCGCTGCGCCTGGCACTGCATGACCGTATCGATGGTCCGGAGCGTCGGCGTCAGGGTCGTGCCGTGATCGTAGTAGTCGAAGAAGTTGCCGTGCAGATGCAGCGAGTTGATCGGGTCGAACTCGACCACGTTGACGAGGTAGATCCGGACCGGCTTGCTGCGGATGACCGTGATCGGGTGCTTGGCATAGTGATGCGCCACCGTGTTGACGGCGTAGACCTCGTTCTCACCGTCGAAGTTGGTGTCGAAGGCATTCATCACCATGACGAATTCCTGCCACTCCCGGTTCTCGCGCGTGCCGAGGAGGCGGGAACGGGCCACCTCGGCCAGCTTGGGATGGCGCGCCGGATCGGGATCGATGACGAAGGCGCCATACATGCCCTTGTGGATGTGCCGCTTCAGCGGCAGGGCATGGCAGTGGTAGAGGTGGCATCCAAAGGGGAAGGCATTGAACTCGTACGTGAACTCCTCGCCGGCGCCGATCTCCCCGGCGCCCAGGATGCCGTCCATCCGAGCCGAGTGGATGCCGTGGAAATGGATGGAGTGACGGTGCGAGCCGTTGTTCCGGAACACAATGCGGACGCGGTCGCCTTCGGTGACGCGAAGGCTTGGACCGGGGACCCGGCCATTGTAGGTCCAGGCCGGGAAGAAGATGCCCGGCGCGATCTCGATCTCCTTGTCCTCGCCGGTGATCTCGAAGGTTCGCAGCGTGCGTCCGTCCGGCAGCGATGAGACCGTCCCGGTGTCCCAATCGGTCAGGAGCGATGTGGGGTCGAAGCCGTTGAGGACACCATCGACATCACCGACTGTGATCATGTTGCCATGGGCGCCGTGGTCATCGGTCGCCTTCGCGCCACGGGGCGGCGTTGAGAGGGTATGTCCCGTGTGCGAACTCTGACCGCTCGCGGCGACCACGCTGAGCAGGGAACCGCTTGCCGTGGCAAGGCCGCCCCAGAGAAGGTGGCGTCGGTCGAGGGTCTCTTGCAGCCAGCGACGCATGGCGCATGTCCTTGTCGCTCTTGCGAAGCATTTGCAA
>NZ_VOSK01000540.1 GCF_009296175.1 Microvirga tunisiensis | reverse complement strand
GAACAAGAGCATCCGGGAGTGGACCGAGCTGCTGGCCGGCGACGAGGTGCTGGCCACGGCCATCCTCGACCGCCTGCTGCACCGAGCGCATGTTCTCAACATCAAGGGGCGCAGCTATCGCCTGCGGGATCTGGAGGAGGCTCTCCAGCGGGCTCACGCTTGAGCCGTCGTAAAACTGGATGTCGCCTTATCTCGTAAATCTCGGTGTCGCTTGACAATGATTTCCGGTTGCTGCGGTACGCACGGGTGCGACGCTGGTCGGTGCTTTGAATATCTCTTGCTTCCACGGATGCCTGAGGGCCTCCTCCCTCGACAGAATTCGCCCAAGTTCACATGAGGTCCAGGACGTTTGGTGAGGTTCGACCAATCCAACGTTGAAACTGTCCTGATCAGCTGTCAGGTGGCAGGCGAACGTTACGCGATCGGATGATGAGGCCGTCTCTGCCCGATCACCGAGACTAATTACGACATCGGCGCGACGTTCGTGAGGGCCATGGGCGAGAAGAGCGCAATATACCGCGAACGGCTCGCCGTCGCGGAAGTCGAATCTCGCCAGCTGGATCGTCGGAGATCCACAGCATTGACATGAACCCGTGACCGGATCGGCAAATTCGATGGTGTCCATCGGCGTCCTCAAGGGGTCAAGTTTACCGGCCGCTACGCCCGGAGCCGCTGCTCACCCTGCACGAGTACAGCAGCGACATAGCTCATCAATGGCCCCATTCATTCCAAGTGCGACATCGGTCTACTCGTCGGCAGGCCATCGTGCATCTTTTGTCTAGCAAGATACCAGATGGATTGTTGAAGCTCCGTTGAGGACCAAGCAGCGACGATCCCCTGCCCTTCATGAACGTCGCGTGTTCCTATTTACAGCGGACGTTCGCTCTACTTCCGGGAAGTGCCAGAAGCGGTCGTTTCGAGACTTTTGATAGTCGCTCTTCCCAACCTGTTTTGGTGCTCCAGAGAGGTCACATACTACAAGCTCTCTAACGGGGACGGGCGGGCGGCAAGGCCATATCCGTTCGTCTATTGCGTGCTTGACCTCCAACTCGCCCATTCCGAAAGTGTTAGGTAGTCTAGGCGGTGCCGCAACCAACTTGGTCAGACCACACCTTCGAATGGCAATGCTCGGGAGTGGGTCGGAGGTCTTCACGTTCTTCGTTATCACGTACGTGAAATACCGCTCGATCCCGAGATTAAGCCGCAGCAGCTTGTCTATCAGCCTCTGATAGGCATCAATATCTTCAGATACGATATTAAGAATATAGTCTACGCCACCCCCTGTTGCGTTACAGGAGACGATCGCGGGCTCTTTGAGTATCGCCTCCTCAAAGCGGTCGAAATCAGACTGCTGATGGCTCCTCAGCATGATTTCGACAAGAACGGCGGTTCGCCGGGCCAATTTGTCTATATTGATACGGACTGTATAGCCAGTAATCACTCCACTCTTCTCAAGGCGGCTCAGGCGCTCCCAGCATGCTGTGGGAGATAGATTGACAGCTTCAGCGAGCCGAATTTTGGTCATCCGCCCATCCCTCTGGAGAGCAGCAAGGATCTTGAAGTCAATTTTGTCGAGTTTCATAGCTATCTCGAAGTTCCAGCACAATGTAATGCTTTATCCATTACAATCATTCGAGACAATCCTATGCGCGAGCTACCTCGCCCCCTTGATGACCAGGACGCCATTGTTCGACCCGAAGAACCGCTGATTGCGGACTGGCGACCCAAGTTAACCAAACGGAAGGGTGTCACGAAGCACAAGCTTCTGACCGAGCGGATCATCGCTGATATCGATGCGGATATCCTGCCGGCGCATGCACGCATGCCGACGCACCGGGACCTTGCCCGGCAGCTCGGGGTGTCCGTGCAGACCGTGAGCCTCAGCTATCAGGAGGCCGAACGGCGTGGCTATCTGCGAGGCGAGGTCGGTCGGGGTACATTCGTACGCAGCCGGGTTACGGAGAAGGCGGACCGGTTCATGCTCGACCGGGACCCCGGCGAGACCGTTGATCTCTCCATCATCCGGGCGATCTACACCGAAGCGCACGAAGACGCATCCCGCGCGATCATGAGGCGCCTCGCCCAGGGCGACAACAGCGCCTTCATGCGCCCTTGCCGACCCATCGCGGGGCTGGAGCGCCATCGGTCTTCGGCACAGGTCTGGCTGAAAGGCCTTGGCATCGAGGCCGCGAAGGACCGCATCCTGATCACGAACGGCGCCGCCCACGGCCTCTTCCTGGCGGTCGCCGCCATCGTGCAGCCCGGCGATATCGTTCTCACCGAGAATCTGACGGACCATGGCATCATCGGCCTCGCGAATGTCCTGGGCTTCACCCTGCGCGGCCTCCCGACCGACCGCGAGGGCATTCTTGTGGAAGCCTTCGAGGAGGCCTGTGCGACAGGCGGGGTGAGTGCCCTGGTACTCATCCCGTCTTTGGGCAATCCGACCAGCCATGTGATGGGAGCCGAGCGGCGGCAGGCGATTGCGGAGATTGCCCGCCGCTACGGCATCTATGTCGTGGAGGATGAAGTCTACAAGCCGCTCCTGGAGACGCCGCTCCCGTCCTTTACCGACCTGCTGCCGGATCTTGGCTTCTTCGTCACCAGCTTCACCAAATCGGTCCTGACGGGTCTGCGGGTAGGATATCTCGTGGTGCCGCCGCAATACTCGATCCGCGTCGCCAGTATCATGCGCGTGACGAGTTGGAGCGCCACGAACCTTCCCGCCGAGATCGCGACCCTGTGGATCGAAGACGGCACGGCCCTGAACCTGGTTGAGTTGCAACGCCGGGAGGTGCGGGTGCGCCAGGCCATGGTGTCGGAGATCCTCGGAGCGCACATCGCTGGGTCTCACCCCTTGTGACGTTGGTGCATAATTGAGAGGTGGGCCGCATGCACCCCTTAGCCCTGGGGTTCAGACGAGGCGCTGGGATACTGGCATGCCAAGGCTGGTCATGATGTTGATGACCTTGCAGCCGACCGCAGCTTCG
>NZ_VOSK01000539.1 GCF_009296175.1 Microvirga tunisiensis | reverse complement strand
CCTTCGCACTGCCGGATAGCAGCACCCAGGTGAATGGGGTCTTCTCTCGTATGAAGCACTCCTTCCTTATCAGGCCTTACGCTGCCAGAACCCAGGTGTGGTGAGCCTCTGGCAGCTCAGGTCGCACGGCGCCGCCGTAGATTGGGTTCTCGATCATCCGGTGGATGGTCGCATAATTGGGCCGGCGCCAGACCACATCGCCGTTGGGCTGCCGGGCCGGCAGATTGAGCCCGTGCTCGTGGAACCACAGCAGAGCCTGGCGGGCGCTGCCCAATTCCGCCACCTTGTCGAACACCAGCACGATCGCGTCCTGCACCCGCCGGTCCGGATCCTTCTCCCAGCGGTCGCCGGCCTTCACGAACCCGACCGGCGCCGTGACGAGGAGTTCACCGCGTCTGGCCTTCTCGTAGCGCGCCGCGAGCGAGCGCTGGCGCAGGAGATCGAGCTCATACTCATTGAGAGAACCCTTGAGCCCGAGCAGCAGCCGATCGTTGCCCTGCCGCGGGGCATAGACCGTCTCCTGGTCAATCAGCACCGTGTCGACCACCCGGCACATCTCGATCAGTTGCTGCCAGTCGCGGCTGTTGCGGGCAAAGCGCGACACTTCGCGGGCTGCCACGGCTCCAACCTTGCCGAGGCAGACCTCGGCCACCATGCGTTCGAAGCCGGCGCGGGCGGTGGTGCCGGCCGCTGACCGCCCGAGGTCGTCATCGACGGTTTCAATTTGCGCCCAGCCCAGCATGGTCAGCCGATCCCGCATGGCGTACTGCAGGGTGCTGCTCTCGCGATTATGCAGAACCTGATGGGCGGAGGACTGGCGAACATAGAGGATCGCCTTGCGCTCCAGATGATGGGGCTGGATCTTGTCAGTCATGACCGCGCTCCTCTGCCTGTCCCGGACGGCTGTCGCGGACGTGTTCGAGGATCAGGCGAACCATCAGGTTCGTCAGCGCCTGCTGCGTCTCCGCAGGCAGGGTTCGCCAGTCTGGCATCCGCGGCTGGCCGCCGTCGCTTGGCTGGGCAAACAGGTCGAACTGCTCTGATCTGGACCGAAGGACATGATGAGGGCTGCTCTGGCGTCGCATGGGCCTCTCCCCGATTCCCGTCGTGAGAGATCCAGTTTGCCGTCGGAGCCGTGGGAGTCGACGGTGCTAACTTCGACACATCCGCCAGCAGCGCCATCAAAGCCTGGATTGCGGCGATATCCACCTGAGGAGCAAGCTCAACCCGCATCGGCGCACACACGGCCCGGTCGAACATCCAGAGAGGGAGTTCCAATCTGCGGGACGGATCACCATCGTGGCGGCAGCGAACACAATCGCCAGCACTCTTCTCGACGACCTCATCAAGCTGAACGATGCACCCGGCCCAGGGGTGCCACGGATACAGAACCTCGCGCTCTTCGGTCCTGTGGGCGTTCCGTCGTCGCTTTGTACAATACCGTGAGGCCTCACGAATCCCTCGGCTACAGGCCGCCGGCTCCGGAGGTGTTCGTCCCGGCCATGGCGGTGCGAGCAGCGCCGAACCCTCAACCAACTGCGCCATCCGTGCTGGCGGAAAGGCCATCACTCCATTAACATTCCAACCGGACCACTCCATAGGGGCGGATCAATATCCTGATGCTGCCTGCACGGTCGATCCCATCAGGACAGCGGCCATGAGGGCCAAGACGTGCAGATGGATACATCGAAGCATGGAGATCATGGGCGGCTTTCGGCTGGAGAGCACAAAGGGCACTTATCAGATGAGCAGCAAGATCGATCAGCCAATCGCAGGCAATTGCGGCAACAAGTGGCTGGCTCATTCAGCCGGCAGATGCCAAGGCCATAGAGCTGCCCACAAATCCTCGTGCTTACCCAGTGCCGCTCTGACGCCGAACGAGGATCGCTGTCGCTGACCTCCAGCAGCAGCCACAGGGGTATCTCTCACACTCTACCGGGCGGCCAACGCTGCGTGGTGCGGCAGCTCCCACCGGATGGGCTTGTACGCCTTGCCTTGCAGCTTTGCATCCCCCCAGATCGTGTCGAGGTATCCCGCATCGGCGAGAATAATGGCGTCCAGCCGGGCAGCTCGGTTAAGATCCACATTCGCCTTGCCGGTCCGGAGGCGCGCCTCGTCCGTCTTGGACAACTTGGTGACGAACGTCACCACGACGCCCGGCGTACCCTCGACCTCGTACGCGTTGAAGAGGGCGAGGCCGTCCGGCCTCACCTCGATCAGATGTTCTTTGAATGCGAACCCGTTACTTTGAGCATGAGCCCTGATGTCTGCCAGTGTGGTCTCACCGTAAATAAGGCCTGGAAAATCGGCAGGCTTGCCGTTGGCGTTGCCGCTCCACTGCTTCTCGGCGTAGACAATCCTCTTCGTCTCTGGGTCCGTGGCGACGGAGAGCCTGTTGCCGTCGGGCAACCTCCACCGCCACTCCTCGTGCGGATTCGTGCTCCTGGAGGGGAGCGGCCTTGCATTGAGCTTGGAAACGGACGAGATCTCCTCGCCGACCTTGATCCCTGACAGGGATTGTGCCTGGGCGCTGGTGCCGAAAAGCACGCTTGCAGCGATCGCGATCGCAGCGGATGCCTTGAGCTCAAGTCGTTGCATGACGCCCCTAAGGTTTGCTTTTGGCCGGAAAATAGGGAGCGGGGCACTTGTGCGTCAACCGCTGCATGTCGGCGGGAGGTTCGTGTGGCAGATGGTGCCGCATTGATGCAACACGTTCCTACCTTGGGCAAAAGTACTCCGCTGCCTTACCGTCTGCCGTACGATGCGGGGGCAAGGTAGCCAGCCGCACATGGGCGCTCAGGCCCAAAGCCCCGATCCCCCCTTGCCTCAAGTGCTCGTTGGCAGCAGCTCCCAGCGCAACCTAAGCTTTGCAAAGCGTAATCGGGGCAGTTTGGGGGGCGAACCCGCCTTAGGCTTGAGTCACAAGAACTGCGAGCGGTGGGATCTTCGGCTGATCCCCATTCAGCCCGAGGCGATCCCCAAGATAGTCGAAGAACGACAGCC
>NZ_VOSK01000053.1 GCF_009296175.1 Microvirga tunisiensis | reverse complement strand
TAGATCGTGTGGGTGCTGTGCGAGAATGAAGCGTCTGCTGAGGGCGAGTAGAGCATGAGCGGCCTCCGGGGTGAGGTGACCGCCTTACCTCACCAATCCGGCGGTCACTGGCCCATGAGATCTTTTTTCGGCGAACGCCGGATCAACCCGCTCACCGAACCAGGTCTCGTGCTTGCGCCAGCGCAGGCCTTCGTGGAGCAGGATCTCGTCGATGCGGCTGCGCTGCATCGCAATCCCTTTGTGCTCGTGCAGGTAGGCCGCTAATCGGTCGAGCGTCCAGGCGGCAAAGGGCAACCCGAGTGTCTGCGGCTTGCTCAGCGCACTCGCGATCACGGTGGCGGTTTGCTCGGGCGAATACGTCGGCCGGCGGCCCGAACGGGGCCGATCCTTGAGGGCTTCCAAGCCTTCCGCGTTGAAGCGGCGGATGCGCTTGCGCACGGTCTCGCCATCAAGGCCGACCCGGGCTGCAATGGCCGATGCACTCTCGCCGCAACGGGCGCGCCAGATGATTTGCGCACGCTGGACGCGGTAGGCCCGAGCGGTGCGGGAGTGGGCCAACTTTTGGACCGCTGCACATTCCGCAGGGGTCAAGTCCCGTAAGCAGACCAGTGCCATGGGTCACCTCCGCCAGCAAATCAGAAGGGACTGCCATTATACCCCTCTACCTGCCGGATGCACCACTAAGGTATGAACCAGTTCATGGACCAGCAAGCCAGCCAAAAGGGAGGTGAGCAGGCCCACCTTGAGCGCACCGAGCAGGGCAACGCCCGCGAGGACCTGCGTCGTTGTGGTGAGCCCAGGAGATTGGCTCACAGCTCGTCGGGACGGAGGCGGCTCCTTGGACGAAAGATCGCGCCCGGGAACATCGAGCATCGCACACCTTCGATGAAGTCGAAGGTCTCAATTGTGCCCACCCTTTGATGAGCTGTCGATTGAATTCGCGGCCGGCGCGGTCCGGGCCAAGCGGCTGGATCTATCAGGCAGCCCGGATGCTCCGTTCATCGTCGCAGAAGGATCATGCCTGTCGGTCGTGACCGGGGCTTCAGAGGGCGGCCCAGTGCGGTGCGGGTCGGAGGGATATCTTTGTCGATCAGGGCTGGCCTCCAGGATCGGCTTATTGGTCCTTCGGCGGCGTCAGGCCTCGATCATCGTCTGGCGCAAGGGTGGCCTCGGTTTGGGCAGGGCTCGCCAGATGAACAGCGTACAGGCCTTGCTGACAGTAAGGACGAGAGCCATGCCATAGAGGAAGATGACCGGTGAGAAACTCTCGTCCATTCGTCACCGTTCTCTCGAGGTGCGAGCCAAGATACCACCCGATCCGTCAAATCGACAGCACAGGGCCGGTGCGCCTATAGTGAGACTGGGGCGATGGAGGCAGGCGATGCTGCTGTCTCTTGCCGTTGCGCTGTTCCTTGCGGTCACTCTCGGCGTGGATGCCGCTCAGACAAAGCCGAAGACGAAGCCCAGAGCGGGCAAGATTGCCCAGATGGTCACCATCTCCGGTGAATGCACGAAGCTGACCCATGCCGGGCACCCGGTCGAGGGCTGCAAGACCATCTTGGTGAACATGAACTACAGCACGGGCGTGAGCGGGTACTGGTTCATGACCGGGAACAGCATCCTGTCCTTTGCAGGCGAGAGCGCCCGCCGGATTGAGCAAGGCTCCGGCAACGCGGTTCAGTCCATCGAGCGGGTGTTCTTGGCCGATACATCGAACATCGGCCAAGCGGACTATGCCGCGGCGGAGGCTGCGCTCGGCTTCTGCCGCTTTGGCGATGTGACCCGGAGGGGCTCGATGGTCGAGTGTGTGGCCCATACCCAGGCCGGTGTTTACGAAGGATCCTTCGTAACTGACGGAACTCCGCCGAAGCTTGACACATTCCAGATTGGTCAATAGCGGCCCAGGGCAAAACCCATCCAAGGTGAGGACATGCTGAATGTCGGGCTCCCTTGCATGAGACTTAGCGGGTGGCTTGGCGCATTTGGGACGCAGCCGCACGAACATCCTGGCCCCTGCCAGTCGTACCTCGGGACCCGGTACCCTGGAAAGCACGAGGAGCCACCATGATCACCGAGCGAGACTTCAACCTGTTGCAGGAAGCCGTGCCTGAACGCGGGGATAGAACAAGATCAGCAAATTTTGCGCTGACTCCGGCTGATTTTCTTGGCCCATGGTACAGTACGCCATGGACGATAGGCAAAGAGAGCAGGAGCCAG
This sequence comes from Microvirga tunisiensis, assembly GCF_009296175.1. Classification (GTDB taxonomy): domain Bacteria; phylum Pseudomonadota; class Alphaproteobacteria; order Rhizobiales; family Beijerinckiaceae; genus Microvirga; species Microvirga tunisiensis. The sequence goes on along the minus strand of NZ_VOSK01000053.1, from coordinate 29,440 downwards.
GTTGGTTCGTCGCCATCGGGGCGTCGGGCGGGGAGGGCCTGCGGGACATCCAGGCGCTCCTTGGCCACTTGCCCGCTGGCCTCAACGCTGTCGTTCTGATCGTGTTGCACCGTCCCATCCATCAGATCAGTCACCTGCGCGAAATCCTTGCTCGGGGCAGCAAGCTCCCGGTCCTCATTGCCGGGCAGGGCGAGTTCCTCAAGGCGAGCACCTGCTACATTGGCGAGCCGGATCATCATCTCACCGTGATGGCCAACAGCCTGGATGGCTTGGTTGACGATCCCGGTGATCAGTACCGCAACCGCAAGATCGACCTTCTCTTCCGTTCGGTGGCGCTGGAAGCGCAGGAGCGGGCGATTGGCGTTGTACTCTCGGGGCCTTGGACGACGGCTCTCGCGGATTGGAGGCGATCGACCGGGCCGGCGGACGCACGATGGTTCTCACACCTAAACCCTGGCCTGTCCTTGGAATGCCGGAGAACGCCATTGGCTTCAACGGTCCCATCGACCTGATCGGGTCGGCGCCTGAGATCGCGGCCACCATCGCCGAGGCTGTCGGCCAGCGATCTTCTCTCGTTCCCTAAAGGGACCTTCTGTGAATTTGGCCACCTGGTTGGCTCTCGGGTTCAGCGGGAAGGACGGAGCAAGTTCAAATGGCTCTTCCTGCCACGAGGCGAACGTGATCTGGATTTCCGAATTGACGACGTGAGCGGATCTTTACAAGGTCACGCTTCAAACTGTCCCTGACCCGAATGGGACCTTCCGTTGCAAGACTTGCGTGCCAACTTGAGACAAGCTGGCTACCCAAAGCGGCAGCGTCCCCCACCCAGTTAGTCCCGCGAGAATTAGCAGGCTACCCGCTCATTCTCGAGTCCTTGACCCGACGCCCTGCTGCGATACCTCAGCCCGTCTTGTCGGGGGCGGTCCGTTAGACGACTACTTCGTGATTCAGCCGATCGGCGGCCTGTGGGCCGTGGTCAGCAGCGAGATCATTCTCGCCCGCTGCCCACCTTGCCCGAAGCCATCCAGGCGGGCGTCGAGCTAGCTTCCCGAACCGCCAGCCACGGCAGGAGAGTTCAGGTGCTGGTGGACGAGCCGGTGAGGGGCCGCACCGTCATCTAGGACCAACGCGCGATGGCTTCAGCAGTATCTGAACCCTTGCGGCCAGTCCTAGAAAGTCCCAAGCAAGGAACAGCCCACAGCGTAGGAGCGTTGGAGCTTGCGATTGGACGCAGGAGGGCATCAGTGAACCGCATTATCTGGATTATCGGAGCCATCGTTGTCGTCCTTGCGATCCTGTCGTTCGTTGGGCTTCGATAACTCTCTCAGGGACACTGCTCTACATCCGAAGTCCGAGTCGGCTGAAGCTCAAAGGATCTACGGCAGCAGATACTCTTCAAACGGCAGTGCGTCGTCCGTGAGAGACTGGGTGATGGGCTGATCCGCGAGGAGAGGCGCTGTCCCTGTGCTGTCGTTCGCAATCGTGCCAGTCGTCAATTCCCGAGCGGGCACAAGATCAGCGGCTATCCATGCAAAGGTCTCGTCCTGGGTGTGACCAAGGAAGAACTCAGGTGCAAGAGATGCCTCTTCCTGCTTCTCAGAAGGTGTGACGCTGACCAGATCGGCGGGAGCGGCTGGCCCTGAGCGGAGTTCCACCAGATTACCGGTTGAGGCTTCAGCCACAGACACAGGCTGAGCGACCCCGGAAGGCGTGAAAGACGCCGGGCCCTGAAGCATCGCGAGGTCCACGGCGATGAGAGCAGCTGTTTCGGTCTCATGAGCATCCACGAAGTGCTCAGGATTGAGGAGGTCGACTTCTGCATGGACAGGAGCAGCAAAAGCTAACCCGGTGAGAAGGGCTACGGCACTGAGACGAACACTCATTGGATGGCTCCTGGGGCGGGTGAGGAGCTTGAGTGTTTCGAATGGTTGACTAACACCGGTTTAGCAGACGTGGCTAAAGAACCGTTACACGGACTCACCTCTGGTCCTCCCCGCTATCCACAGACCAGGCCCGGCAACCGTCATTGTGTCGGGCCTCTCTACAAGGCCCTTGACATCGGAATCCCTGCAGTTCCTCAGGCGTTAGCTAATAGGGGCAGAAGGTGATTGAGCTGGTTACGGAGGGAGGCGCCGTCGTCTTGGTGCGTGCCCGCTGCGAGAGGACACGAACCAGGGATTGATTTGGTATCCCGGCGACTGAGAGGCGGCCGGGAATCGACGAGGTTCACTTCTTTAGGATCGAGAGCGGGCGCAATGCGCTGGTGTCGTGCGGGCCTTAAGAATCTCGCTCGCTAAAGTGACAATGTGCCGTCAACGACATCCAGGTTGGCAGGTACGCTCTCCTCCTCTAGGCTTTCGGGGCCTGAATAGGGGAAATCGTCATGAGACTTGTTCGGATGCTTAGTGCGGCAGCCCTTACTGTCGCCACCCTGCTTGGATCATACGGGGCATCGGCCCAGACCATAAAAGTTGGCTCCAAGAACTTCACAGAACAGTTCATTGTGGCTGAGCTCTATGCAGCCGCGCTCGAGGCCACGGGGTTTAAGGTTGAGCGCAAGATAAATCTTGGCACAACGCTCATCGCGCATGAGGCCGTCAGGACCGGTGCTATCGACCTTTACCCGGAATACACCGGAACAGGGCTCAACGCGGTGATGAAGGCGGACGGGGGAGCCGATATGACCCCTGACAAAGTCTACGACAAGGTCAAGAATTACTATGAGAAGGAATTCAAGCTGACCTGGCTCAAGCCCTCGGGGGTCAACAACGGCTACGCCATGCTCGTTCGCCCGGAGACCGCGCGGGAGATGAATCTCAAAACCCTCAGTGACCTGGCCAAGGTGTCAAGCAGGCTGAAGCTTGGGGCGGGACCTGAGTTCGCCGATCGCCACGACGGTCTCAAGGGGCTGAAAGAGGTCTATGGGCTTGAGTTCGCCGAGTTCCGCCAGTTCGCTGCACTGCGCCTGCGCTACGAGGCATTAACTCAAAAGCAGATTGATGTGGCCAACGGCTTCGCGACGGATTGGCAGATCGCCGCCGGAAAGTTTACGGCGCTTGAGGACGACAAGGGCCTGTTTCCACCCTACTATCTCGCACCCGTGGTGCGCCTGGACACTGTGAACAGCAATCCGAAGATTGGCGAGACGCTTGAGCGTGTTGGTGACCTGCTGGATAACGCGATCATGCAGGAATTGAATCGTCAGGTCGAGGTCGAAAAGAAAGAGCCCCGCCAGGTCGCTTCCGAGTTCCTGAAGTCCAAAGGTGTTGTGCGCTGACGCGAGATACTGATGCGGTGCGCCCCCTTTTTGCCATCTGACAATGCCCCTTTTCGATACGGGAGGCGCTGATGTTGCAACGAAGCTTGATGCTTCCCGGCTGTCGTCCGCTGTGGCCGGAGGGTTGGCGACACGGTCACGTGCGGCGACCTGCAGGCGTCATTCGTCTCCCGCAAAAGGCGCCCGCTAGATCCTCGACACAGTGATTTTGACCGGTTGGCCTGCCGTCTCTTGTGACGGCACTTCGAAGCGGTGCGGGATCTGCAAGTGGATTGATCCCCATTGGACGGGGCCTCGGTACCAGATGCGAAGTCCGCAGCACGAGCTTGGCGGTGTCAAACCGTCAAAATCACTGTGCTAAGGATCTAGTGACGCTCAGACATCTCTTCAGGCACAATCTGACGACTTGAACAGCGGGCTCCTCCCCGCCGACCTTGCGTGACCTGGATCCTCAACAACTACGACCGCCTCTTCACGGCTCTCGGTGAGCATGTGGCTCTGGTTGGCATGGCACTTGTGCTCTCTCTGGCTGTTGCCTTTCCGCTTGGGGTCTATTCGGCGCGGCGGCCGCGCGTCTATGGGCCAGTCATGGTGATCGCTGGGGTCTTCTACACCATCCCAGCCCTTGCTCTGTTCGCTTTCTTGATCCCGTTCATGGGCCTTGGAACACGGCCAGCTGTTACGGCCCTTGTGTTATATTCGCTTGTCATCCTCATCCGGAACATTGCGACCGGAATCCGTGAGGTCCCAAGTGACATCATCGAAGCGGCGGATGGGATGGGCTATGGTCCATGGCGTCGCCTTTTCCGCATCGAGTTACCTCTCGCATCACCAGTGATCGTGGCCGGAATTCGCATCACGGCTGTCACTCAGATCTCCGTCGCAACCATTGCCGCCTACATCAGTGCGGGCGGCTTGGGGGACATCATTTTTCAGGGAATCACACAGGATTTCGGAGAGAAGGTCACGGCAGGAGCAATACTCACCTCGCTCCTGGCTGTCGTTGTCGATATAGGTCTACGTTACATTGAACGCCATCTGCGGGCGGCAATTGCGGAGCAGGCCTGATGCTGCGTGACGTGCTGACGTGGCTTGTCGGGCACCCGAAAGTCTTCGGCCAGGCGATATGGCAACACCTCACGTTATCGTGCCTGGCTCTGACGGCAGCGATCACAATCGCGCTTCCCCTGTCTTTCGTGCTCCTGCGATGGCCTAAGGCGGCAGGCGCCACCGTCGGGGCGGTAACCGTTTTGCGAGCCATCCCGAGCCTCGCGCTCCTTGCCCTCATGCTGCCTTCCCTTGGAACCGGCTTTCTGCCGTCTTTTGTGGCTCTAGCCCTCTATGGGCTGCCGGCAATTCTGATCAACTCCTATACCGGCTTACGTGGGATCGACCCCGACATCGTGGAGGCGGCACGCGGTCAGGGTCTGTCCAATCGGCAGGTCATGTGCCGAATTCAAATTCCACTGGCGCTTCCTGTGATCTTTGCCGGCATCCGCACGGCGGCAGTGCAGATTGTGTCCGCGGCAACGCTCGCCGCATTTATCGGCGGTGGCGGACTGGGTGAACTGATCACGGCTGGGGTGGGGATGCTCGACATCCCGCAACTCATCGTTGGCGGGCTCGCAGTGGCGGTGCTGGCGTTGAGCACCGAAATCGGGTTTGGGCTCGTGGAGCGTCGTATGGCTCGGGCAGGGGGCGCATGATCAGCTTGCAGGATGTGTCAAAGTGGTTTCCGCAGGCGTTATCGCCAGCCGTCGATCACCTTGACCTCCACGTGCCGGCGGGAGCGACGTGCGTGCTCCTCGGCCCCTCCGGATGCGGCAAGACCACGACCATCCGTATGGTCAACCGGCTCATCGAGCCATCAGCGGGCCGCATTCTCGTTGAGGGCGAGGATGTCACACGGATTGATCCGGTTCGTCTGCGGCGCCGCATCGGTTATGTGATCCAGCAGGTTGGTCTCTTCCCCCATATGACGGTGGCCGAGAATGTCGCGACGGTGCCGCAGCTTCTCCGCTGGTCTCCTGTTCAGATCCAGCGTCGCGTTGGCGAAATGTTGGACCTCGTGGGCCTCGATCCAGGTCAGTTCATGGACCGTTATCCGCGTCAATTGTCGGGCGGGCAGCGCCAGCGGGTCGGAGTTGCCCGAGCGCTTGCGGCCGATCCACCGGTCATGCTGATGGATGAACCGTTTGGATCGGTCGACCCGATCGTCCGCGCCCGCCTGCAGAATGAGTTTCTTACTATCCTGCAGCGGCTGAAGAAGACGGTGATCCTGGTAACTCATGATCTCGATGAGGCGATCCATATGGCTGATCTCGTTGCCGTCATGCGGGATGGCCAGCTCGTACAGTTCGGGACTCCTGACCAATTACTGGCCCGTCCGGCGGATCCTTTCGTCTCAGACTTCGTGGGCACGGAGCGGGCCCTGAAACGCTTGGCCCTGATCACGGCGGGAGAGGTTTGCGAAGCCCATACAGGTGGAACGCTCGCCGCGGATATGCCTATAATCGCGGCGTCTGCTTCCCTGCGTGAGGGGCTCTCACTCCTGCTCATGAACGGCAGTGAGGTGGTGCGCGTGGTGGATGCCGAAGGCTTGGAGGTCGGGGTCCTGACGCTCACCACGATTCGAGCGCACGCTGCCACAATCCAAGCTTAGAACCCTTTTTGATATCAAGTGAGTACTATCTGGCGGGCCTGAAGGCAGGCGATTTACCATCGACCGCACATTCACAAACGCGAGCAGGCTTCGTGCCACGCCTTTTGAGATGTTGACGTGGACCATCGGGGAGCGATCGTGTGGGGGTGGCCAGCTTCATGCCGATCCTCGCCTTAACCCAGGAGGGCCTCCATGCGATCATCTCTGATGGGAGTATTCTTTGCTCTAGCCGTAATCCCGGTGCTGGCCCAAACGTCCGAGGGCACGCCCACCCGCATCCGCGGCACCGTCGAGAGGCTCGACGGGCAGACCCTCCTGGTCAAGTCTCAGGCAGGGCAGGATGTCTCTGTGACCATGGCTCCGAACTTCACCGTCACCGGCGTGGAGAAGCGCAGCCTGTCCGAGATCAAGGCCGGCGACTCCATCGCATCAACCTCTGTCCGCGGGGCCGACGGCAAGCTGCGGGCGCTCGAGGTGCACTTCCTGCCGCCGACTGCCAACCAGGGACAGTTTCCCGCCGATCTCGCGCCCAACAGCCTGATGACGAACGCAGTGGTCGCCGGGGTCGCGGAGGCTCCACAGGGGCAGGTGTTGCGCATGACATACAAGGGCCAAGAAGCGGAGATCATCGTGACGCCGGATGTGCCTGTGGTGGCGTTCGTGCCGGGAGATATCAACCTCTTCAAGCCGGGTGCCGCCATCTTCGTCTCCGGACTGAGGAAGCCCGATGGTTCTGTCGTGGCGACCCGTGCTACCCTGGAGAAGGACGGCGTCAAGCCGCCGATGTAATCGGGACCACCAGGCCCATGTCGTCATCCTCCGACACATCTCCCGAAAGGCTCCATGCGCCCTTGCGGGAGTTCGAACTGTGTGGTTGGAGGCGCACCATCGCCGAGTTGTATGCTCTGGTTCGGGGAGCCGAACCGCTTACTGGATGGCAGCAATGGCGCTCGATCCGGGATGAATTGTTCCGTCACCATTCCCAGTCGCCGATCCTTCCTGAGCAGCGGGCCAAATTCACGGGCCTTGCTTGCTTTCCTTATGATCCCTCGCTCCGCTTTCTTGTCGAACTCGGCGAACCGCAGAGCCGGGCGACCATCACGATGGAGGTTGGAAGTGACGGCGAAGTGCGCCTTCATCCCTTCGCCCGGACCCGCGGTCTTGCACCGTACCTCGGCAATGAGCTCACTCTCTACTGGATCGGCGGCTATGGCGGCGGGGTGTTCCTGCCCTTCCGGGACGCCAGCAGCGGCCATGAGACCTTTGGCGGCGGGCGCTATCTGCTGGACACGATCAAGGGCGCGGATTTCGGCCATGCCCCGGACGGACGGCTCATCCTCGACTTCAATTTCGCGTACAATCCCTCCTGCGCGTATGCGGACCGGTGGATCTGCCCGCTGGCGCCGGCCGAGAACCGGCTGCCCAATCCTGTTCGTGCCGGTGAACGGCTCCCAGGCTGACCAGAGTCCCCGGTGGAGTAACACCGGATTGCAGTCGTAATGTTCCGCCCGTGCGCGGGAAGAGCAGGGGCAACACAGGGAGAGCACGATGCGGATCCTGACCACCGTTGCAGTTCTTGGACTACTTGTCGGCACGCCTGCCCTGAGCGCTGAGGAATGGCAGCAGCAAGTTGCCAGCGGCCTCGGCAAGCAGGGCAAGGAAATGCCCGGCGGCGTGTACCGCGTGAGCCTGCCCCGGACCGACCTTGAGGTCACGCTCGATGGCGTGGCGATCAAGCCGGCCCTGGCCCTCGGCTCCTGGCTTGCGTTCAAGCCGATGGGCAACGAGGTCATGGTCATGGGCGACCTCGTCCTGACGCAGGAGGAGATCAACCCGGTGCTGACCCGCCTGGAGCAGGGCGGGGTGGAGATCACGGCCCTACACAACCACCTCCTGCGCTCCTCGCCAGCCACGATGTACATGCACGTCCACGGCCATGGGGAGCCGAGCAAGCTGGCCACCGCCCTGCGGGAAGCCCTCAACGCGAGCAAGACGCCGTTCGGGGCCGAAACCGCCGGCATCTCACCCGAAGCGGCCACACAGGCGTCGACGACTGCGTCCACGGGGCAGTCACCCGATCTCGACACGGCTACCCTCGACCAGACGCTTGGGCGCAAGGGCAAGGTGAATGGTGGCGTGTACCAGGTCAGCGTGCCTCGGGCGGAAGCCGTCAAGGACAGCGGCATGGAGGTGCCCGAGGCCATGGGCTCGGCCATTGCCATCAACATCCAGCCGACCGGGGCCGGCAAGGCGGCGATCACCGGCGACTTCGTGCTCACCGCTAACGAGGTGAACCCGGTCATCAAGGCCCTCCAGTCGAACGGGATCGAGGTGACGGCGGTGCACAACCATATGCTCAACGACGAGCCGCGGCTGTTCTTCATGCACTTCTGGGCCAATGACGACACTGCGAAAGTCGCCAAGGGACTGCGGGCCGCTCTCGATCAGGTGAAGACCGCGAAGGACTAGGAGGGACCAATGAGAGGGATCTTCCTTCAAGTCGTTGGCACCCTCATGGGGACTGCATTCTCGACTGTGGTCACGCCACAGGGTGCACTCGCGGCCGAGTCCATGCCCCTGCACCTTGAGGCGAAGATCCCGCTCGGCAACGTCAAGGGCCGGATCGATCACATGGCCGTCGATCTCGCCCGCCATCGCCTTTTCGTGGCGGAGCTCGGCAACAACAGCGTCGCGATTGTCGATCTGAGCGCCTCTCGGGTGTCGGGTCGGATCCGCGGCCTCAAGGAGCCGCAGGGCGTCGGTTATGTCCCTTTGACCGACACCCTTTACGTCGCCAACGCGGGCGATGGATCAGTGCGGCTGTTCCGGGGGCAAGACCTGAGGGAAACCCGGGGGATCGAACTTGGCGACGACGCGGACAACATCCGCGTCGACAGCGCCGGCAACCAGGTGATCGTCGGCTATGGCAAAGGAGCCTTGGCCATCATCGATGCCAGGGGAGACCGGAAGGCCGCCGAGATTGGCCTGGATGGACATCCCGAGAGCTTCCGGCTCGAGAGCAATGGTAGCCGGATCTTCGTGAACGTTCCCGATGCGCATGCGATCGAGGTGGCCGATCGCCAGAGTGGCAAGGTAACCGCCAAGTGGTCGACCGGGCACTCGCGTGCGAATTTCCCGATGGCTCTCGACGAGGCGTCAGGGCAGGTCCTTGTGGTGTTCCGCAATCCGCCGATGCTGACCGCGTTTTCCATGAAAGACGGTGCACCTGTCGCAAACGCAGGAACGTGCGGGGATTCCGACGATGTGTTCGTGGATGCGGAGCGGCGCCGGGTCTACGTGAGCTGTGGCGAGGGCTACGTGGATGTCTTTGAGCCGGATGCTGGCACCTTCCGGCGGATAGCCCATCTGTCCACCGCTCCCGGCGCACGCACCGCGCTGTTCGTTCCCGAACTGGATCGTTTGTTCCTGGCTGTGCGGGCGAGAGACCAGAAGCCGGCCGCGATCTGGGTCTATCGGCCCGTCCCGTGAGAAAGCAGGGCCTGTGCCCGCAACAGTCCGAAAGGCAGAGGGAATTGTCCAGCGTCGCCCAGGATACCGAGCATCAAGGCAGGATTGATGAAGGACCGGCGACGGGAGCGGGGACCCGCGCGCGTGTGCGTCTTTCACCTGACATCAGGCGGGTTCTCGTGGCGCGATCCTTGAGGGCGTTCGGGGACGGCTATGTGGCGATCCTGCTGCCGGTGCACCTGTCCCGATTGGGCTATGATGCCTTCGGCATCGGCCTCATCTCGACCGCGTCATTGCTGGGGTCAGCCCTGCTGACGCTTGCGCTCGGGCTGGTGGCCTACCGCGTTCCCCGGCGTCAGGCCCTGTTGGCCGCAAGCCTCCTGATGGCCGCGACTGGCCTGGGGTTCGCTGGGATCGAAGCATTCTGGCCATTGCTTGTGATCGCCTTCGTCGGCACGCTCAATCCATCCGGCGGCGACGTCAGCGTCTTTCTGCCCCTCGAGCACACCGCCATCTCCCATGTCGTCGCTAACGAGGACCGGACGGCGGCGTTCGCCCGCTACAGTTTCGTTGGCGCTTTCTTCGGTGCTCTGGGGGCGCTCTCGGTTGGCATGGTGGACTGGCTCGCTCCGGTCATCGCACCGTCGGCCACGGTGACCGCCTTGTTCGGACTTTACGCATTCATCGGACTGCTCACGTTCTTCCTCTATCGCCATCTGTCGCCCCAGGTCGAAGCGGGCACCGACAACCCGCCGGCACCGCTCGGCCCGTCGCGGGGTATCGTCTACCGCTTGGCGGCCCTGTTCTCGGTCGACGCGTTCGGCGGCGGGCTCGTCATCAATGCCTTGCTAACGATCTGGCTCAGCGAGCGGTTCGGCCTCGGCGTCGCCACCATCGGGGCGATCTTCTTCGCCACCAGCCTGTGCTCGGCGGTCTCGTACTTCGCGGCGGTGCCGCTGGCCAAACGGTTTGGACTGATCAACACGATGGTGTTCACGCACCTGCCGTCGAGCGTCTTCCTGATCCTGACCGCGTTTGCGCCGACCATCTGGATCGCGTTCGGTCTGCTAATCCTCCGGAGCTTGCTGTCCCAGATGGATGTCCCGACCCGATCTTCCTACGTCATGGCGGTGGTCCGGCCGGAGGAGCGGCCAGCGGCGGCGAGCGTCACGGCGGTGCCCCGCAGCCTGGCGTCGGCTCTCGCGCCGCTCCTGTCCGGCTGGCTGCTGACCATGTCGCCCTTCGGTTGGCCGCTTGTTCTCGCCGGCACCCTGAAGGCGGCCTACGACCTGACGCTGCTGTGGCAGTTCTCGGCCATCAAGCCGCCTGAGGAACGCTGAGGATCCGCAGAGCGGGATTCCCGCTGGACGGTGTGGTCCAGCGGGAACATCCATCGAGTGCCGCTTCGGGTTCCTCAACCAGCTCAGATCGCCCGCATCCGAATACGCCTGTAGGCGACCTGGGACCGGGGATTGGCATCAACCTGAAGGCCGATGAAGCTGGGGGCCACGTTCGATCTCGGCAGACCCCGACCGGATCCATCGTGTTGTAGTCCCGCGCGATCTTATGAATCGGGTGCCCGAAGGCAGCGCGCGTCGGCGGCGACCTCGGTGAGCAGCCAGTCCCGGAACGTGGCGATCTTGGGCAGCATGGACGTGGCCTGCGGGCAGACGATCCAATAGCCCTTGGACAAGGGCAGCGTGACGGAGAACGGTGCCACCAGCCGCTGGTTGATCAGGTCCCACGCCGCGAGCGTGGTGCGGGCGAGCCCGACACCCTGGCCATTGATCGCCGCGTCGATCACCATGCTCGCCCGGTTCAGGACCGGGCCATGGGAGATCCCCGTCGCGGGCACCCCGGCGGCTTCGAGCCACCGCGTCCAGTCGCTGTGGTCATCGAGATGCAGCAGCGGAAACCGGAGCACGTCCGAAGGCTCGACCCGACGGTTCAATCCCGACACGAGGCCGGGGCTGCACACGGCGTGAAGCTCCTCGGAGCAGAGGCGGACGACGTCGAGGCCCGTCCAGTTGCTGTCGCCGTGGCGGACGGCGATGTCGACATCCTCCCGCGCGAAGTCGACGTGATGCATGGTTGCCGAAATCCGCAGGTCGATGTCGGGGTGCACTTCGGCGAACCGACCGAGGCGATGGATCAGCCACTTGGCGGCAAAGTCCGGTGACGTGCTGACCGTGAGAACGCCTGACCGTTGGCGTTGCGTGAGGCGCTCGGTGCCGAGCGCGATCCGGTCGAATGCATCGCGCACGACAGCGAGGTATTCGCGACCTGCCTCCGTGATCACAAGGCGCTGGCGCTCGCGGTTGAAGAGCTTGACGCCGAGCACGCTCTCCAGGGCCTTCACCTGATGGCTGACCGCCCCTTGCGTGACGCACAGCTCCTCGGCGGCCCGCGTGAAGCTCTCGTGGCGGGCGGCTGTCTCGAAGGCCTTGAGGGCATTCAACGGCGGCAGGCGGCGAAGCATCGGCCGACTTCATGAGAAAAACTAAGACAGGCTAGAGAAAGGATGCTTTGCGGGCAACCCGGATGCGGTTCAATAGAAATACTCCAATCCGGAGTTCCCATCATGTCCAGGCAAACGCTTATCGGTGCGCTCCCCTCCACGGCAGCCACGGACGGCTTCCCTTCCTTGGAGCAGAAAAACTCATCAACTCCGTGGCTGGCCCTGTCGCGGTTGATCCAGCTCTGGGCGGCCCGGCATCACCAGCGGAGCGGATTACGCGAGCTGGCCGAACAGGATGACCCTCTGCTGCGCGATATGGGCATTCCGCGGGACAAGGCCCTGATCGAGGCCGCGAAGCCCTTCTGGAAGCGGTGACCCGGTTCGCTCCTATGACAAGGCCGTCGCCGGCGCCGCGAGATCCGCGAAGCCCTGCACCAACATGATCACTCCCAGGACACCGACGAGACCGGCCGAAGCCAGTGGCAGACGCCGCAGCAGTCGGTCGGAGAAGTTGATCCGCTTCGAGGCGTGCTGAATGCCCCACGCCGCGGCGACGCCAATGGAGACCATGGTGATCACAAGTCCCAGGCTGAAGGCGGCAACCGTCCCGCTCCAAGGGTGAACTGGCCAAGCTGAAGGCAGATCAGCAGCACGGTGATCGAGGCCGGGCAGGGGATCAGGCCACCGGTGATGCCGAACAGCGCGATCTGCCATGTCGTGACCTGGCCGTTGTTGGTCGCAAGCTGGCGGGCGATCTGCTCGGCATGCTCACGCTCGTGGGCGTCCTCGTCATGCTCGGCATGGTGAGGATAGCTATGCCCGTGATCGTGCTCGGCGAACGGGAGCTTGTAGGTATGGGCGTGGTCGCCGTGCGAGAGCCGCACGTGGGCGGTGAACGCGTGCGGTTCGGGGATCTCCCCTGCGGATTCGAGGTAGCCATCCCGCTCGACGAACCGGAACCGCTCGCCTGAGCCGTCCTCGCGCTCGGTCGAGACCATCACGTCCTCGGCCCTCCAGGCGTTGCCGCTGATCGTACGCAGGCGCCAGCGGGGCGGCACGCCGTCCTCGAAGATCGAGAGCTCCACAACGCCATGGCCCGTGTCGATGGTGCGAACCTCGTCGTGATGGTGGTCATCATGATCATGGTGATGGTGACCATCGTGATGGCGCCGGAACCAGCCCAAGCTCTGGCCCGTGCGCCAGAGCATCCACGCTGCAATGCCGAGGATGATCACACCGGACGCGATCAGCAGCCAGGCCTCAAAGTGGGAGTTCAGGATTTCCTTCCCGAGCGACAGACCGAGCATCGCCACGATCCAGACGATGAGCGAATGGGAGAGGGCGGCACAGACGCCGAGCAGGATGGCCTGGCCGATGGTGCCGCGGATCGCGACGATATAGGCGGCCATCATGGTCTTGGAATGGCCGGGCTCCAGCCCGTGCAGGGCCCCGAGCAGGACGGCAAAGGGAAGGTACAGCCAGCCGTTGCCACCAGACTGAAGAAGTTGAGCAATATCAGGCATTGTTTTTGGTTTTCCAGGAATGTCTTGCGGCGGCCATTATCATTCAGCCGCCGGGAACAGGTTCATTTCAGGTAGGTGCGGACCACCTCGATGAGTTCGGCGGCACCCTTGGCCCGTTCCGCGTCCGGCTCATGCGCCGGGTCAACGACGTGGTTGCGGATATGGTCCTCCATCAGCTCCGCCGTCAGGCCGTTCACGGCCCCGCGCACGGACGCGACCAGCATGAGGACGTCAGCGCAGCCGAGCTCGGCCTCAAGCGCTCGCTCGATGGCTTCCACCTGGCCCTTGATCCGGCGCACCCGGCTGAGAAGCTTCGTCTTTTCCTTGATCGTGTGGGACATGCGGCCTCCTGACTGATGGCTTGTATCATATAGGGGGCTACCCTATGTGATGTCCACCGCAATGTTTGCCGCAGATCGAGGTAAGGCCGTGAAGAAAGACAACCCCTGCATTTCCGTGTGCGAGTTCGACGGCCGGACCGGTTGGTGCCTTGGCTGCGGACGGACGATCCCGGAGATCTGGGAATGGCGGAAGCTGACACCCTATCGGCGCACGGCCCTCCTGCGGGAGCTTCCGCGGCGGGTGAAACAGGTCAGAATGGAAGGGCAGCAACCGTCCCCGAAAGGTGGGAAGCGGCGGAACCTTCTCCCCGCAGGGTCATCATCACCGACAGCCTGAGGTGCCACCATGCTCGACGTTCTCGCCAACCGCACCTACCGCCACCTGTTCGCCGCCCAGGTCATCGCGCTCGCGGGCACAGGCCTGCTGACCGTGGCGCTGGGCCTCCTGGCCTACGAACTGGCGGGGGCGGATGCGGGCGTGGTCCTCGGCACGGCGCTCGCCATCAAAATGGTGGCTTATGTCGGCGTGGCGCCCATTGTCGGCGCCTTCGCTAACCAGCTTCCCCGCCGCGCCTTCCTGGTGTCCATGGACCTGGTGCGGGCAGCGGTCGCGCTATTGCTGCCCTTCATCACCGAGGTCTGGCAGATCTATGTTTTGATCTTCCTGCTGCAATCGGCCTCGGCGGCGTTCACGCCGACCTTCCAGGCCACCATTCCCGACGTGCTGCCGGACGAAAAGGACTACACCCGGGCGCTCTCGCTTTCACGCCTGGCCTACGATCTCGAGAGCCTGCTCAGCCCGGCCCTGGCGGCCGCCCTTCTGACCATCATCAGCTTCCATTGGCTGTTCGGCGGCACGGTAGTCGGTTTTCTCTGCTCGGCCGCCCTCGTCCTGTCCGTCCGGCTTCCGCAGCCGGTTGCCTCCGAGCAGAAAGGCGGAATCTACGACAAGACCACGCGCGGCCTGCGAATCTACCTCAAGACGCCGCGTCTGCGGGGCCTCTTGGCCCTTAACCTCTCGGTTGCGGCCGCCGGGGCCATGGTCATCGTCAACACCGTCGTGATCGTCCGCGGTGTGCTGGGCCTGCCGGAGGACGATGTCGCGGTGGCCCTGGCCTGCTTCGGCGGCGGCTCGATGGCGGCGGCACTCCTGTTGCCGCGTGTCCTCGACAAATTGCCTGACAGAGCCGTGATGCTGCCGGCGGCGACCCTGCTCGCCGTGGTGCTCCTGGCGTTTGCCGTAGCCACCTGGAGCGGGACCATCGGATGGCCGGCCCTGCTGATCACCTGGACGCTGCTGGGGATTGGCTATTCAGCCGTGCAGACCCCGACGGGACGCCTGTTGCGGCGCTCGGCCCAGGCTGAGGATCGTCCCGCCCTGTTCGCGGCTCAGTTCGCCCTCTCGCATGCCTGCTGGCTCCTGACCTACCCGCTGGCCGGCTGGCTTGGGCGTGGGGTCGGCATTGCGATGACCTTGGCCGTTCTTGGACTGGTCACCCTCATCGGCTTCGGCCTGGCGGCGTGGCTCTGGCCGGCGCACGATCCAGAGGAGATCGCGCATGCCCACCCGGACCTGCCGCCTGATCATCCGCACCTACGGGAGCATCGGGATCAAGGCCACGCCCATGCGTTCACGATCGACGACCTTCACCGACGCTGGCCGTCATCGCGGTGATCCATTGTAGGGCTTGGCATAGCGGCCGCTCGGCCGTCCGGTGTCTGAGGCTTCCTTATTGACCGGACGCATAGCGTCGGCGATCTCCGCCGCCGTCGAGTCGGGGTACCGACCCCTGACCCGTTTGAGAGTTACCGTGAAACCCTCCCCCCGCTCGATGCCTTCGGCAAGGATGCGCTTGAGGTCGTCGTGTCGGTCGGTCATGTCACGGACTCTCCCATGCTCGGACCATTTTGCTAGCCAAGCGTGCGCGGTCGCTTCAGTGGGATCACAGCATAATCCGTGTTGCCGCCGAGTGGGGATCACTTCGCGGCGAGGCAGAGGCTCGCGGCAAGGCAGCGGACAGCGAGGGGCACATCGCCTGTCTCAGGAATGCCATGATGGACGCCTAGGCCGTGCGACTTGCATCAGGCGGACCGCGTCCTAACTCAGGCTGTCCTGTTCCTTGTGTCCGTTAACCGCCAATCAACACCGCGATCCTTAAATCCTCTTCATGACCAGAGCGGCCCTCCTGAACGGTTTTCGCCTCATCATCGCCCTCGCGGTGATGCTGAGCGCGTTCCCGTCCCTGCGAGCGGCCCCGGGCATGCACGATGTCGGAATGGCCCAGGCGGTGGACGCCGGCCTAACACCTGGGGATCCCTCGGATTGGGTCGGGCATGGGCACAGCCATGACGACGATGAGACCGATCCGGATCATCGGCCTGGCCACGGTCCCGAGCACAAGGACCACTCCCACGTCACGATGGGGCTCGCGGCTGCGCCGGCATCCTTAAAGGCCCCGGACGGCAAGTCTCTGCGCCTTTGGGAGCAGGGCCGCCCGTCATCCCATCTCTCGTTCCGCCTCGATCGGCCACCGTGTCCCTTGTTCGCCGCCTGATCCCGCAGGCTGCCTGAGCGCGGCCATTCTCGACGAACGAACAACGGACCCTTCCCTATGCACAGACCTCTTTCCGGAGGCTGGTCGTGGCCGCCTGCCGTGCGCCCGCCGACCGCCATCTTTGCGCTCACCGCAGCCCTCCTGATGCTCCCGCTCTCCGGCCTGGAGGCGCTCGCCCATGCCGTCGCCGAGGGCGACAAGGGCTACATCCAGGAGATCACCGGGGTTCACCTGATCCCCTTCGTCTACCTCGGCGCCAAGCACATGGTGACCGGCTACGACCACATCCTGTTCCTGCTCGGCGTGATCTTCTTCCTCTACCGGGCCAAGGACATCGGCCTCTACGTCAGCCTGTTCGCCATCGGCCACTCGGTGACGATGATCTTCGGCGTGCTCTACGGGGTCAGTGTCAGCGCCTACCTGATCGACGCCATCATCGGTTTCTCGGTCGTCTACAAGGCCCTCGATAACCTCGGCGCCTTCCAGCGCTGGTTCGGCTTCCAGCCCAACACAAAGCTGGCCACCCTGATCTTCGGCCTATTCCACGGCTTCGGCCTCGCGGCGAAGATCCAGGAGTACGATGTCTCGCCCGACGGGCTGCTGCCGAACCTTTTGGCCTTCAATGTCGGGGTCGAGATCGGCCAGCTCCTCGCGCTGTCCGCGATCCTGATCCTGATGGGCTACTGGCGCCGCACAGACGGGTTCTTCCGTCACGCCTACACCGCCAACGTCGCGATGATGAGCGCCGGGTTCGTGCTGATCGGCATGCAGCTCACGGGCTACTTCGTCGCGACACCTGCCGCCTGATCCCTCAACCTCAAGGAACACACCGATGTACAACACCGACATGCCGACCCGCGCCGAACTCCCAACTTCAGCCCAGCTCGTGCGCTCCACTCTCATCGCTGCCGGCGTGGCCGCGGCGCTCCTTGTCACCGTGGTCCTGCCGTCCGAGTACGGCATCGACCCGACGGGCGTCGGACGCGCCCTGGGGCTGGCCGAAATGGGCGAGATCAAGACCCAGCTCGCCGAGGAGGCCGAGGCCGAGGCCGACCGGGCCAAGGACCAGACTGCGCCGACGCCTGCCGCCCCTGCAGCCCCGGAGCAGCGCTCCAGCCTGCTCGGCTCGATCTTCGCCCAACTCGTGATTGGCTCGGCGCAGGCCCAGGCCCCGGCGGCCAAGTTGCAGGAGATCTCGGTCACCCTCCAACCCGGCGAGGGCACCGAGGTGAAGGCTGACATGAAGCAGGGCGCCAAGCTGACCTACTCCTGGAAGGTCGAGGGCGGCACGGTCAACCATGACACCCACGGCGCAGGCCCGGGCGGCAAGGAAGTTTCCTACTCCAAGGGCCGCGGCGTTCCCGGTGACGAGGGCGAGATCACGGCGGGCTTCGACGGCGGCCATGGCTGGTTCTGGCGCAACCGCGGCTCTGCCCCGGTCACGGTCAAGCTGACCGCGAGCGGCGACTTCGGCAGCCTCAAGCAGGCGAAGTAAGCAGGCTTCCCTGTGCGGTCACTCATGATCGCGCAGGGATCCGCGCTGGATCTCCCATGGAGCATCTTCTCGAGTATCTCAGCTTGGCCGGGACCGCGTTCCTGTCGGCGACGGTGTTCCCGTTCCAGTCGGAGGTGGTCCTGGCCGGCATGCCGCTGGCCGACCACTACCACGTCTGGGTGCTGGTTCTGGCCGCCAGCCTCGGCAACATCCTGGGTTCCTGTGTGAACTGGTACCTGGGGCGCTTCATCACCCGGTTCGAGGGCCGGCGCTGGTTCCCGCTCACTCAGAAGCAGGTCACCAAACCGGAGGGCTGGTATCGCCGCTATGGGCGCTGGTCCCTGCTATTGTCCTGGATGCCGGTGATCGGGGACCCGCTCACCATCGTGGCAGGGATCCTGCGCGAGCCTTTGCCAGTGTTCATCGCCCTGATTGTGGTGGCGAAGACAGCACGATATCTCGTCGTCGCGGCTTTGGCGCTCGGTTGGGCGTAGGCTCGGTCCACCCCGAGGAGACGCGCAGGGGCCCCAGGACGGTACCATTCCGGCGCATCCGTTGAAATCATAGGGCGTGTTTGGGCTTTGCTTCTGGGCAAACGCCACCGGGTGTATGATCACCATTGCTGGCTCGAACAGGAGCACGTCATGCCGTCTGCTTCGCGTCTATCTGCCACGACTGTTGCCCTGCTTCTCATGTCGTCGACGTTCAGTGTCCAGGCGGAGCCGCTTATCTATGCTACGGGCGGTGTTGGAACCGATCTCCTTGCCATCGACGCGACGACTGGCGAAACCAAGGTGATCGGCAGCTTCGGTTATCCCGGCTCGGCTCCTCTCGCCTTCGGCACCGACGGCAAGCTCTACACCGTCACGGACTCGATGCGGCATGAGAACTCCAGATCGCAGTTGGCCAGCGTTGACCCGGCCACAGGCAAGGCGACGCCCATCGGCGAGCCGCTCGACAAGACGATCCGCATCATGGCCCTGGGCCCCGGTCCGGACGGAGGTCTGTACGCCAGTGGGGTGATGGAAAACCGGCTTTACCGGATTGATCCCCAAACGGGGACATTCACCGAGATCGGCCCGTTCAAGGGTGGCAAGGACGTGATGGACTTTGCCATCAATCCCAAGGATGGGGCGATGTACGCCACCACGACAACGGCGCTGTACCGGCTGGATCCGAAGGGAGCTGCACTGAACGAGGTGGCGCATTACGCGAACGTGCCCCCGAGCGTGATGGGCATCGTGTTCGACCGTGACGGCACGCTCTATGCCACCGACTACGGCGGGGAGAGCGCCCTCTACAGGATCGACCTCGCGACCGGGAAAGGTGAGAAGATCGCGAGCTTCCCGGAGCGCAATGTTCACTCGGCTGACATGAAGCCGCTTCAATAGCATCCCGCGTGCCATCAAGCTTGCGGATCAGCATCTGACCCGCAAAGTTCCGGCTGAGCGGAAGGTCTTCGTCTCCGTTGCGGCACATGAAACCGCGGGACACGGAAGCGCTTTGATGCCTCTAGGCTATTCGGTGTTCGTGTGACCGGTCAGTGAACGGTTGCCATGAGGCTCACTGAGCATAGCAGACTGCCTTCCGACGAAACGACTTCGAGACGCCACCCGGCCCAATCCTCAACGTCATCCATCGTGCGCCGCAGCTGGGCCAGGGTGTTCTGCACCTCATCCTTTGCCGTCGCAAGATCTGGAATGTCGAGCCCGGTGTGGTCCAGGAACTGCGTCTGATCGCTCACAAGGTGAAAGTAATAGCGCATGCAAGATCCTCACCAACTCGAACCGGATGGACATGCTGACAAGGTTTCGCCTGGCGTGGCGTTCTCCCGCTCGATCCTCATGCGTCCCTCCTTTTGTTGATCCGCGACCTGGGCGCATTCAGCGCTTCTGCGTGCCCTTTGAACGGGATCATATGCAAGAATCGGGCCAAGTGAGTACTCGCAAGGAAGCCTAAGGCAATCTGCCTGCTTGCATCAAAGCCGGTGGGGCAAATGGCCCAAGTTGGGGCAGATAACCCATCGCACTTCCGAAACCGGGTCAGTCCGGCTCGCTGTGATGTCCATGGGCCTGGTTGGCCAACATCCTGCATTGACGGATGCCCATGAGGCTGCGAGCCGAGGGCCGACACCTGCCTCTTCGCAGGTTAGGGCTCAACGATGACTTCGCCCGTCATGTTCGGATGATAGCGGCAGATGTAGTCGAAGGTGCCCGCCGCCTTCATCACCATGCGTCCGTTCTTTCCTGGCAGCACGTTGACGTCCCAGCTTTTGTCCTTGGCCGTTGCGGTGTGCGCCACGATGTCCTGGTTGGCCCAATCCAGCGTATCACCGACGTGCACCGTGACCTGCTTGGGTGCGAAGGCGATACCCGTCATGAGAATGGACTGTGTGGTGCCCGCCGGGGAGGCCGGACTGCCCAGCATCCCCAACGCAACGGCAGCCAGTATTGTCAACCGGCGCATCGGTCAGTCTCTCGTCACTGAGCCAAAGCCCCCGTCCGCGCCGGCAGGCTTTGGACAAGATGCTCGGCATGCTGCTGGTGGCCCTGGAAGATCTTGAGCCCGGTCGAGAGCAGGTCCTTCAACTCGCTATTGCTGGCGTTCGGGATCAGGGTGTTCTGGAGTGCGCCGTTGACCTGCTGATGATAGGCCACCTCGTTCTGGGCGTAGGCCTTGTCGAAGGCGGCCCCCTTGAGGGCGCTGAGTTCCTTCCGCTTGGCCTCGGCCTGCTGCAGGAGCTGGCGGCTGGTGTCGTTGTCCTCGGGTTTGACATTCAGCTTCTTCACCAGGGCGAGCGCCTTCTCGTTGACCGCCTTGTGGTCACGCACCATGTCATTGGCGAAGGCTTTGACCTCCTTGTTCTGGGACTGCTTCAACGCAAGTTCAGCGGCCTGGATGTCGATCTGCCCGGCCGTGTAGGCGATGTGGGCGATCTGCGGGTCGGTGATCTTTGCGGCTTGCTGAGCCATCGCGCTGTAGGGGGCAAGGCAGAGGCAGGCGCCGATCAGGGTCATGCGAAGTTTTGACATCGTGTTCTCCCTTCAATGGGATGCGGGTAGGCCGGGCCGGCATTGCTTACGGCATCCAGCACGGATACCCACCAGCCGCTGCATTGGATGCAGCCGCCAGAAGAAGGTTCCCGAAGTCGCGAACGAGAAACGAGATCTGCCCACGAGCACCCGACCCGCTCGGGGTTTATGGCTTCAGCTCCAGGCGCTGCATGACACGGTCGGTGACCCGGTTGCAGCGAAGCCCGTCGAACGGGAAGGCATCCTTCAGCGTCACCACGAACTGGGCGTGGAGCGCCTTCTGCAACAGCCGCCTTGCGCGATGGAGCCTTGTTTTTACGGTCTCCGGGCGGATGCCAAGATGGGAGGCCGTCTCCTCGATGCTCATCTCCTCGATCTCTCGCATCACGAACACAGACCGGAAGGCCTCCGGCAGGTCATCGAGGGCCTGCTCCACCAAGCGACGCAGCTGCGCCCGGCCTGCCTCGGCCTCCGGGTCCTGCGAGGGTAAAGGCTGCTGAAACATCAAGATCTGCGCTCGGCCATCGTCGATCCGCTCCAGGGTGCTCAGGTCGAGGATTTCGCGCCGGCGCCGTACACGCCCCAGGGCTTCGTTGAGGACGATGCGGGTCAGCCACGTCGACAGGCGGGCTTCGCCCCGGAAGGTGTCGAGGTGCGTGAAGGCACGGAGATAACTCTCCTGGACCACATCCTCGGCTTCGATGTCATTGCCTGTGACCCCACGGGCGACTCGGTAGAGCCGACGATTGTGGCGCTGCATGATCATGCGGAAGGCATCCGGACTTCCAGCACGGGCATAACTGACAAGATCGATGTCGGTGAGGCTCGTGAGGTCGGGAAGTGTTGTCCGGGTTTTCTGCATCTGACACCTGTCGTTTCAAGCGTTGGATGCAATGAGCCTCAATGAGGTTCCCGCCTGTGGCCGGTAGGGTGATCGAGGGCTTGCGCCGCAACGTGGACTGACGCTGCGGCACAAGGCGATGTCTCTACTTTTGGAGGTTGGCCGCAAAGAACTTCGATGCCTCGGCTTTCGCCTCGCGGTCTGCTTGCGCATCGTACCGGAGCGGCAGGTTGAACTTCTGGCCAAGCTCCGTGGCCTCGGGATTTGTGAAAGCGTGCACCGCGCCCGGATATTGGACCACCCGATACTCGGCCTTTGCCGCATCGAAGTCCTTCTTGAGCGCCTCGTACTCCTCGCGCTTTACAAAGGGATCATTGGCGCCATTCAGGACCAGGACCCTCGCCTTGACCGTACCCGGAGCTGGCGCAGGGGTGTTGAGGCCGAGCGAGGCGTGGAAGCCGGCCACCGCATCGAGGTCGGCGCCGGCACGGGCCATGTTCAGCACCACAGCTCCGCCGAAGCAGTAGCCGACCGCGCCGATGCGGGCCGGGTCAACCGAGGGATGTCCTGCAAGTTGGGTCCGGGCGGCGTTGAAGCGGGCCTCCATCACCTTCGGATCCTTCATCACGATCGTCGCGAGTGCGCCCGCATCGCTCGGATTGTCGGCAACTTTGCCGTCGCCGTACATGTCAGCAATGAAGGCGGTGTAGCCCTGCTGTGCGAACTTCTGGGCCTCGTTGTGGATGTGCTTGGTGATGCCCCACCACTCGGGCACCATGACGATGCCGGGACGCTTGCCCTGAACCGCATCGTCGTAAACAACGAAGCCCTTCATGGTGGTATTGCCGTCCTGGTAGGTGACCGGCTCCTCCTTGATCGCCGCGTGTGCATTCACTGTCATCGCCAGGGCGCACAGCGCTGCTGCCATCATTATCCGCATGAGCTTCTCCTGTAGGTTTCCGGAGACGAAGAGGGCGCTGACCGAGTCTGGCTTGACCGGTCGTCGCCTCCATCCAGCGATGATTGTGCCCCTTTTCGAGGCTCGTGGCGTTGGTTTTTCCGGAGGAGTGGTTGGAGCCATCTCGAGCTGCGGCAATCCGGGATATCAGTCGAGATGCCCCGCGAGCCGTCTTGAGGTCGACCGCTGGCTGTCCTGTCCTACCCCAGCCATAAACATTTTTACATAATAAATATGTAATTATAAACCTTTCGGCGTCTTGGAGTGTAAATTGCGGCCGGCTGCTTTACATTGAGCCGCAGATTCCCGCGTCCAGGAGAGCCGCCCATGTCGAAAGTGTATGTCATTCACGAGAACAGCGTCTGGGTTGAACCCCTTCGCGCCGCCTTTGACGAATTGGGAACACCTTTTGAGGAGTGGTTCCTCGATCAGGGTGTGCTCGACCTGCGCTCGCCTCCGCCGGAGGGCGTGTTCTACAATCGGATGAGCGCCTCCTCACACACGCGGGACCACCGTTATGCCGCAGAGTACACGGGGGCCGTGCTCGCCTGGCTTGAGCGGCATCGCCGCACCGTCGTGAACGACAGCCGGGCCCTCCGGCTCGAAATCAGCAAGGTCGCCCAGTACGAGGCTCTCGCTTCCTTCAGCATCCCGACCCCTGACACCCTGGCTGTCGTGGGGCGAGAGCACATCGTGTCGGCGGCGGAGAGGCTCGGCTTTCCCCTCATCCTCAAGCACAACCGGGGCGGCAAGGGCCTCGGCGTGCGCCTGTTCCTCAGCCGAGCCGCCCTGGAGGAGCATCTCGCTTCGCCGGAGTTCGAGGAGCCGGTCGACGGGATCACCCTTGTCCAGCGCTACATCCAGGCGCCCGAGCCCTTCATCACCCGGCTTGAGTTCGTGGGTGGCCGGTTCCTCTACGCTGTCCGAGTTGACACAAGCCAGGGCTTCGAGCTTTGCCCTGTGGACGCCTGTCAGGTTGATGCCGCGGTCATCGGATCGGCCGCGTGTCCGGCCGTTGCCCCCTCGGAGAAGTTCCGCATCGTGGAAGGCTACCAAAACTCGTTGATCTTGACCTATGAGCGGTTCCTAGCAGCCAATGGCATCGGCATCGCCGGGATCGAGGTCATCGTTGACGGGGAGGGGAGATCCTTCACCTACGACGTGAACACCAACACCAACTATAACCCAGATGCCGAGGCCCGTGCCGGCCTGTTCGGCATGCGGAGCATCGCCCGGCACCTGGATGGACTGCTGAAGCAGACGGCGACCGCCCGCGCGGCTTGAGGTTGGTCAATGCACTCCCGTTGAGACGGGATCTGCCGGAGCCGCATCGCCAATCGTGATGCAGCTCTCATCCATGGGGAGGGAGACAACCCATCAGGAGCAGACCGGCAGGGCGGTCTGCTCCTGATGGGTGTGCCACAAGCTCAATCGGGTCGTATCGCCGAGAGCAGAGCCGCACCCGGCATGGTCTGGAGCCAAACCGGCCGCAGAGGGCGCAGCCCCGCTGCCCTCTGCCATTCCTGGACCGCCTCGACCGACCATGTTCCAGAGGTGCTGGTCAAGGCGAAGTAGACATCCAGCACCGCTCCGAGCCTGCGGTCGGGCCGGTCCGCCTCAGCAGGCGAGGCGATCCGAACGGCATCCATCACCATGAACACCCCGCCCGGCCTGAGGGCGCGGGCCACCTTCTGCGCCAGCCGGAGATTCTGGTCGGCATCGAAGTGGTGGACGAGGTTGGCAATCAGCACCGCATCGTAGGTGTTCGTCCCGAGGTCATCCTCCAACGCATTGCCAGCCCTGTGAACCACCCGGCTTCCCATGCCCTCCCTTGCGAGGATCTCGGCCGCGGTCGGGATGGCCTCTGGCAGCTCCAGGATCGTGGCCGTCATCTCCGGATGGCGGCGGCACAACTGCACCGAATAGAAGCCATGGGATCCACCGATGTCGAGCAGGGCTCGGGCCGACTTGGGCGGCCGTGCCCGCCAAGCCAATTCCGTTGCCGGCGCGGTCGAGAAATCGCGCATGCCCCATTGGTAGCGACGCCACTCGTTGGGACCGAGCGTCCGGTGCATGTCCCGGGCCGTCCCGTCGTAAAGCCACTGGTCGAAGCCTTCGGTCCAGCGCCACTCGATCTCCTGGAAGTCGAGCTTGTGAACCACTGTATGTGGACTGTCGGCCAGCAGCCATTTGCGGAACAGACGGTTGAGTTCGTAACGCCCATTCCGAAATCGAAGATAGCCGTGGGCCAGAAGCGCATCCAGCACCTTGCCCGTTGCTCGAGGGTCGGTGCCGCGTGAGGCCGCGATTTCCTCGGCCGTGCGCCCGCCAGACTGAAGGGCCTCGAACAGGCCTGCCCTGGAGGCCGCCATGATGATGCGGGCGAACTGGAACGCCGCCTGCGTATCGGCCAGAGGCTTCGGACCGAGGTTCAGCCGCAGGGCCAACCACTCCAAGACGGTTTCCGCATGAGCACCCAGTCGCATGGCACCTCCGTCGTCCAGGCCACCACAACTGTACTGCAGCGAGAGAGCGGACCACCAGAGATGATCAAATCTAAGCGCCCTTGCGCTTCTGATAGGCAACCGCTCGCCGTTCACCCCTACCAGGGCGGGGTTGGCCGCCTGCCTCCCTGCACATGAGCGGCTACCCCTTCAGGAGAATACGCAATTGCCTCCGGGAGTAGTTAAACTTGGCCTTAGCGGCATGAATCAACAACAAGATGCCGTAAGCTGCGGGGGAGGACCTCATGACATCTGGTCATCAGCCGGCTCGAGCTCAACCAGACGTGGACGATTGCACTTACAACCTCTTCAGGAACAAGTGTCTTCCTGAGATCATCTGTGCCGTTCCGGAAGACCGCCCGGTACCAGCCTTCATTGGCTCGGAGCAATGGTCGTTTGAACAACCGCTCCGTCCGAACGAAGCGCGCCCGTCTGGCTTTGACAGCCAAGCTGCTCAGGCTGGGGTGCGATTTAACGGTTTTTATCTGTTCCACGCCTTGGCTGCGATCCCCGCTCTGGGAGCGTCTCTGGAGTTCGTCCTGGGGAATCTGTGATCGTGGGACTGAGGCCGCAGAGGCCCTTTGCTGTGACAATGATCGCACAGGAGCCGAAAGGGCCGATGGATTTGTACCACCTGCCCTTTGGATGACCTTCGGTGATGTGCCGCTTACTCTGCCGGGGCCACGATCCCGCGCCCTGATTCGCGGGATCCGAGGAAGTTCTGCAGGCTGAACGCGCCGGCGCCGCTGACGAAGTAGAACAGCAGGCCGCCGACGATGGCGAGGTTCTTGAAGAACTGGGTCTGCTGCTGTGCTGCCTGAGCCGCATCGGCAAAAGTCCAGAAGCTGTGGCTGATCAGGCTCGCGACGAGGGTGAAGCCGATCAGGAGAACGGCCGTGAGGCGTGGGGCAACACCCAAAATCAGCGCAATGGGGCCAAGGACCTCGGCGGCTACGCCAAGCACCGCAAGGATTTCGGGGAAGGGGACACCCTTGCTCGCCAGCATAGCGGTGAAGCCGGACAGGCCAGACAGCTTGCCGATCCCGGCCGGGAGGAAAAGGGCGGCAACAGCCAGGCGGGCGGCTAGAAGCGCCACATCGTTCGTGCGGGTCGTCATGGATTCTCCATCAGTTCTGCAAGTTCCGGGCGTGATGCTCACGGGCCCAACCAATGATGCTGCACTGCAGCAAGGTCTTTCCTGGGTAACACACGCCAGCTCAATGCCCAGCGATCTGGGCGACACAATCGCGTGAGGCAACACGCCGAGCCGGAGACTTCGTTTTGCAAATTTGCAAACCGCTGGGGTGAGCTCGGAACAAACCGGCGGAGCGACAATTGCGTGCTGGACCGATCGCCCGTGGTTTGGCAAGGGCTAGTCCCTTGCTCTCCTTCCCCAGGCTTCAATGACTGTATTTCGCTCAGATCTGGACGATGAGACGCTCCGTTGCCTTGTGGAGGCGCTCACAGTGAGCGGCCAGGCCGTTTCGATCTACGATGCCGAGGACCGCCTCCGGTATGCCAACCAAACTTACCGGGACATTTTTTTGGGAGGGCACCGGGGCTCGTTTACCTTCACCGACGTCCTCCGGTACGGCGCTCGGCATGGCATTGGCACCAAGATCAATGGCGGGGATGTCGAGGCTCTGACCGCCAGAACTTTGCCGCGGCGCCGGGCAGTGCCCCGCAGATCATTCGAGACGGATCTCCTGGATGGCCGCTGGCTGTGGATGGACCAGACCTCGCTGCCGAACGGCTGGGTGCTCACGGTCGGGGCCGACATCACGGCCCTCAAGCACAACGAGAAGACCCTGCGCCAGGCCCATGAGGCGGCCCTGACGGCCTCACACACCGATCATCTCACCGACCTGCCGAACCGGCGCCACATCCTGGACTTGCTTGACGAGGCGCTCGCTGAGGCCAGGCCGTCCGGTCGGAGCCTGTGCGTTGCCCTCATCGACATCGACCACTTCAAGGCAGTCAACGACACCTACGGGCACGATGCCGGCGACGCCGTGCTCCGGAACTTTGCCCAGGGGTGCCGCGAGCGGCTGCGTGAGGGGGGCTGGGCTGGCCGGATGGGTGGCGAGGAGTTTCTGCTGTTGCTGCCAGGCGTCAGGCTCAATGACGCCATCCTCATCATCGAGCGGGTGAGGGCGGGTTTTCCTGCCGAGACGCTCCCCGGGCATCTGCCTGATCTGCGGTTCACCTTCAGCGCAGGCGTGACGGAAGCCCTGCCGCACGACGACCGGAGTTCCATTCTCTACCGGGCCGACCGCGCCTTGTACGCCGCCAAGGCGGAAGGCCGGAACTGCACCAGTATCGGCTTTGAGCCGGAGACATCGATGTCTCGGAAAGCGTCTTCGTTCAACACAATCAAGTGAGGACTACCTGCCACTGAGCGCATCTGTTTTTGCGAAGAATTTGCAAGTAGAATCAAAGGCTAGCGGCAGGCCGGCGAATCCCGTAAGGGAGATCATCCCATTCATTGCTGGACTTGCCGCGCCGACGCTCAGGCGGTCCTACCCTGTTGAGTTTGAGCATGGACCGCCTCCAGAAACTGGCCGCCGGAAGCATCGTCGTCGGCATCGTCGTCCTGGGACTGAAGTATGTCGCGTATCTTCTGACGGGCTCGATCGCCCTCTACTCGGATGCGTTGGAGAGCATCATCAACGTGGTCACTGCGATCGTGGCGCTTGTCGCGGTGCGGACCAGTGCCATCCCCGCCGACGCAAACCACCCTTATGGCCACCACAAGGTCGAATACTTCTCCGCCGTGGTGGTCGGTGTCCTCATTGTCGTGGCGGCGCTCACCATCCTGCGCGAGGCCTACTTCGGGATCATGGCCCCGAAGCCCTTTGCCGTCTCGGTGGAGGGATTGCTCGTCAACGGATTGGCGAGTGTCATCAACGCCGGCTGGTGCTGGGTCCTGATCCGGCAGGGGCGGCGCTCACGCTCGCCAGCCCTGGTCGCGGACGGCAAGCATCTTTTGACCGACGTTGTTTCCTCGATCGGCGTGCTCTTCGGCGTGGGCTTGGCCGCGGCTACCGGCTGGGCCATTCTCGATCCGGCGCTCGCGGCCCTGGTGGCGCTGAACATCCTCTGGTCCGGCTGGGGCGTGATGCGGGAGTCGGTCGGCGGCCTGATGGACGAAGCCGTGCCGGAGAACACCTTGGGCCGCATCCGCGAGGTGATTTCGGCCAATGCCGAGGGCGCGCTGGAAGCCCACGACCTGCGCACGCGACAAGCAGGCAAGATGACCTTCGTCGACTTCCACCTGGTCGTGCCAGGCGAGATGCCGGTCTCATCCGCCCACAACATCTGCGACCGTATTGA
This sequence comes from Microvirga tunisiensis, assembly GCF_009296175.1. Classification (GTDB taxonomy): domain Bacteria; phylum Pseudomonadota; class Alphaproteobacteria; order Rhizobiales; family Beijerinckiaceae; genus Microvirga; species Microvirga tunisiensis. The sequence goes on along the minus strand of NZ_VOSK01000053.1, from coordinate 993 downwards.
GCGGGCGCTGAAGGACGAGGTCGACGACGCCTTGATCACCATCCATGTCGAGCCGGAGATGAAAGCCAAGCACGCTGGAATTGTCGTGCTCTAGCCGGAAGAGCATTGGCCCTCAGCTCGCCGACAAGGAAAACTCTGACCGGGTTTCGCCCCAGCTTGTCTACTGCGGCTCACGGGAGACTGCCGAGCCAAGAGGGCTACATCGGCGGCTCGAGCCCGCCCTTGCCCACGAGGATGCGGGACGCTTGCAGGGCTCCGTCCGGCTGCTTGGTTGCGGTGACGATCACCTTGGCACCCGGTGCAAGATCCTCGCGGGTGGCTGGAACATAAGTGACGATCGGCACATCGGGCGGAACGACGACCGTCTTTTCGCTGTCCTGATACTTGATGGTCAGCTGCCGTCCGTTACTCGCTTCTGTCACCTGCCCGATTGTGCCATTCGTCATGGAGCTCTTCGGTCCCAGATCATACTCGTGGGAGCCTTCCCCCGCCCCCCGCATGTTTTCGGGGAAGACCTGCACTTCCAGCGATGTCGCATGGCCCGAGCCCTGCTCGATCGCAGCGGTGCCAACATAGCTCCCAGGCTTGATGTCAGCCCACGAGGCCTTGGTGAGACCGGTGATGGGGACGTCCTTGGCAAGCCGGAGGGTCGCGTCAGCGCCACCTCGGGTCTTCACCTGCAGGGTCTCGCCATCGATCCGCTCGATGGTTCCCCGGACCCGCAGGGGTGGCGAGCCTTGCGCCCAAGCGGATGGCGCCACCACGCCGCCGGCAATGCCCAAACCGAGGACAAGGCTCCGGACCTGAGGAAGAATTCTGGTGATCATGCGACGCGTCTCCGGAGCTGATCGAAAACCTGCAAAGTCCTAGTACTACTGTGTCATAAACTCACGAGGCGAGCTATAGTCGGGAGATCCATCATGCGGAGGCGTGTGATGAACCTTCCTATCCCATCAGAGACGCGCGAGGCGCGGTTTGCCGCCTATGTTGATG
>NZ_VOSK01000538.1 GCF_009296175.1 Microvirga tunisiensis | reverse complement strand
GCGGCGCACGCATCACCTGGATGTTCACGACCGAAAAGGCCCGGGCCAAAATGAGCCGCGCCTATCCTAAACTCGCCCCTCTCGAGCCACTCGCCAAAGGGTCATAATCACTGTGCCGAGGATCTAGTTCAATGAAGCCGTCGCGGTCATCGTCTTGGGCAAGCGTCGGAACCTTCGCGTCGCGCCCATCCTCAAAGCCGTGGATATGCTGCACATGCACCTGACCGGCTTCAGCGCCGCGTGCTGCGGTGATGACCGTCAGCTCGTTGCCCCGCTGGAGCAGCAGGGCTCCTCCTTCAGCCTCCGAGTTGTTCAACTCATTCAGGTCTGCGAAGAAAGCCCGATTCGCCCCTTGGAAAGCTTGGAGAGCGGCTGTGAGGTTGGCGTTGTTGAGCTCTGTCGAACTGCGGACTCCAATCGGAACGCTGCTGCCGTTCCCGATATGCATATGATCGGCCATCGACGACTCCTATGATTGTCGCGGTGAGGCCAAGGCAGCATCAGCACCTGAACGCAAAACCGGCAGGAAGCATCCACCCTGGTCTGACTGCTACACGCCAGCTCCGCCAACGGATGCACGAGCGACGAATATTTTTAGGTGGGCGGCCTTGGCTGCCATCACAGAGACGCGAGGCACCAGCGCGGAACCTCCTGATAGGGAATTCCGAGACGAGGCCTACCCGACCGAGCGGCGCGCCTTGCCCAGGCGCGCCGCTCTGGCTCCTTATGGCATGACGACGGTGTCGATCACGTGAATGACGCCGTTGGATTGCATCACGTCTGCTGTCGTGATCCGCGCCTCGTTGCCCTTCATGTCGCTCACGAACAAGGCTTTGCCGCTTTGCCCCGGCATCAAGGTCAGGGTCTCGCCCTGCACGGTCTTCAGCTGTGTCTGGCCCCTTCCCTGCTTGATCAAAGCCATCAGGTCCCGTGCTGTGTACCGCCCGGGAACCACGTGGTAGGTGAGGATCGCAGAGAGCTTCTCCTTGCTGGCCGGTTGAACCAGCGTCTCGACAGTGCCGGCTGGGAGCTTTGCGAACGCCTGATTGGTGGGAGCAAACACGGTGAACGGACCCGCGGTCTGCAATGTATCCACAAGGCCTGCAGCCTTGACGGCGGCGACAAGGGTTGTGTGATCCTTCGAGTTCACCGCGTTTTGGACGATGTTCTTCGTCGGGTACATCGGAGCGCCGCCGACGGTCTTGACGCCCTGCGCCCAAGCAGGGGCTGCGCATAGAACAGCAGCAAAACCAACAGCGATATGGCATCGGGAGAATGGCATCGGGACCTCCGTTTGTGGACCGTGCGGGAGCACGGGTTTGGGGCATTCAGCCCCTGACGCGCTGGATACCCGCCACCCCAACAAATGGATGCAACTCCGGGGTTAAAATCTTTGCTGTGGCGCAGTACAGTGGCGATAAGTCGGGATGGGCAGCAGCCAAATGGGTTGAGGCTTGCATCCATCGACCCCTTGTCGGTGTAATCCACCTGGAACCCATGGTTGGAGGCCCTACGTGACGGCAGTGCTCGGGCAGGAGCCTTCCTCTGCTCCCGATTTGCAGGATGCCTTACGGCGGGTCGCGCGCGGTGATCGCCTGGCCGTCCGTGTGATCTACGATGCGGAAGCGCCCCGGATGTTGGGCGTCGCCATGCGCCTCCTGCGCCGCCGAGCGCTGGCGGAGGAGGCCGTACACGACACCTTTGTGCAGATTTGGCTGAAGGCGGCGAGCTTTGACCCTTCGCGGGGCCAAGCCCGTACGTGGCTCTACGCCATCCTGCGCAACCGGGCACTCAACATTCTGCGGGATGAAAGCCGCACGGACCTTGTGGATGATTTCGGGCCTATGGACCTGAAAGCCCCCGGCGACGATGCCGAGACAACTGTGATGCGCCTGTCGGATTCCGGCGCTTTGAAGCGCTGCCTCGAGCGCCTCGACCCGGTCAGGCGCCGGGCCATCCTGTTGGCTTATGTCGAAGGATTGAGCCACGGCGAACTGGCCGGCCGCCTTGGCGTGCCTCTTGGGACGGCAAAGTCCTGGATCCGCCGTGCGCTCCTCGTGCTGAAGGAGTGCATGGCATGAGCACCGGTATCACTCCTGACCGCGACCGGCTGGCCGCCGAATACGTCTTAGGGGTTCTGGAGGGCGAGGAGCGCCGCGAAGCCGAGCGGCTGGCCGAGAACGACCGGGAGTTCCAAGTGGCGGTGGCACAGTGGCAGGCACGCTTGGCTGAAGTTGACGAGACAGCATCGCCCGAGCCGGCTTCTGAGGCCCTATGGCAGAGCATAGCGGCCGATCTTGGGGAGCAAGCCTCACCTGAACCAACCCAAGCCTCCGCGCCTGCCGCGGTTCCAGGCCCGCACACGGCTGTTCTTGCGCTCTGGCGCAGCTTGCGGTTCTGGCGTGGAGCCGGGCTTGTTGGAGCTTTCGCATCTCTCCTCCTGGCCTTAGGCGTTGGGATGCTGGCAACCCGGGCAGTTCGCGAGCCCGTGCTCATTGCCGTGCTGCTAACCAATGAGAACCGTCCCGCTGCCGTCGTCAACGCCTTTGCCGATGGAACTGCGGAGCTCATCCCGCTGGAGGGCCTGGAAATCCCACCCGGGCGGGCGCTTGAGGTGTGGGCCATCCCTGGAGCCAACCAGAGCCCCATCTCCGTGGGTGTCGTGAGCCAACGTCGCTCTTTGAGACTGAATTTGGACCGGGTTCCTGGACTGCGCCCGGATCAAGTGATTGCGATTTCGGTCGAGCCGCCGCAGGGATCGCCGACCGGACAACCGACCGGCCCGGTCATCATCAAAGGCAATACCAGCACTGCACTCTGACCGAGAGACTGACGGCGCTGTTGCCTCCTCAGCGTCAAGTTGACAATACCGGCCGGAATGTCATGGCACCGCGCATTGCATCGCCTGAATTGCTCCCTGATTTTGGATCGTTGCCTCATCTGATTTGCTCCCGAGCTCTGGCGAGCTGCGGGGGCGATGATGAGGCAGGTGAGCATGACAACACGCAATGAGCTGATC
>NZ_VOSK01000537.1 GCF_009296175.1 Microvirga tunisiensis | reverse complement strand
ACCTGACGCGGCTTCAGGAGGCGCGGTCCCTATGATCGGTAAAGTCCCGGGCCTGACGATCTTCATCCTGCAAGCGCTGTGCATCGTCGCGATCGCTCTTGCCCCACGCATCATCGACACTCTGGGGTTGGCATCGCGCTAGGTTCCAAGCAACCCATGCCGGCTGTCCGACCATGCATCTTCAGATGGAGGTGCGTTCGGTCTGCACAGAAAGAGCACCCGACCAAGTCCAACGATGAGAGGGGTTAAAGTTCCTGGGCTTGGCCGGGAGTACGGTCGGGCAACCGGTGTCCCAATATGACATCCACCCCTGAACCATCGGTGAACGCCGATCAGCGTTCCGGCTGAATTTCACTGAATGGGATGGCTCACCGCTCCGAGGCATCGCCATGGCGATTGTTGGTCTTCATCTGTGGCTGGCCGAGCCACTCACAGAGATCCTCCAACGAGGCGAAGACATGTTCGAGCTCCGTGAAGGGCGCTGGCCTCCGAGATAGAGGCACATCCTCGAGCAGTTCCGCTGTCCAGGCGTAAGGCTGGTATGAGCTGGTGCGCACCACGCTGCCCACAACCTCTCCATGCAGGAGGAGATCATACGCCCCGGGCGCGAGTTGGATCAGGATGTAGGTCATACCAAGTTCTTAGCAGGGACCAGCTGTCGATCAATCCACTCGTAGGCCTAAATGAGGACAGCCTCACGATCTAACACCATGGTGAGGGTCGGGCGCTGTTTGGTTATCGCCACCAAATCCATCCATTCCAAGCCACTTGGGCCAAGGCGGACCCGATAGCCGCGGTACTCCAGGTCTTCAGCCGCTTTGGCGAATCAGAACCGTGCGCACGTCGTGGCACGCTCGCGCAGGACGGCCTCCTGGTCAAAGCGCTGTCGGTACTCGGCGATGATCTCTGAAATCTTGCCCCGTGCGGTCGGGTCACCGGAGTGAAGCATGGTCACGACTTGGGAGGCCTCCCGCTCGATTTGACCGCTTGCATTCCGCCATTGCCCGGTTGCCTTCACCACCGTCAGGCCATCAGGAAAGCGTGGCGTGATGATCTCATTCAGGAACCGCCGCCACTCGGCCTCGCGGACTGCACCTCCATTCGGGCGGTTACGGCCAAAGTAGAGCGTGTCGCGAACCATCGGCTGATCGCCTGCCTCGCACGCCCCTGCGCTCGGACGGATGGGCAACGAGGACGCGGCGCAGCCTGCCACCCCGGCAGGAGCAGAGCCAGAACCCCGTGCCAGGGCATAGGATTAGCGTGGTTCATACGACCGCCACTCCGTTAACTCCATGCATCGGAGTAGAGGATCAGCGCCCCTGCGGCTGTAACGAACGGGCGAGTTCCCGGATCACGCTGTCCTCAATATTGAGCCCATCCAGTTCCCGCTCCGCCTCAGGATCCAAGACGGTCTCGAATGTCTCAGGTTCAGGAGCCACCCAGGTCGGCTGCGGCTGGGGCTCGCCAGCCCGGTCACCCAAGGCATCGAGCAGGCTGTTAAGGGCTGCATCCGTGACCTCCACCTCCGGAGTGGATGGCAGACCGGTGAGAGCAAGAGAGCGGACCTGGTAGGTGGGTTCACTGGTGACCTCGGGACCAAACCAGACCGGCGGCTGGAACTTGCGCGCCGCCTTGTCGTGTTTGAATGCGACGCTGATCAGATCGAGCGACGCTGGAGCGACGAAGCGCTGGATGGTGGCACTGTGCGAGCCGATGTCGATCGGGATGCTCAGATACTCGGTCTGTCCGGCGGTCAGATCGAGCAGCGCCTCAGCCTGAGCACGAGAGATCTCAGCAGGCTCCTCGAGTGGGCCGGCAGCATGATGGGAGACCAGGATAAGACGGCCGGTACCGCCTGAAACCTGCACGTGAGTGCTCCGGCCTGTTCGATCCGGGAAGAAGCCCTGCCGGACGAGGTGGCCTCCCCTCTCCCTCTCGATCAGGCGAGCCAGGGCAGAGGCGAGCAGAAAGACACGGGTGGTGCTCATCAGTTCAGCCTTCCACGAAGGTGCTGCGGGTTAAGCCGGCTCTTCTCAAGCTAGGGTGTCATAACGGGTCAGGGAAGGGAGTTCGGCACTGTCTCTGTCAGACGGGAAGGGAGCTGACTGATCTTTACTCAAGGAGAGCAGCCAGTTCCCGGCTGTAGTTCTCCCGCCGTTGCTGATGTCGGGATTCAAGCATCGCGAGGGCGCGATCCTTCACGCTCGTGTTGGGCAATGTCGCGATGAGGTTCTGTCGCTCCCGCTCGTATTGGTCATCCAGCTCCTTCAAAATGGCTCGAAGGGACTTCACCAGAGGATGATCCTCAACAGCTGCACTGCCTACCTTCTGATCAACCACGCCCCGCTCCTACGGAACACCACCGCACCATGTAATGTGTGGGAAAATAAATGTGGTGTCTGTCGGGAAAGCGACAGATTAGAAGAATTCATTCGCATTTGGCATATCTTTCCGCATTGAGCTCCCACAGTGATCAAGCTCTGCCGAAACCATGACCATTTCAATCGTCACTAAGACGAGTTGGTCTGCGAGGGGGTATCGGCCCATGCCTCACGTATGTTCTTCATGCCTCACGTATGTTCTTGCAGCGTTATCCAGCTGACAGACACGGATTGTTTACCACGGCCACGACAGGATGCTTGCTCCGGGCGCGTGGCGTATCAGCCCGAACAGACACTCCGGTGCCATTGGTGATGGCATTGAGGTGGGTGGAGGGCTTCCTCTCCACTGATGCCCTGGCTGTGAAGACTTTGAGGCAGCACTCTCAGCCAGGGCGCTTTGACGTGCCGAATGCCCGTCGATCGCAATCTCAGACACGTGTCAAGCGACACCGAGATTTACGAGATAAGGCGACATCCAGTTTTACGACGGCTCAAGCGTGAGCCCGCTGGAGAGCCTCCTCCAGATCCCGCAGGCGATAGCTGCGCCCCTTGATGTTGAGAACATGCGCTCGGTGCAGCAGGCGGTCGAGGATGGCCGTGGCCAGCACCTCGTCGCCGGCCAGCAGCTCGGTCCACTCCCGGATGCTCTTGTTC
>NZ_VOSK01000536.1 GCF_009296175.1 Microvirga tunisiensis | reverse complement strand
GATCAGCTCATTGCGTGTTGTCATGCTCACCTGCCTCATCATCGCCCCCGCAGCTCGCCAGAGCTCGGGAGCAAATCAGATGAGGCAACGATCCAAAATCAGGGAGCAATTCAGGCGATGCAATGCGCATGGCTTCGGCGGTGTTGATCGCCGGTCGATGTGACGCTGACACATGGAAAGCCCCCTTTTCCTGCCCCAGGAGTACCAAGCCAGAATTGCGCGAGGGTGTGGGGGCCAGTTGCGCCAGCATCAGCGGACGGTAAAGCAGCCCGTTCCCACAAGTTCCAGGCAAGCTTAACCATGTATCAAGATGATCGCGGCAGTGTGCCTCCTCGTTTGTAAGGAGTACGCACCATGACGGCTTGGCTGAACCACGACCGGGGACCGATCACCGAGGAGAAGCTCCTCAAGGCCGTGAATATCCTGGCCGACATTGTCGAAGAGAAGGGCCCTGCCTTCCGCCCGCTGTACTTGAGCCTCCGCCAGCAGTTGGCTGACCTGCGTCTGCAGCAAGGCGCCGAGGCGGCGCTCGCTGCAATCACGGCGCGGACCGGGACCAAGGTTGCCTGAATTCCTAGTCTCTCCCGGATTGTAAGCCTGAGAGAGATCAAACCCCAAAAGGTACTGATGTTTTCAAGGCGACACCGCGCTTACGAGGAGGTATTCTGCAGTGAGCCTGATCTACAACGAGCGGCAAAGGCTACTGGCCAATGCCTTCGACCGTGCATCGACGGCCTGCTTCACGGTCGGCATTGCCACTCCGCTGGCTGGGTATCTGTATAACATCGGCGGTTTCGCAAACAACGCCGATTTCCTGCAACTCTTACCCATCGCCGCGGGTTGGACATTCGCTGCCGCGATGTTACATATATTTGGAAGAATGGCTCTTGGAGGCTTGAAGCAATGACTGGACAGACACTGATCGTTTCGGTCGTAATGCCTGGCATTGTCGTATTGCTCGGCTTTGCGGCCCTGAAGGCCAACGAATGGTACAATAAGCGCCATTCGCACTAAGGCATTGCTTTAGCAAAAGCTGCTAAAAGCCTGAATATTCAGGAGGATCGGTGTTCCGCCGGTCCTTTTTCTTTGCCCGTTGCGGATCTCCCATCCCCGCCAATCCGGACAAAGAATTCATGCTCAAGTTTCTCCTCGGGCTCCCTCATGTCATGAGAGGGCCACTGATCGACGCAGCCCGGTCCTTGAATGCGCCAGTCCTGATCAGTGCCAATGCCCTGTCCACCTGGAAGAAGGACCTCAGCGGCATCCCCGTCTGGCACGGCTTCAACACCCGCAATCTTCATCACCTTGACGGCCTCGAGGCCTATCTGGATAGCGCCGGGTTCGTGGCCGCCAGCCGCTACCGGGGTTTCGCGTGGACCGTGGATCAGTACTTGGACCTCGCCGCGGCCTACCCCTGGCGATGGTTCGCCTCGCTGGACCTTTGCTCGGAACCGGAGATTGCCCGGAACCGCGACCTTGTCCTGGACCGGATCTCCGGCACCGTCGACCTCAACCGAGCTTGCATCCGCGGCGCCAGGGAGCGGGGCATTTTGAACCGCTTGATGCCTGTATTGCAGGGCTGGATGCCGGAAGATTATGTCCGGTGCCTGGAGCGCATGCCGGACCTCTCCGGATTTCCGATCGTCGGCGTCGGCTCGATGTGCCGACGGCACCTCCACGGCCCACAGGGCATTCTGCAGGTCATTGAGACCCTGGACCGCGAACTGCGCGGTACATCCATCCGGCTTCATCTGTTCGGCCTCAAAGGGGTAGGGGCGGCCGAGCTGCGCCAGCATCCCCGGGTGGCAACCGTGGACTCCCAGGCCTATGGCACCAAGGCCCGGGTCGAAGCGCGGGAGGCCGGTATCAGCAAGACCAACCGCTTCCTCGCCCAGATCATGACCGATTGGTACCTAAAGCAGGTCGACGCCCTACAGGCTCCGGCCGGCGAGAACCGCCATCCCCCAGCGCTTCTCGATTTGAGAATGCCTGTCCCCCTAAGCCCCTTCGAGGCAAGGCTTCATCTCGCCCGTGAGCAGATGCGAGAACTGCTCGAGGCCGGAGAAATCGACTGGCAGCAGCTCCATGATGAAAGCGTGCTTGCCTTCGCCTTCGATGACGAAGAGAGCCAAACCGCTTCCCATGCAGAAATAGCTTTGGCTGCCTGACAGCTTCGATTGGCGGCGCCAGGAGGGAAGGGGTCGCGCCGCCACTCGCCTAGAGTCCCCTTTCGATAAGGAGAATCCATGTCGCGCAGACGCAAGAAGGCTCCGCGCCCTGAGCATCCCATTGAGACAGCTTTAAGGGCAGCTAGTTCCATTGGTCAGCTTGAGATCCTGGCAGGAATTGATCGATCACCAGAGGGCAGAAAGGCCTTCTGGGACGACTACAAACATATCAATCCGCCAGCAGCCAGTCTCGATGCAGGCTGTCAGGAACTCCGCCGCCGAGCCCGACAGAGGGCAGGGCTCAAGCCGCCTCATTCCGGCTTGAAACCAATGCCGCTCTCGTAAACGGAGCGTTAACTAAAAGCATATTACTGTTTTCGAATTGCATCGAAGCCGCGCCATCAAGTCTCTGAGAATGAGACTGCGCCGCAGCAGCTCCAGCGTAGCTAGCGTAAACCATCGTTGAACTTCCCGCTTGCACAGCCACGGTGGGAATCCGATATGCGGGAACCGCGCCAAAGATATCGAGTTCACATCATCTACGCTCCCTACCGGGCGTGGGGAATTCGACGTCTGCGACACAGATCGGCTCAGCATTAGAACCGTCTGTAGCTCAAGGAGATCTTTTCTAAATGACGACGAAGAACAACGCTCTGACCTTCCAGACTGGCGAAGCAGTCGTCTATCCGAGCCACGGCGTCGGTCTGATCACAGGAATTGAGGAGCAAGAGATCGCTGGATTCAAGCTTAAGCTCCTCGTGATGACGTTGGTGCATAATTGAGAGGTGGGCCGCATGCACCCCTTAGCCCTGGGGTTCAGACGAGGCGCTGGGATACTGGCATGCCAAGGCTGGTCATGATGTTGATGACCTTGCAGCCGACCGCAGCTTCG
>NZ_VOSK01000535.1 GCF_009296175.1 Microvirga tunisiensis | reverse complement strand
GAGAGAAAAGAGAAAACCCGGCCCATGAGACACCTGTCGCAGACGATGAGGTGCTCGATAAGGAATCACGACGGGTGTCGGTCAGGCAAGCGCGGCCGATCAGCCCAAAAATGTGGGTAATTGAAAGCCAGCTCGGATGGGTACGATTCTTCAGTTCGCTTGACAGGCGGTCAGCTTACCGTTTGCCAAGATCGCTCGTATGGGCGGCTATCTCGCGCGGGCATGATCCTCCCCGGGCAACACCGTCATATGGAGAGAACTCTCGCGCCTGATCGATATCGAACTCGGCGCCAGGATCGGAGCGCAAATCTATGGGTAGTGAAAGCCTCGACGGATGCTTACGAGCTTGCCGCACCAGGCATCGCTAACTACGTGAGTTCGTCGTTGCCAGTCAGACCCAAGAGGCCGTGTTTGCTCTTCAAAGGACAACAACAGGCACGCTGAATTATGAACTCCCCGAGCCACCTGTCCCGCACCGCATCAGAAATTTCGCAAACTGGCGTCATGCCAATTTTGCCTTCATGATTTGGAACAGCCGCGGCCGATGCCAAGAACTTGCCTTCCACATAGCTACTTTCACTCGGAGGGATGACGGCGAAGTTCCCAACGAAAGGAGCCAAGACACGATAACAAGTCGCCGTAAGGGTGATTTATTCTCGCGAAATAAGGCCCTGACCGCTGAAAGGAGAAGCCTTGGGTTAGGGCGCCTGCCCTCTGCAACCCGCTCAAGAGCGAGTGTTTCGTAGGAGAAATACAAGGAATCTGCTACCGGAATCTTGCATGAGAACTCCGGGGGTAAAATTCGCCTCAGGTGCTCAAGTCTGTCACGGAATCGGGACCGCTCGCGTTTGAACCGTTCAACACTGAGGTGGGTAGTCATCGACAAGTTAAACTGATGGACACGGTAAAATGCCAAGGGGCGATCTAACGTTACCACGTCGCCGAGGAAGGGGCTTACAAGGTAAGCCACACCGTCTTGCGCAACTTCATAGTCAACTTCTCGTGTTAGGGCAAATACATCCCTCCGGAATATATTTCCTGAGGTAGGAGGGCTCAAATAGCACCCTCCAATGAAAATTTCCTCAGTCATCTGCTGCGTGCTATAGCCCTCCTTGAAACGCGGAAACGCCAAGCCTATTGGTTCTCCGCTCTCGTTGACAGGTAGAAGTGGGAATTGGAGTTTAGATGGTCGCTCAGCTAGCGCCGCGGCTGCTGTAGAAAGTGCATTGGAGCCAATCAGTTTATCGTCAGCATCCAGAATATAAACATACTCACCAGTAGCAATATCGAAGCCTGCGAGGCATGCTTTCAGCGGCCCCCCATTTGGCACCCTCAAAGCACGCACAGATTTCTTGAACTTACAAATTATGTCCCAAGAATCATCTATCGATCCATCATCAACAACAATAACTTCCTTGCGAGCGTAATCTTGATCGATGACGCTTTGGATCGCTTCCCCTACGTACCTACCATAATTATAGCAGGGAATTATGACAGATATCATCGGGGTGGAGGAGGCGCTTGTTCCCGTGCCAGTTGACATTTCACACATATCTCAAGCAAGCGGCAGTAAATCTACGTATTCGATGACGGCGCATCGATCTCAGTATCCAACAGACTGGGGCAGATTTACTTGGAATTTCGGCCACCACTTGGTTCATGTAATTTGTCCCATACTGGTCGTATTCATAATTTCGCGCTGTGAGATGAGCTTTGGAACGCAGATCCACACATCAAACAGGAATATTATGGTTCATTTTCTTACCCGGTATCTTAACACCGCCCTGCTTCTGCTACGTTCAATTATAATGATTGCTGCACGATTGCGCACGTCGGGCAAAAGCGACACTCCTCGTTGGCCACGAGGTGAAGTTAACGGCCTTTCACCTCAGATGTAATGTCCTCATTGGAATACCAATGCTTATTTAGTGTTACGCCTAGAGATGTATCAGGTTTGAAAGCTATCTATGGATGGGGGGTACGTTGCAAGAGGGCTGCGGCAGATGGATGAGAGACGGTTCGCATCAGTCTATCTGGCCTCGATTTGTAGCTCCTGCTCTAGGCCATCACGGAACCCGCGCACCGAGCCTGCTTAGACTTTGGGCCTATCCGGGCCGGTTTAAACCAGGCTTGCGGGCGCCGGAAAACCGCTCGTCCATCCTATCATTCGGATCACTCGCCGTTGAAGCAACTCACGACATCCGGGTCGCAACCTCTGCCTCGTAGCCGTTCTCGTGTTGCAGCAGCACGCTCCAAGCCATGCGGGCGAGCTTGTTGGCTAAGGCCGGCCCGGCGAGCACATTCCGGTGTCGCCGAGAGGCTGCAGCCAAAAGCCAGCGTCCGAAGCGGTGTCCCTGCGACTGGTGTGGGCGTCGTAGGAGAACTCGCGCTCCGTCCACGAAGAGCGTGTGCAATCTCTTCTCCAGTGCCCATGGTGTAGGGCAGGGCACAGGTTCGGCCAGTGGTTGCAAGCAGTCGGAGCACGGTTGCACCGGAACCTGCTCCGACGGCTGGCGTTCTGGCAGGAGATCCTCTCGCCACTGTTCACGAGACGGATCTGACACGGCCGGGATTAGGCCTCGTCTCGATCACCTCGCTCAGGCGCCGGCGATGCTCGTCGCTCAAGTTCGAGGGCTGGCCCGGCGCCTTCCCCCATTCAACAACCCATCGGGACTGCGGGCATTGAAGCTCAGGACCCAGTCACGCAGGTCTCCAGATTGCGCCTAGGGCGCGCCCGATTGGGTGCGCGGGCCATCCTCGTAGATCACCGCCAAGGCCAGCAAGCGGTGGGTCTCGGTGCATTCTTGCTTCGGCATGCAAGCTGGCGCAGGCGAATGGCAAAGTAATCAGATTGGAGGGCGACGGGAATGCACATGGCAAACCTCCTCCGTCACTATATTGAACACATCCCAGGGTCTTTGAGACGGGTCGCTCTCTAAGCAGGTTTCAGCGGGGTGGCCAACGGATGCTGGCCATGATTCCATACCGTGATCGGATGTGGGAGACGGATCATGGCAGGCAGGTCCCCTGTTGTGGCGAGTGACGAGCAACGATGCGAACTG
>NZ_VOSK01000534.1 GCF_009296175.1 Microvirga tunisiensis | reverse complement strand
ACCCCATGTCTTCTCCGCCAACGCGTTCCGACGTTCCAAACCTCGCCGCGATGAAAAAGGCGCAACAGATTGGCTCGCCCAAGCCGCAAGTCAGGTCATCGCAACCAGCGCAGGTGAATACGATCGGCTAGTACGGAGAGCGCTTGAGGAGTGCCAATAAAGACGATGGGGATCTTGGCAATATTTTGGAACATCACAAGGAAGTTGAGCAGAGTTTCGACGCCAACTCCCTTTGCAGCCAAGAGGTTTTGAATTTCATCGATAACTAAGACGCCTAGATAGTGCCTTGCTGCAATCTTCGCCGCTTCAATTATGAATTCTTCGACTGACGTGTCGCGCAGGCGACGTGGTTTGTACTTGGTGCCGATCAGGCTATCGATGGCCTCTGTGAGGGCCAGTAGAAGTTGCTTGATACTTCCACCACCAGGACAGTCTAGCTTGAGCCATACCAGTTGCAGAAACTTGTACTTCTTATGCAACAATGCTTGCGGCAGAAACGAGAGGGTCTGTTCGATCACCGTTGATTTCCCGAGCCCGGAAATCCCAAACAGCGCGAAGGAAGGTGCTGTTGATGGTGGAGCCGCAAAAAGCGATCGACGATCCCCGTCAAGCGAATGTCTGTAGAGACGTATCAACTCGGCTCGATAATCCGGTCTCAAGGGATTCCGATGTACATAGCCACCCCGCAGTATCAGGTTCAACGTATCGGCGACTTCGAAATGTTGAGGTAGGGGTTCTAGGTAGTTATCCAGGCGTGAAATTGCCTGCATGCGCATAACAGGCGACAAAGTTCTCTCTTCATCAGATACAAGCGGAAATCTGCCAAACGCTCTCATAAGGTCACTTATGTCAGTAAGCGGTGGCAGGGCTTCAATCAACGGATTGCCTTTGTATTCCTCCAAAATAGCAGGGCGGTATTCAGCGGGGATAACATTGATAGGAATGGCCCCACTCATGCGCCTAGCCATCGCCATCTCTTCCCCGGTCCTGACGGTGTTGTCTCAAAATAGCCAACAAGTCGCTCGTCATTGAGTTGGTCGGCGATCCACTGCCCCCTAAGTCGCTGGATACTGTGACTTTGTCGACAGCGTTGGATTGCGCAAGGTTGAACCTTTCCCGGGCTCTTTGGGCCTCCCTTTCCTGCGACCTGTTCTCTCGGATTGACGCTAGCCTTGCGGTCTTCGTGCCTTCGGGGCTGCCGATAGCTTTGGCTTCTGCGATAGCCCGCTTCTCAACCGCTCTCATCTCACGGCGAGACTGAATTCGGCGGCTTTGCCTTTCATTCTCGGTCGCGGCAAGGTTATCCTTGTATGCGTGATCAAGTTCCTGAACCTCTACGAGGGTCTTGCCAGCTCGAGAGGAGTTTGGGTCTAATAGGCTGCAGACTTCGTATCCATTTGGAAGCTTGGAGTTTCGGAGATAAAAGGTTCCAAGATCTCTAGGATCATATGAGATGGCTTCGTGCCATTCCTGCTTACGAGCAATAGAAAACCATTCCTCCCGCAATGCAGTCGGACAAGAGTAAAAGTCTCCGTTAAACTCGATCCCTTTAGATGTTACCTTCGCCTTATCAGGGTACATGACATTCAATGCCACTTCGTCGACTGATGCCGTAGGTAGAGCTTCGCTTCGATTGATGATGCCCCAATTCCAGAGGTCGATCGGGCACGCAGTCATGCCCTCTGTTATCATCTCTGCAGGTGGTAATTTCCCCCCAATGGGATGGTAATTATGCTCAATAACGGCGCGGATTACGTTGCCCGTATATTCGTAGAGGTTGAGCTTGGAGGTGAAGCGGTAATCCTCTGCTCCACGTTCCTTGAAGTCTGAGCGGATATACCCTGGTACAAATTCCTTGAATGTTGCTGGCACACTTCCGAAACGTCGTTCTACAAGAGCTTGCAGGTCAGGGCGCCATGGGCCGACATTATCAATTTCGACGTGCAGCCCGTGTACGATATTGTGCCCGAGGCGGGTATTTTTCAGTTCTCCGCAGTCAGCTTGGAGTATCTTTGGCAAATAGTGGGAAGGCCGATCCATCTCCTCGATATCGATGCCGTATTGCCTGCAAAATGAAACTTTTGGTGTGACAACATTGACGAGGGCCATCATAGCCCCAATCCAGGAAGGCCCTTCGAAGCCAACATAGATGCCGACAATCAATCGGCTGAATGTATCAATTACGAAGTAGATAACCGGACGGCCTACAATGCGTTGACGATCAAGTTGGGACCGAAGGTAGACATCACCAACAGTGGCGTCGATGAAGTAGCGATCTCCTGGTCCCTGAATGTCCCCGTCAGCCCGTCCTACAAGCCCACGTCCCTCGAGGTTCCAGCGCTTTTGCCCGTTTCGCTTTCGGTAACGCTCAGCAAACGGGTATGTGGTATTTACGAAGTACCGGAACTGAGTGAGCGTTGGCTTTGCGTTCTCGTCAATATGAATGCGGACGCGTCCTTGATCGTCCGTAAACTCCTTCGAAAAGTATATATCGATAATATGATCTAGGGCCTTCTGCATGCTGCATTTGCGGGCGAAGTAGTGTGTTGCTCCAACGTGGAAGTATGAGTGAACCTCATCGTTGACGTTGATCCCTGGATTGATCCCGGCGATGCGGGTGTAAACGCGAGGGCGTCCGAGCTTCTTCCCAGTGGGGTTTCGTCTTTTTCCAGGTCCGCCACACTTGCAATAGTTTGTCTGAAGCGCAGCGAAGGTCATGCCATGCCGCCAAAATAGCTTTAGCCGTTCCTATTCACCAGAGTTTGTTTCGGGGCCTATTTGGTAGCGCGGGCGTGCCGATCCGCTGCGTTTCTTTCACCGCGGCAAGGTCTGGAACGTGGGGAACGCGTTGGCAGGGACGGGATGGGATGACCGGGGCGATGGCAGCCCCGGCGCTCAGGGCGAGGCCGCCCGGGGCTGGGGTGCCAGAGCGCTCGCAAGACGCCGGACGAGATCCGCTTCCGGACAGCACGAGGCAAAGGCCAGTCGGATGCGGCTGGTGGTTTCCTGCACCCGCACGGCGATCTTGAGCAGGCGCAACCGCAGCGTTGCGAACTCCGCCCGGGCGAGAT
>NZ_VOSK01000533.1 GCF_009296175.1 Microvirga tunisiensis | reverse complement strand
ATGCGTTTGCCCGGCAAATGCGGCTCCATCCGATCCCACTGGTGATCTTTCAACATCAGACGAACTCCGCTCACCCAAGCCTCCGCGCCCAAAAGGAGCTTGAATCAGATTTGCGAGTCCGTCGAAAGCCTGAATGTCAACGCGCTCTAGCGATCTTCCAGCGGGCTGCGGCCGGCAAAGCCGAGCGGAAGGCAATTCTGCAGCAGGAGGGCTATGCCTGCTACACCACCTCGGCTGGCTGGCTCGGCTACAGCGACGAAAAGCTCTCCCGGCTTGCGTCTGAGGCGGTTGCGGCCGGGTTCCGGCACATCAAGATGAAGGTCGGCCGCGATCTTGAGGACGACATCCGCCGCCTGCGCATCTGCCGCCAGGTCATCGGTCCGGACGTGAAGATGATGATCGATGCCAACCAGGTGTGGGAGGTCGACCAGGCGATTGGTTGGCTCCGGCAGCTGCAGTTCGCCGAGCCCTACTTCATTGAGGAGCCGACTAGTCCAGATGATGTAGAAGGGCACCGCACGATCCGCGAGGCCATTGCGCCCGTGAAGGTCGCGACCGGTGAGATGTGCCAGAACCGCATTCTGTTCAAGCAGTTCATCACCCGTGGCGCCATCGACATTGTGCAGATCGATGCCTGCCGGATCGGCGGGCTGAACGAAGTACTGGCGGTGCTGCTCATGGCCGCCAAGTTCAACCTGCCGGTCTGGCCGCATGCCGGAGGCGTCGGCCTGTGCGAGTATGTTCAGCACCTCTCGATGATCGACTATCTGTCCGCATCCGGCACGAAGGACGAGCGAGTGATCGAGTATGTGGATCATCTCCATGAGCACTTCGTCGATCCCTGCGTGATCCGGGATGCGGCTTACATGCCGCCCCAGCGTCCGGGCTTCTCCATCGAGATGAAGCAGGCCTCGATCCAGCAGCATCTCTTCCCCGGGTCCGCCGCAGGGTCGCAAAGCGCCTGGTCAGTGACCTGACTTCCGAAGCCTGCTCGGGCTTGGGGCCCGAGAAGCATTTGCGGTTTGTAGTCTACGCCATTGGCTGCGCTCGGTCGGTTCACCGAACCATCCAAGCGACACAGTTGCCGGCAAGGTGACTGGCGTGACGCTGGTTGCATGCTGCCGGCTCTTGGCCCAACATCTTCAACGCCCGATACTTCGGAGGGGAAGAGACATGCCAGAACCCGGCGCAAAGACAGTTGCCTTAGGCCGCACCCATCTCTCGGTGTCGAAGCTCTGTTTCGGCACCTCAGCCCTCGGAGACATGCCGGATACCTATGGCTATGGGGTTGATGAACACCAGGCCAAGGAGACCATCCGGACGATCTTCGCCGGGCCGGTAAACTTCCTCGACACCTCCCGGAACTACGGGCTCGGGCGCAGTGAAGAAAGGATCGGGGCGGTAATCCGCGAGCGCGGCGGACTTCCCGCCGGATTCGTTCTGTCGACCAAGCTTGATCGAGATCCGGAGACGGGCCGATTCGATGCGGCTCAGGCACGCCGCTCCCTCGAAGAGAGCCTCGCAGCCTTGGGGCTGGAGCAGGTCCACCTGCTGCACCTTCACGATCCCGAACATGCAGCCTCACTGGACGAGATCACCAGCCCGTATGGTGCTTTGCGTGAGCTGTTCAAGATGCGGGACGAAGGGCTAGCGACGGCGGTCGGCCTCGCAGCAGGTCGTATCGACGTGATGATGCCGCTCCTGCGCGACTGGGACTTCGACGCGCTCATCACCCACAATCGCTACACCCTTGTCAACCGCAACGCAGAGCCAATGATCGACTTCGCCCATGCAAAAGGGATTGCAATTCTGAATGCGGCACCCTACGGCAGTGGCATTCTCGCCAAGGGCTCGGACCAGTATGCCCGCTACGCCTACCAGGACGCGGCCAGCGATCGGCTCGCACCCATCCACCGCCTCGAAGCGGTCTGCCGCCAGCACAATATTCCACTTGGCGCTCTTGCTCTGCAATTCTCCCTGCGGGACCCGCGGATTACCTCGACGATCTGTGGCGTCAGTCGGCCGGAGCGCATCGCGCAGACTCTCGAATGGGCGCAACGCCCCATTCCGGATCTTGTCTGGAGTGAGCTGTCGTCGGTGCCGGCCACAACCGAAGATCCAGAGGCGACCCGCCATTACAAGCTCGGGTGAGCGGCTCGGTTGCAGCAACCTGGGAAAGTTCCATCGCCTCGGTCCGAATGGGTCACTCAGGTAGCACGACTGAAGATCTGACTGACAATACGGATTTCACCGGACGCTCTGATGCAGCATCAGCGACGGACTTGTTTTCGTCCCGAAAGCCGCACGCCGGCCCACGCGCTAACGCTCCTTGTCTGCCCGCCGAGGTGTCTGCAGTTCGATGCGCCGACCCGACTTCAACGCCTCTAACGTCCTCTCAGCGATGTAACTTGCCAGGTATCCATCCCACGACGACGACGCGTCAGCATCGAGAGTACCAGAGTGAATCGCATTCACCCACGCCTGATTCTGCAGGCGATAAGCATCAGCAAAACGGGGAATCCAATTCGCAGGAAAGGCTGCCCTGTCAGATCCTTCGAAGAGGACGGACGTCAGGGCAGGTTGACCCATGCGTACCCCTCCCCGCTCGCACACCGCCTCTGCGTGGACATGGTAGCCGTAACCTGCATTCAAGAAGACCTCTGTCGAGACAAGTGCGCCGTTCTCGGCCTCCAAGGTAATGAGGAGCGAGTCGGCAGCCACGCCAGGCCGGTCGCTGCCGCATGCCACAACCGTGACAGCCTTGAACTCCGTGCCGAGTAACCAGCGGCTGACGTCGATCTCATGCACAAATGAATTCGTGACTGCCATGTCGGCGGTAAACCAATCCGGCGCAGACCGGTTACGATGCTGATTATGAAGGATCCGAACCTCGCCAAGCGTTCGCGCCTGCAGAGTGGCCTTCAGTTCTCTATAGGTCGGGTCGTACCGCCGCATATATCCGGTGTGAACGAGTTTTAGTTGTTTGGTGGCGGAACGTTGTTGGGATCGGGTGCGTTACGCCATTGAGGAGTACACTTGGCGCTTTGACGGCCTGCGACGCCGAGCTTCTCACCGCAGGAGGACGTGATGCACTCCCTTCATCCGCAAGCCCGCAC
>NZ_VOSK01000532.1 GCF_009296175.1 Microvirga tunisiensis | reverse complement strand
CCAATGGTCTCGTGGAGCGCTTCAACGGGCGGGTGCAGCGCGAGGTGCTGGGCATCACCATCTACAGCCATCGGGACCTCGAGACGCTGCTCAAGGGCTTCAATCAGGCCTATAACAGAAGACGTCAACGCGTGCTCAAGGGGCGATCCCCGGATGAGGTTGTGCGAAGCCGCCTGGCTGCCGAGCCGAAGCTCGCCAACCGCCGCTACAAGCCACCCGATGCAGACGCGTTGCCGCCAGCCCTCCAGGTCATCGCTCATGCCAAGGAGGTCTCGCATCCAGACATGTACGAATTTGCGATACGTTGTTGCCAACTTTCGATTTCAGGATCAGTGGGCGCAGCCGCATCAAGCAGCAGGAATGCCTTCGTCTCACAGCGGAGATATGCCGCGAACATAGTATCGGTGGTCGGCGCATGCGGAGCCATGCGCTCTATCATAAACCGAGGGAAGCTGATTTTGGTGTTTTGCAAGGTCAGAAAACGTCAGGTGCTGGCTATGACCCTCGCGCACTGCCTCAAGGTGCAGGACCGTTGCGCTGCGATCCCAAAAGGATAAGCTTATTCCACCAAATACATCCGGTCCGTGAGGTATCCTGGCATGAGATCGTTCGACACCATCGTGATCGGCGTCGGTGGCATGGGTTCTGCTACCCTCTGGCAACTGGCTCGTCGTGGCCAGAAGGTACTCGGCATCGAACGATTTGATCTCGGCCACAGCCTGGGCTCGTCGCATGGGGTGAATCGGATCATCCGCCTCGCCTATTTCGAGCATCCCAATTATGTGCCCCTCCTTCGTCGTGCCTACGAGCTATGGCGGGAAGCTGAGCAGCTTACCAAAGAGCAACTGCTTTTCGTCACAGGCGGGATTGATGCAGGCGCGGAAGACAGCCGAATCGTTCAGGGTGCGTTGACCGCATGCCGGGAGCACGACCTGCCTCATGAAGTACTAACGGCTCAGGAGACCCAACAGCGGTTCCCCGGCTACAAGCTCCCTAACAAGTATGCTGTTGTGTATCAGCCGGATGCAGGATTTGTAGCATCGGAACGTGCCATCCTCGCGCACGCCACCCTCGCCGTATCTGCCGGAGCCGAGATCCACGGGCGTGAAAAGGTGCTCGCTATTGAGCCTGCCAACGGGCGGGTGGTGGTCGTAACGGATCAGGGCCGATATGAGGCCGGGAAGGTTGTGGTTTCAACAGGAGGATGGGTTTCCGATCTCATACCTGCCCTTAAGACGAAAGCAGTGCCGGAAAGGCAGGTCCTGGGGTGATTCCTGCCGCAGAATCCTGACCTCTTCAGGCCAGAGGTTTTCCCGGTCTCGAACATCCTGAGCGAAGTCGGCCACTTCTACCAATTTCCGATGTGGGGCATTCCTGGTTTCAAGATAGGGCTCTATCACCATTTTCATGAGACCGGTCATGCGGACGAACTCTCCCGTGAGCCGACGCCCGCCGACGAAGAGGCCCTCCGCAAAGGCATCCGGCACATGTTCCCAGATGCCGATGGTCCAACCTTGCGGCTCGCAGCCTGCCTGTTCACTAACACTCCGGACGAGCACTTCGTGATCGACACCCTTCCAGGAACACCGGAGGTCGTAGTCGCATCACCCTGCTCTGGGCATGGGTTCAAGTTCGCCAGCGTGGTCGGGGAAGCACTGGCAGATCTCGCCACCGAAGGAAGCAGCCAACTCGATCTCTCCTTGTTCGATATGAAACGGTTTGAGGAGGCACCAGTCGCCTGATCAGACCTAGAGCGTCGGACCGTTAAGTGGACGCACTGCCAGCGGCTTCGAGATTGGCTCCAAGATTGCGGGAATGCAGAACTCACTGGATCTGACTTCGCGTCCGATGCTCTAGATGTGACGGTAGGCCGACCATCGGCAAGCGAGTGAAACTAATGCACGCGATCCGCCCTGCCGTGTCTGCTGACCGTGAGGCTGTCGAGGCCGTCGTCCAAACCGCCTACAGCGTCTACATCGACCGTATCGCAAGAGAGCCAGGGCCGATGATGGACGACTATGAGGCTCTTATCCAGCAGGGACATGTGTATGTTCTTGATGACGAGGGCGGCATAGCCGGTCTCGTTGTGCTCATTCCCGAGACCGGGACAATGCTTCTCGATAATGTTGCGGTGAGCCCCAATGCGCAGGGAAAGGGCTATGGAAGGCGGCTAATTGCCTTTGCGGAAGAGGAGGCACGTCGCCAGGGATTTGGGACGATCCGGCTCTACACGAACATTGCCATGACCGAGAACCTCACATTCTACGAAGGGCTTGGCTACGTCGAAACCCATAGCGGTGAGGAGAATGGGTACTCTCGCATTTATATGGAGAAGCGTTTAGCTAAGTGCACCCGCTGAGTACGAGCCGGTTATGCGACATAAACCTCAAGGCTCGTCGTCCTCGTCTTCCCAGTCGCCGTACGGCTCACTAGCCATCCCAACTTTCTTGAGCAACTTCGAATAAGGGTCCGTCGTCACCTTTTGACCCATTCCGATGGGCTCGATTCCGAAGCGCGGTCATCGCCGAACACTGTTCGAGTGTGTTCAGTTCGGCGGACCGAAGATCTCCCACCCGAAATCGGCAGCAATCGTCACGATCTCATCCATACCCCCATATTCAAGGTCCCACTGAGCGGTTACGTGAAGTGCGAACCATACTCTGGGAGGGGCAGGACCGCTGTCGCCGTCCTGCCCCTGCTGATGACCTTCCGTTGCTCTCGATAACTCGCTTATGGCTCGTGATCGAGAGCACTTCAGGCTATCAGCGACTTCTTCGCTTTGTTCAAATCATTCGATGCTTATCTGCCAAGATCGAATCTCTTTCCTCCCCTATCTGAACACTCGAACAGAGCATCCAGAACAAGAGAAGAAACGAGTGTAAACTCTGCCTGAGTCATTACTCTCCGCAGTAGCCACGTGGCCGATTTACTCGGCGGCTGGTGGTTGCCCGATACCAGCTTATTGCAGCCCCTTCCTGGTCAGACCCACCGTACGCATCCGAGGTGGGCCGCCTTGTAGGAATTGTCGGATTTGGCACTGACTGTCCTTATTGACGTCAAAAAGGACAGTGCGGCTATGGATCGAGTTGAGATTGTCGATACGGGTCGGCGTCGTCG
>NZ_VOSK01000531.1 GCF_009296175.1 Microvirga tunisiensis | reverse complement strand
GGCTCATCTCGATGACGGCGACGAGCGTGCTGCTCTGCTCGAATGGGACGAGGGATCGGCTGAGATCGTCTGGCTTTGCCATGGGGCGCTCCATCGGTTCGTGACCGGCGCCAAGGATGCCATCGCTTTCGCCGGAAGCCCCATAGCATCTTCACATGAGGCGACATTCCCTGTTCTGGGTGTAGGTCCGCGGAAGGCCTGTGTGGCCCGCCCCTGCGTTCATGGAAACAAGAGCGAGGGCTAGGCGCTAAGCGGAAGCCCTCCGTGGAATTGGGCCGCGCGGGGTATACCACGCGCGGCATAGCCTCAGTGACCGAAGACCTTTTCCAGAGCTCCCGGCTCGTTGTGAACGGCCAGCTTGTCCATGATGGTCGTGCTCGCCTCGTTGAGGCCGACAACCTCGACCTCGACACCTTCGCGGCGGAACTTCAGGACAGCCCGATCTACGGCGTTGACGCCGGTCAGGTCCCAGATGTGCGCTCGGCTAACGTCGATCCGGACCCGCTTGAGGGGCTCCTTGAAGTCAAACGCCGCCATGAAGTCGTCCGCCGAGGCAAAGAAGAGCTGCCCCTCGACGAGGTAATCCCGCTCCTGGCCATCAGCGGTCAGGGTCGAGGTGACGCGGAAGATCTGTGCCACCTTCCAGGCAAAGAAGATGCCAGAGAGCAGGACTCCGACGCCGACCCCGAGAGCCAGGTTGTGCGTGCCCACGACCGTGATGACGGTCACCAGCATGACGAGGCTGGAGCGTCGAGGATGCTTGCGCAGGTCGTTGAGGGACGACCAGCTAAAGGTGCCGATTGAGACCATGATCATGATGACCACAAGGGCCGGCATCGGTATGATGCGCACGAGATCGCTCAGGACAAGGATGAGGAACAGCAGGAACCCACCGGCCACGAAGGTCGACAGCCGCCCGCGCCCGCCGGACTTCACGTTGATGACCGACTGTCCGATCATGGCGCAGCCCGCCATGCCGCCGATGAAGCCGGTGCAGAAGTTGGCAATGCCCTGGCCGATGGCCTCGCGGTTCTTGTCACTGCCGGTGTCTGTCATCTGGTCGACGATGGCGGCCGTCAACAGGCTCTCCAGCAGGCCTACGGCGGCAACGCTGACCGAGTAGGGAAGGATGATCCAGAGCGTCTCGAAGGTGAATGGGATGTCAGGCATCAGGAACACCGGCAGGCTATCCGGCAGGGCGCCAAGATCGCCTACGGTGCGCACGTCGATGTCCAGATACGCCGTGAGAGCCGTCAGGACGATGATGCACACCAGGGGCGAGGGAATGGTCCTGGTGACTCGCGGCAAGAGATAGATGATGGCGAGACCTGCGGCGATCATGGCGTAGGTCTGCCATGGCATGCCGATGAGTTCGGGCAACTGCGCCATGAAGATCATGATGGCGAGCGCATTGACGAAGCCCGTCATGACCGACCGCGACACGAAGCGCATCACGTAGCCGAGGCGGCACAGGCCCGCCAGGACTTGAATGACCCCGGCGAGGACCGTCGCGGCCAGGAGGTATTGCAGGCCGTGATCCCGCACGAGGGTGACCATCAGCACGGCGGTTGCGGCTGTTGCCGCCGAGATCATGCCCGGGCGGCCGCCGGTGATCGAGATGATCACGGCCATGGAGAAGGAGGCATAAAGCCCAACCTTCGGATCGACGCCTGCTATGATCGAGAAGCCAATCGCTTCCGGAATCAGGGCAAGGGCGACGACGATACCGGCGAGCACATCGGCCCGCACGTTGGAGAGCCAGTCACGGCGTAGGGTTTCGATAAAGGTCATTGGGTTCCAGACAGCACAGGAAAGCAGAGCCCGCATGATGGCGAGGCTGCTGAAGGGCTTGGTTGCTGGATTGTCCGGCGGATCGGCGGCCGGAAGAGCCACCCGGAGTTGCACCGGGTCCTTATTCGCTAGGAACCTTTTGCCTGTCATCGGCGGTAAGATCAAGCGGGACGGTTGCAATGCAGGGGTGCAGCGAAGCAGTACGTCGTTGGCACCGGCATGAACAATCGCGAATGCTTTGCCGCTAATCATGCCAAGAGAGCTTCTGGACAAGCCGGAGGTAACTCCCAAGGCCGGGTTGAGTTCTTCCACATAAAATTCCAGACTTCGATGTTGTGGCACAAGATATGAGCTAATGAACAGAGTCCATCTCGCCCTTCGCCGGAGACGTTCTTCTCCATAGGCTGGTTAGTCCGCAGGATTGATGTTGCTCGCCGACGCGAGACTTCCTGCGCACCTGAACCGCCGAGCGCGGTTCAATAGCCTGGGCGCAGCCACGAACACACGAACAAAGTTGCGAACATTTATCCAACCCGTAACCGCACAGTGCATGCGCACCGAGCAACAAGGTCGACTGCATGAAAAGGATTACCACTGGATCCAGCTCTCTACCTGCCTTCTCAGAAGGTCTCGCCAGCTTACGTGGACTGGCCGCAGCCGTCGTCGTTGTCTTCCACGCCCTGCTGGTATTTCGGGTGAATGACCACGACGATGTGTTCAAGCTCCCACTGAACATGGATGCTGGATGGCTCATCGCCCAGCACATTCTGATTTCGATTTTCAATGGTACTGCAGCGGTTACTCTGTTCTTTGTGTTGAGCGGAACAGTTCTGACGCTATCGCTAGCGCGGGCTGGAGATCTCCGAAGACAAGAAATTGTTGCCTTCTACATCCGACGCGCATTTCGTCTGCTTCCTCTTCTTGGCGCAGTGACTCTCGCCTCTACTTTGGCGTACTATTTATACTTTGAAGAGGTGGAGTTTGTCGAAGCAACAAGCTGGATGAATGGGTACTATAAGAGCGATCCAGGGTTGAAGGAGATCCTGCTCAATGCCGCCGGCTGGAGCCATAGCCTGAACCCCCCAGCCTGGTCGATAAGGATCGAAATCGCCGCGTCAGTGGCTTTCCCAGCTCTGTATTGGCTGGGCACCCGCACTCTGCCAGTTGTAATTACAGGTGCGCTGGTGCTGCTTATGGTGATGCTCGCCCCAGGGTTGTCAGTCGGCCATCTCGACACGTTCCTTTTTGCCTTTTATCTCGGCAGCCTGATCCCACGATGGAGCGGGGCTCCCACGCAGGTGTTCCTCCGTCTTCGTGCCCCTGCACGGGTCGTCATTACCTGCATGGTTCTTG
>NZ_VOSK01000530.1 GCF_009296175.1 Microvirga tunisiensis | reverse complement strand
GATCAGCTCATTGCGTGTTGTCATGCTCACCTGCCTCATCATCGCCCCCGCAGCTCGCCAGAGCTCGGGAGCAAATCAGATGAGGCAACGATCCAAAATCAGGGAGCAATTCAGGCGATGCAATGCGCATCTAACCGGAGTTGTCGCACGATGCGGTTGAGATGCACTCCCGTCATGGCCAGCGTGTCGGCGAGTTGCCGTTGCGTCAGCGGCAGCACGAAGCTGTTGTCAGTGGCGAGCCCAACCGCCTGAAGTCGCACCAGCAACTCGCACAATAGATGGGCCAGCCGTTTGTCGGCAGGTCTGCGGCTCATGTTGACCAGCCACTCCCGCAGGGTGCCTTGATCCACCAGCGTTGACCACCACAAAGCACGGGTGATGTTCCGGGACTGGGCGGTTATGGTCTCGATCACCGTGTGGGGCAGCAATGCAACCTTGCAGGCGGTGAGGGTCCCTATGGTGTGATCAATCTTGCTCAGAATCGGAACGTGCAGATCACAGCAGTCACCCGGAACAAGGTAAGCCATAATCTGGCGACCTCCATCCGGCAGGAGCTTGTAGCGGCAGGCAAAGCCCTCCAGGATCACGTGGACGTTTTCAGGGCTGCCATCTTCAAGGATCACATCATGCCGGGGCTTGAACTGCCGCACGTCCCAGACGGCCTGCTCCAGTACCTGCCGGTCCTGGTCGGAGAGCCCAGCGCCATACTTAAGCTTCAGAACGAATGGGGTGGGCATGGCCACCCTCCATCACCGGAACGTGATGTTACCAGACACACCCGTGTTGTGGCTATGCGCTAAGAGTGAGCCCAAGGCTCCTGATCAGTAGGATTGTTGTCCATATCGCTGCTGAGCAGATGCGCACCATTGGGCGTTCACTTGCGGCAGTGCTGGGAGATTGAATAAAACTTAGCTTTCAACGGGTCACCGTAGACACGCATGCTCCCGATGACGAGGGCTGCCTCGTGTTTGCCGGTAACCGGCTCGTGGCGGTGTTGGTGCGGTTGTCGGACCTGCATGGCAGAAAAGTAGGGTGCTGGTATCTGGAACATGGCTTTGGCCGTTTAGACGGACCGGCTCACCCGATTTTCACCGACTTGGATGAGGCGCACGACTGGGTGGCTCAGCGCATTGGCTGACCCAAAGCACGATCATTCAAGCTGCCGTGGCGAACGGCCCACAGATGTGTCCATCATGGCAGCTTCAACAAAATGACCCCTCTTCGGAACAGGGATCATGGAAGCACCGGGACCGGTCATCGCGGGCAAGCTGGTTCAATGACTGGAACTGGGGCAAGTCCACGACCTCCCGGACGATCTTCTCTCTGATCGCCTCGGCGAAATGACTCCGCGTCCTGAGCGGGATCAAGAAGGCCCCCGAGCCACCAATGACGCATTCCCGAAAGTAGCGGTCCAGGCTCTCCAATCCCGAGCCATCGGGATTGGGTCGTTTCAGCATGATCGGCAATCCATTGATGGTGATGTCTTGCGCTATGGCTTCGTCGCGGGCCTTGGTCACCATCCGACCCTGATTATTGACCCCATCCCCAGAGATATCGATGACCTGACGGGACGCATGAACCTGACTTTCGCGAAGCTTCAACACGCCGAAATCAATAGCGCTCGATATAGACATGTGCCTGCCGCGTAGAATCGAGTGTCCAGCAAGACTCGCAGAGAATTTGAGCCCGTCTGCGGGAGGCTCGATCACGTACCAGGGAACGACGATCTCCTGAAGGGAAGCATCAGCCCATTCGACATACATGACGGCGATGCGACCGATGGCACCTTTGCGGATGGCGTTGTGGACCTCCGTGGATCGGAATGCCTCGACGAAGCCCTGCCGTTGTAACTCCTGCTCTTCAAACTCCATTGATAGGGACACATCGACGGCCAGCACCAGGGCCAGATCGACCTCTGTTTGGGCAGAGGCGCTGACAGAGCCGACGAGAAATGGGAGCACAGTTAGAAAGGCAACCACGCAGCATTAAGGCTAATGATAGGAAGGGCGAGGGCTTTTCTTGCCACCATATAATGCCCTCCACCCTGATCGGCTTGTTCGCACGGGGCCGAAGTGTGCGTCAGAATACGCCCGTCCTACAGGCTTCGATTCAAAGACACGGAAACCAAGCGCTTCCTTACATCGGGAGCAATGGAACCGGCGACCACCAAACGGCTCGGTTCAAAGCTGGTGCCTTTTGCGACCGAATGCGGGATCAGAGCGCCACGGTATGGATGATCTCGCCGCTTTCGTCGGTGACTGCGACCATCCAGCAGGAGTCATGCCGTACCTGATGGAGCAGTCCACCCCGGAGTTCTGCTGCGGTTTTGTCAGCCGCTCCTTGGGCTGTCAGAGGGTCGGGTAAATCAACCCCCTCTTCGTCCCACACTAAGTTGTCCTCCGAGCGAAGATGAAAGAAGTAACGAGGCATTTCAGCCTCCGTGTAATCAGCATCCTGAGTTGTTACTGCCATCCGACGCACGACAACTTGGGCATCAGTGATCCTAATGATGGTGCTCCACTCTCTCGGGGTGTCCTTCGGCTCCCACCTGTCACGTTCTCCGACCGCACCGCTGCTAAAAGAAGCAGGAGACCGCGAACGATCTCCTGCCAGTCAGAGGGAGTGAAAATGAAGAAGCCTCAGGAAAGTCCCGATATCCTTCGGCAATCAATCAATACCCCAAATGCGAAAGCTGTTCCCGCATACGCGTACAATTTCGATGATTTTCTTTAGCATTCTCAATCTATGTTTATGTTAACCGTCTTCACATAAACATAGATCAAACTTTTCAAGCAAAGCGAGCCATAGACTGACTTTTTACTTTGACGAGAGCGGAAAAGTTTCGAATGCTTTGAGGAAATGAGGGCGGTTCTGATCTGAGTGATGGTGAGGTGCTTGCATGTGCTGCACCTGTGACGGGCTTCTTGAAGAGGCCGCACGTCATCTCCTTCGACAGCCTAGCAGACCCTAACCGGACAAGGGAGGCCAGCAGGATGGGACAAGGCTCTGAGTGCATTCGCGTTGGACCTATGCCGGAATGTGGGTGATGACGGTTTGAGAAAGGCGACGTATCGAGGCGGGTGTCGAGCCTGCCAGAACCTCTTCAGGAGAGCGATACGTCATGACCGAGACTACCAACATTGTTCGCCT
>NZ_VOSK01000529.1 GCF_009296175.1 Microvirga tunisiensis | reverse complement strand
AGTGTCATTCTGGAGCTATCTTGGCGATAGACTGGGAATTGCTGATGCGCCAGCCGTCCCGCGCCTGGCAGATCTGGTCAGCGACCGCTGCTCCTTAGCGTGATCGCCAACGGTTTTGCCCCTATTACAAACCATGGGCCTAAGCGTCTGAATTAACATAGGTTATTTGTTCAAGCGAATCCGGCCGCTTACCGAACAAAGGCCGCCTACCGCAGTTCCTAAGGACCGGATGACAAGGAGGATGACATTGCCCCGGTTCTATTTCGACGTGCAGGCAGGGACGCGCTTCACCGCTGATGAGGTGGGCCTTGAGGTCGACAGCGTCGATGCCGCCGAGTATGAGGCCGCCCGCGCTGCGGCTGAAATGGGGCGTGATCAGCTTCCAAACGGCGACGCTTGTAATGTTACTATCGCGGTGAGAGACGAACGGCGGCAGCAGGTAGTGACGGTGAGGGTCGCAATGGAAGTCTACCGGAATGAGCCTGCACACCGGTGAGAAGATCGATCGCGAGCAGCGCGTAAGCCCGTCTCGGTTTCGGACTTCCACTTGCAAATCTCAAGAAACGGGGATCAGCCCACATCGATCACCCGCCTCACCTTGGCGCGATCGATGAAGCCTCTCACTCCTCAGGGATATGGATTGAGGTCTGTGATCTCAGGCTTGCAATACACATGGTGGAGGACGAGGCCCGGAACCTCACATGGACAAACACGTTCGCCCGCAGGCCCCAACCGAGACGGCGAGGCTTCCATGGATGAAGATGAGGGCGATGGCAATCCGGCGTTGCTGGAGATTGATCTGCCCGAACATTGTTGTCTTGGGTCTTCCTGGGCCAAGCTTGGCCCTTCCGAGCTTGATTGGATCGGGCGCGAGTTGCGTGAGTACTATGACGCCGTGCTGCGCGAACCTGTTCCCGACAGGCTCCTGGCCCTTCTTGATCGCGGCTTAGCGCAGAGGGCGTTCCATTGACGCTCGATCCGTACCTGCGCGATGAAATCCTGGCCACCCTGCCAAGCCTTCGCGCCTTCGCCATGTCGCTGACGGGCCATAGCGACCGAGCTGACGATCTGGTCCAGGAGACGCTCATGCGGGCTGTCGCCAACATCCATCGGTTTGAGGCTGGCACGAACCTCAACGCGTGGCTGTTCACGATCCTGCGCAACCTGTTTCATTCCGAGTACCGGAAGAGACGGCGTGAGGTCGAGGACGCGGACGGCTCCTACGCGGCCCGTCTGTCAGCTCCGCCCGAGCAGGGCGCCCGTCTCGACTTCGAGGACTTCCGCAAGGCGCTGGCGCATATCCCGGTGGATCAGCGGGAGGCCCTGCTCCTGGTAGGGGCAGAGGGATTGTCGTACGAAGAGGCGGCCCAGGTGTGCGGCGTGGCTGTGGGCACGATCAAGAGCCGGGTCAATCGCGCGCGCTCCAGGCTCGCTCAGATGCTGGCCGTCGAGCACGGTGAGGAGTTCAGTCCTGAACCGACGATCAGGGCTGCCCTCCAAGGAACCTTGGAGACGTAGAGCCCTGAGGCGCGAAAACCGGCAGCGGCACGACTGCTGACAAGTCAGGTGGAGTTGAAGATCCGACGTGGAGGAACGGGAAAGAGCTTGAGCCCTTTCCCGCCGTTGCTTAACGCGACGCCTTGTAGAGCTTCGTCGCAATCTCAAACATTTCCTCGGGTGCATAGTCCGGTGTGAAGGCAGAGGGAACGCCCGTGAGCTGATGGATCTTGCCGCCGTCCGGCATGCCGTCCACCACGGTCAGCTCGCCCGGAGGATCGTCCGGCAGCGCCACCTCGCCGTTGCCCCAGATGCCAGCCATTTCCTTGTAGTCGTCAGGACTGAAGGTGTAGAGCCGCCGGTGCGAGCCTTCGTCCAGGTACTTCTGGCATTCCGGAATGTTGCCGAGCGGGATGTTGGGCGTCGGCAGCATCTTCTCGATCTCGACACCCGTGATCTTCTTCAGCGCCAGCGCATAGGCGTGGGCATGAACGGAGCCGCGCACCAGCAGATAGCCGCACACCTCGCGGCCTGTTGGATCCGTCAGCGTCT
The DNA here is from genome assembly GCF_009296175.1 of Microvirga tunisiensis. Taxonomy (GTDB): domain Bacteria; phylum Pseudomonadota; class Alphaproteobacteria; order Rhizobiales; family Beijerinckiaceae; genus Microvirga; species Microvirga tunisiensis. The sequence continues at coordinate 1,101 of NZ_VOSK01000529.1, read as the reverse complement.
CATAGACGCGAAGCTTATGGAGCCTTGCCCCGCACTCGAGGTGGAAGTTATGCAGCAGATCCAGCACGACGTTGCCGGTCGTGGTGATGAAGTCGTTGTTCCAGGACTGGCCGTTGCTGTTGACTGGCATGGCGCCACCACCACCCGACAGGAACGCCGCAGCCAAGCGGATGTCCTTCATGTCTTCAAATGGAGCGTCGGAGATGTCGGCGCCACCATCCTCGTCGTCGTTGGCGTCATCCGGCCCGTTGTTCAGCATCGCGACGCCATTGCTGACCAGTTCCACATGGCCCAGCTCCTCGGCTGTGATGGCAGCCACCAGACTGTAGAAGGGGCGGAGCTTGCTCTTGCTGCGGAAGTTGAAGCTCTGGAACATGTAGTTCCCAAGCGTCGACATCTCTCCGTATTTGCCGCCCAGGAGTTCCTGGAGGGCCGCGGCGGCATTGGGGTCCTGACGCTTCGGCGCCGGCAGATCGACTTGCAGCTTATCAATACGTAGGAACATGGAAGGCCCTCCTCGCGGGGTAAGGTCAGGAAACCGACCAACGAAGGTTCGGTTCCTCCATGCCCAGACTTTGAGCTCCCGCCCAGTCGCCTGGACTACCGGCAATCGATCAAACTCAATCCTCAGTGAGAACCAAACCGTGCCCAACGGAGGAGCGGGCTCAACCGAACGAATGTTGATGGTGAGGGTTGGCTCCATGGTAGATGAGTTCCTGCTGGCAGCCACGGCCCAGAACCTGAGAAAGCTTGCCAAGCTGGTCATCTCGTCAGGGCCTCAGATGGCCCCAGCGGCGTAAGAGGCCAAGCGTGCTCAGCTCATCGTGTTCCTGACTTCAGCAGGCAAAAGCGGTCTTTCCCCGGAATGACCGCTCCGGGTCAAACTGAGCCGTTAAGAGTGACCGTGTAAAGGTCTGCTGACCCCACGGCTGCGGACGCTCCGTCTACTTCGGCTCTGTGCCAGCTGAAGCTTTAGAGGCTGGTGAGCAATTATCTTTCCTTTCGCGTGAGGCGACGCAGCAGGATGCGGCTCATGGCGAGATAGAGCAACATCTCGCCGGTCTCGACCAAGCGTTCGTAGTCCTTGGCGAGCCGCCGGTT
>NZ_VOSK01000052.1 GCF_009296175.1 Microvirga tunisiensis | reverse complement strand
GGTGTTCAAGCTGGTGATGGCGGCCGCAAGAAGCTGGCGGAGGTTGATGGGCGAAAACCAGTTGCCCAAGGTGATCGCCGGTGTCAGGTTTAAGGACGGCACCGAGATCATTCCGATGCCGACAAACAGCGCCGCCTGATCGGCCCCATCACCTAAATTCCGTCATAGCTCAACGGTATGTGGGAAAGGCAAAAAGGGTGCAAGGCTCTCCTCTTTCATAAACAGCATGACGGCAAATAAGCCGATTACCGCCGCTTCCATGGCCATGCAGGATCAGCTTTCTCTCGGAACAGTCGGAGCGCTTCTGAGGACAGACTGAGCAGAGGCTTGGACGCAGTCGGCTGTGCCAGCCTGGGACCACGCCGCTCCTCGCGCTTGTACAAGCGCAATGCCTCTGCGGAGAGTTTCGGCAGACCCTCAGTGGATATTCGCTGACGCAACTCCTGCAAGGTCTTCTCAGGGTCGTCGGGCATGGCTGATCCCGCAGCCGGATGAGCACGGAATCGAGATCAGCGCAGAAGGGTAAGGAAGGTTCCGTGCAGTGCCCTACCCAAGAAGAGGGTCAGGCGGCATTGGGTAGAGTTGCAGGAGTTTAAGCCTGACGTTTGTGCAGAGGGAGGTGAAGACAAAATGCTGCTCCATTGATGCTCTACCCGGAAGAGACCTTTTTCGGAGCGATCAACATCAGTGGAGGCTGGTCCGATGCTAAAGCCCTTCTCGCGATACCTGACGGCGGTTGAGGAGCACCTTCCCTCTGAGCATCACCCACTTCTGCGCAATGGCCTCTATTTGGCAGTCCTTGACTGGTACACTGATGGTATCGAACCCATAGAGGCTGCTGCTCGGATCAGACATGCAGTGACGGGGTAGGTTCGGCAACCGAGCACTACGGCTACCGTTCTCTCAGAGGATGTGATTTCCCGAGGAGATGGCCATGGCAGGAAACAAGCAGCCGAACGAAGACCCAGGATTAGAGAACCTGAGCGTCAACAGCAGTCGCCGCAGCGGGGTGAAGGAAGACGGGACCGGCAACCCAGCCCACCAGGACGGGAAACACAATCCAACCGAGAGTGCCAAAGTGCCGGATGAGCAGATACCGATGGAGCAGTCGCCTGGGATCGAGGATACCGAGGGTCACCCGATCTGAAGTCACCTCTCCATCTTCAGCCGTTGAACTGATCGCTGTTAGCCGTAAAGGCGGATGGTTGGAGTTCAAGCAGGTGAATGAGGGTAGGGTATACTTTGGTCGTAAAAGACTAATCTAATTGGCGTGGTCTACTTGCAAATTCTTAACCTATGTTGTAAAAGCAGAACACCTAAGAAAAAAGGCCACCCTTGCGAGTGGCCCGAAGTTTAGGGAGGAAACGCCCAAGAAGGGCGAGCAGGACGGCAACGCCAATTGCCGTCCTGCATTGCAAAATATAGTTCACGCCTGAACATTGGGCAAGCACAAATGGGCAGCATGGCTGCCCATTTTCGTTGCTGCTGTCATGCGGCAGGGGCATGCCGCAATGTGCTCACGAAGCTCTTCGTGGCTCCCGGAACAGAGGGGCAAGCGTGTTGTGAGGACTGCCAACTCAAGCGGCTTCCATCTTGGCGGCTGGCGCAGTGGGAAGCGGCATCCAATACGTGGGTTCCAGACGCTTTGGGCGCTCGTTGATATGGCGCTCATCCCGAGACAGCCACCGACCTGAGACACTGCTGAAGTATCCAATCTCAACCCGTCCCACCCAGAGCAGGACATCATCTTCGGTCCTTGGCGCGGTCTCCATCGGCAGCCACTCGTCCATTCAACTGTCCCGCGTTAATCAATCGTGAACCGTCAAGCTAGAGGGATCACGTCAGAGATAAAGACTTGACAGGATATTGAGCCGTCCGAGGAGGGGAGACCCCGTTGACTGGACCTCTGGGGCTCAGCCCCTCCCGCCGCGAATGAGGGTGAGCTTTTGCATCATCGGTGGGAGGTCTGGGGGAGGGCGGCCGGCAGCTTCTAGGTCAGTGAACCGAGCCTTCCCCTTGGGATCGTAGCGACTCCGAGGTTGCTCCCCAAACGGTGACTTCTGGGGCTAGCTCAACCAAAAGTAGGTGCTTGGCAGGCACGAAAGTTTTTTACAAATCCCAAGCATTCCTTAGCAAAACTAAGCAAATCTCGGAGATAGCTTGTAAAAGCTGAACAGGAATTTTCGCTTTGAATGTATGTACTTAGGGGTAATTGGTAGGATGTTCTACCATTAAACTATCCCCCAACGAAGCCACTGAAATCCTTCGCCTTTTTCTGAGACTTGTCTCAGTGCTTCAGGCGGGATTCGAAACCGGCGTCGCGGTTGGCACTGAAATAGAAGGCTTTTGACGCGTCGTCAAGCCTTCAAGTTGAGAAGGCGTGCCGGATGCCGAAAGCGTGGATTGCGAAGGCGAGCCAGTCATAAGTAATGAAGTAACGTATAGCGAACGGTTTCTCGATCCAAGGAGATTTTCTGTCGCTTCCTTTAAAGTTTTCGCATACGGTGCCACACAGTTTGAGTAATAAGATATATCATTTCATAAATTGAATCTCGTTGATTTGGAACTTGCGCAGAATAAGTGACGCTCTCGTAAGTCCATCGGCGAGATCACCTTGTTTCGACGCAGGAGAGATATAGCAATGGCGACAATCTATGCACGCGAGGAAGATCACACGTGGGGGACTTCCCGGAGTGACGTCATCTACGGGACTGAGACGTATTATGACATCCTTCATGGTTTAGGTGGCAACGACACTATCTATGGTTACGCAGGCGGCGATTACCTGGACGGTCGTGCTGGCAATGATAAGCTATACGGAGGCAATGGAAACGACGAAATCGACGGTGGATTAGGTCGTGACACCTTGGTCGGCGGTGCAGGCAGAGACGCCTTCGAATTTCATAGTAAGTTGTCAAAATCGAACATCGACGTCATCACCGATTTCAACCCTAAAGATGATCGTCTCGAGCTGGCGCCCTACATTTTTGAAATGGGCGGACGGTCAATCAGCTATATCAAAGCGAGCGAGTTCTGGAAAGGATCGAAGGCTCATGATGCCGATGATCGATTCATCTATAACAATAAAACTGGCGTAATTTACTACGACCCGGATGGAACGGGAGCAACGGAGGCCTTGGCTCTTGCCAAGGTGAAGGCTGGGACAAAGCTTACGTATAAAGATTTCTTTATAGACGCCTTTTGATGAAATAGGCGGATTTCTCAGTCCGACCGGCCACTGGAGCTGTTTCCACGTGCGTGGAATGATCGCTCGTCTTAGGTTCGCCGCCTTTTTGATGGCGAACCGGATCCACTTCGCCGAAAAAAGCTCTAGTCACTGCAGATCAGGTTTCCTCATCCAGCGCCGCCTTCAGGCGGCGTCTCCATGTCGAGGCCGGATCTGAAGGCAGCTTCGTCCTCGGCCGCCTCCGCGTCGGCGGCGATCCGCTCGTAACGGTCGAGGGCGCCTTGGAGGATGTAGGCGGCGGCCATCTTGTCGACAGCGTCGGCCCGCTTGGCCCGGGAGGCATCCGCGTCGAGGAGGGTGCGGGTCACCACCATGGTGGACATGCGTTCGTCCCAGAACAGGACAGGCAGCGGCAGGAGGGGCTTCATGTTGCGCACGAAGGCGCGCGTGGCCTGGGAGCGGGGACCCTCCGTGCCGTCCATGTTGAGCGGCAGGCCCAGGACAAGGCCACCGACCTCGTATCGCGCGGCGAGATCCTTGATGCGTCCTACGTCCGGGGTAAACTTCACCCGCTTGATCGTCTCGAGCGGGGTCGCGATGCGCCTCTCCACGTCCGACAGGGCAAGGCCGATGGTCTTGGTGCCGAGATCGAGGCCCATGAGGCGGGCCCGCGGGGCCAAGCCATCGATGAAGGCGACCAACTCGTCATCTCGTGAGATCATGGGCTGCCTCCTCCTGCACCTGCCGGATCTCAGCCAGTATAGGGGAAGTGGCCCGGCGTCGAGACGGGAGAGGTCGTCGAATGCGCAGTGCCACCCCGGCGGCTGCAGGCCGGGAACGACGATGTCATCCTAAGCTGCGCTGGTGAGATCTGGCGATGACGGGGCAGGGCCCGTGCTGCCGTCGCGAGACGGCAAGGCGCCGCCCGAGCGATCGAACAGGTGACAGAACTCGCGTGCAAGATCGAGGTTGACGGTGGTTCCCACATCATGCCGTGCATCGCCCGGCTCGCGCACGGTCAGGCGGCGGCCCTGGCCCACATCGACATAGAGAAGGTGGCTCTCGCCAAGCTCCTCCACCAGCTCGACGCGCCCGCTGAGGGGACCCCGAGGGCTCACACGCACATGGTCGGGCCTGACGCCAAGGGTGACGGGCTCGCCCGGCTTGACACCCTCCGGCGCAACCGGGACGGCGAGGGTGCGGCCGCTGGGAAGGCTCACGAGTACCTCGCTCGGCCCGACGCCCGCAACCTGGCACTCCATGAAATTCATCTGCGGCGAGCCGATGAAGCCGGCGACGAACAGGTTGGCCGGGTGGTGATAGAGCTCGAGCGGCGTGCCGACCTGCTCGATCCGGCCTGCGTTGAGCACCACGATCCGGTCGGCGAGCGTCATCGCCTCCACCTGATCGTGCGTCACGTAGATCATGGTGGCGCGCGTGTCATGGTGGAGCTTGGCGATCTCGATGCGGGTCTGCACGCGAAGCGCCGCATCGAGGTTGGAGAGCGGCTCGTCGAAGAGAAACACCTTCGGATCGCGCACGATGGCGCGGCCGATGGCGACGCGCTGGCGCTGTCCGCCGGAGAGCTGCCTCGGCTTGCGTTCGAGGAGCGCCTCGATCTGCAGCATGCGCGCGGCCTCGCGCACCTTGGCGTCGATCTGAGCCTTCGAGGACTTCGCCAGTTCCAGGCCGAAGGCCATGTTGTCGTAGACGTTCATGTGCGGATAGAGCGCGTAGGACTGGAACACCATGGCAATCCCGCGCTTGGCGGGGACGAGGTCGTTCACGCGCTCGCCGCCGATGAAGAGATCGCCCGCCGTGATGTCCTCGAGCCCGGCGATGAGGCGCAGCAGGGTGGATTTCCCGCAGCCGGACGGGCCGACGAAGACGACGAACTCGCCGTCACGGATATCGAGATCGACGCCGTGGATGACCTTAATCCGACCAAAGGATTTCTGGACATTCTTGAGGATGACATCAGCCATTGAACAGCATTCCTTGAACTAGCCCTTCACAGCACCCGCCGTGAGGCCCGCCACGATCTTGCGCTGGAACACGAGCACCAGGGCGATGATCGGGATCGTCACGATGACGGAGGCCGCCATGATCGTGCCCCAGGGCAGCTCATAGGCCGTCGAGCCGCTCATGAGGGCGATGGCAGGCGGCACGGTGCGCCGCTCGTTGGTGAGCGTGAAGGTGAGGGCGAAGAGAAACTCGTTCCACGAGACGATGAAGGCGAGAAGTCCCGTCGTCACGGCGGCAGGCGCCATAAGCGGCAGGAAGACGCGTCGCACCACGATCCACGGCGTCGCGCCGTCGACGAAGGCCGCCTCCTCGATCTCCTTCGGCAATTCGCGCATGAAGGTGGTGAGAACCCAGATCGTGAAGGGCAGGGTGAGCATGAGGTTGGCGAGGATCAGCCCAGGCAGGGTGTTGTAGAGGCTAAAAGCTCGGATTAGCTCGAACATGCCGGCGAGTACCGCCACCTGCGGAAACATGGAGACGGCGAGGATCGTCATGAGCAGGAGTGAGCGGCCGCGAAAGGCGATGCGCCCGAAGGCGTAGGCCGCCGTGATCCCGAGTGCCAGCGACAGGGCCACCACGGAGCTCGACACGATGATCGAGTTCAAGATGTTCCGGCCGAATGGCTGGCGCTCGAATACAGCGACGTAGTTCGAAAGATCGAAGCGCTCCGGCAGATATGCCACCGAGAACAATTCGCTTCCAGAGCGGAAGGACGAGATGATCGCGTAGTAGAACGGAAAGAGCGCGAAGAAGGCGATGACGAGCACGAGCAGCCGGAAGCCGATCCGGGCGAGACGCTTCATCGCGGATCCTCCCCGAGCCGGACGCGCCCAGCCGCGAGCGTGATCACGACGACGAGGGCGATGATGAGGAAGATCAGCGTCGAGGCGGCGGAGCCGAGGCCCACCTCCTGGAAATCGACGAGCTGCTGGCGCGCATAGACGGAGATGGAGGCCGTGTCCTTCGAGTTCGATGTCAGAACGTAGATGAGATCGAAAACCCGCAGGGCATCGAGGGAGCGGAAGATCACCGCGACCAAAAGCGCCGGCTTGATGAGCGGCAGGGTCACTCTGAAGAAGACGCGAATGGGTGAAACGCCGTCCACTTTCGCGGCCTCGTAGATATCCTGCGGCAGCATCTGAAGGGCGGCCAGGATGAGCAGGGCCATGAAAGATGTGTGCTTCCAGACATCCACCATGACGGCGGCCCATAACGCCGTGTCGGCGTTGGCCGTCCAGCTGACGGGCGCAGCGATCAGGCCGATGCGCAGCAGGAGGTCATTGATGACACCGAACTGGTCGTGCAGCATCCAGTTCCACATCTTGGCCGACACGATGGTCGGGATAGCCCACGGGATCAGGATGATGGCCCGCATGATGCCGCAGCCCGGGAACGCCGCGTTCAGGATCAGCGCCACGACGATGCCGAGCACCGTCTCGATGGAAACCGACACGAGAGTGAACCACAAGGTGTTCCAGACGGAATGCCACCAGTCGGGCTCGGTCAGGATCCCGAACCACTCGCCGTCGTAATTGGCGAGATAATTCTCGAAGCCGATGAATTCGTAATCGCTCAGATTGTTGAGGTCGACATCGGTGAGGCTGAACCAGATCGTCCGCGCCAGGGGCCAGCCCGCAATGAGCGCAACGACGATCAGGCTCGGCGCAATGAAGAGCCACGCCGCCCTGATGCGCGAGCGCGTCAGCGACGAGCGGCGTCCCTGCACCTTGCTCTGCGCGGGGACGCCGGCCTGGGCGACGGCACCGCTCATGATCATTGCCAGCCGCTGCGCTTGATCCGCTTCAGGTCACGGTCGAGGCGGCCCAGCGCCTGCGCGGGTTCGGCGCGCTTGGAGAGAACCTGGTGCACCGCGTTGAAGAACTCGGTCGAGACCTTGTTGTAGTTCTGCCCCGTCACCGTGGCGGGGCGTGCAACCGCATTGCTGAACACGTCGACGAGATCGCCGATGAAGGGATTGGCCCTGGCGATGTCGGCGTCGCCGTAGAGCGACACGATGGTCGGGTTGAAGGAGCCTTCGACCGCGCGGCGCTTCTGCTCGGCCTCGCTCGTCAGATACATCACGAGGTCGGTCGCCGCCTCGGCGCTCTTGGAATATTTGGAGACGGCGAGAAGCTGTCCGCCGAGCGTTCCTGCATGGCGGCCGTCCGCGCCGCCCTTCGGCAAGGGCGCGATGCCGACCTTGTCCTTGATGGTGCTGTCGGCTCCTTGCGCCAGCGCCCACGCATAGGGCCAGTTGCGCATGAAGGCGGCGTTGCCGGCCTGGAAGATGCCGCGCGCTTCCTCTTCCGTGTAGTTGAGCACCCCTTCGGGCGTGATCATGCCGACCCAGGCCGCTGCCGTCTTCAGGGCCTCGGTGGCCTTAGGATTCTCGATGGTGACCTCGCCCTTCTCGTCGACGATGGTGCCGCCGTTGTAGGAGGCGATCCATTCGAGCGCGTTGGTGGTCAGGCCCTCATAGGCGCGGCCCTGCCAGGTATAGCCCCAGAATTCGCCGCGGCCCTCCTTGCGCTCGCCCTCCTGGATGAGGCGGGCGGTCTCGGTGAGGTCGGCCCAGGTCTGCGGCACGGGCCGCTTGTATTTATCCAGAAGGTCCTTGCGATAATAGAGCAGGCCCGCATCGGCGAACCACGGCACGGCCATCAGCTTGCCCTCGACGCGGCTGGTCTCGACCATGGCGGGAAGGTGGTCGCCGATCGTGCCCTGCGCCTTGGAGGTCAGGTCGAGCAGGTGATTGCCAAGGGTGCCGGTCCAGACCACGTCGATCTGGAATACGTCGATGTCGCCGGCGCCCGCTGCGAGAAGCTGCTGGAAGAGAGCGAGACGCTCGGTGGCGGAGTTGGGTGTCGAGACGATCTTAACCGTGTTGCCGGTCTTAGTCGCCCAGGCGTCGACGCCCTGCTTGCAGATCTCGTATTCCTTGCCGAGCGCGCTGCACGAGATGGAGATCTCGACAGCCCAGGCGCCGGTGGATGCGAGAAGTCCGGCGGCCGCGGCGAAGCTGGCGATGAGGCGGGACATGGCTATCCTCCTGCAGGCTTGATGTTTATTGCTTAGCTTCTTAAAGCCCCATCTGGCGTTTTGTTCCTGTGGAACGTGGTCAGGGACCGCTTCTGCCCCATCTCATGTTGCCGAAAACGAGGGAATTCTCATGAAAATCACATGGTTCGGTCATTCCGCCTTCCGGCTCGACTTCGCCGGCAAGGCCGTGCTCATCGATCCGTTCTTTACCGGAAATCCTGCCTTCGAAGGCGACAAAGCGAAGATCACCGAGGGCATCTCTCACGTCCTCCTCACGCACGGCCATGGGGATCATGTGGGGGATACCGTCGACATCGCGAAGAATACGGGCGCCAAGGTCGTCACCAATTTCGAGCTCTGCATGTATCTCGCCAAGCAGGGCGTTCAGAACTTCGATCCCATGAACACGGGCGGCACGACGGATCAGGGCGGCTTCAGCGTCACCCTGGTGCGCGCGGACCATTCCTCCGGCCTCGTGGAGATGGACGTGAACTTTCCGCTCGGCAGCGCCAACGGGATCGTCGTGAAGGCGCCGGGCGAACCGACCGTCTATCACATGGGCGACACGGACATCTTCGGCGACATGGCCCTGATTGCCGAGATCCATCAGCCCGATGTTGTCATCGTGCCTATCGGCGACCGCTTCACCATGGGCCCCGAGGTCGCGGCGCTTGCGGTCGAGCGGTATTTCGGCGGAGCCAAGGCCGCCATCCCGTGCCACTACGCCTCCTTCCCGCCGCTGGTGCCCAACGCCGACCGCTTCGTCGCGGCTCTCGACGGCAAGAGTATTCAGGTCGTGGTGCCGCATAAGACCGTGGGCGTGACGGTGCAAAAGTAACCTCCCCGTCATTGCCTCCCCGGACTTGATCCGGGGATCGGTGCCGGTGATCCCGATAGATAGCCGGCGCCTGGTTCCGCTTGCGGTTTCATTGGGCCCTCGCACCCTCCGACTGCACCCTCCGCCGTCATCACCGGGTTTGTCCCGGTGATCCCGATCGTCTCGCTCGGCCTCATCCTGAGGAGCCGCTGCAAGCGGCGTCTCGAAGGAGGAGTTCAGGGCTGTTCCGGACCCTCCTTCGAGACGCAGCCTCACGGCTGCTCCTCAGGATGAGGTAAGAGGACGGAAAAGCGGCAAGGCGAAGATGGCCGGGACTGATCCCCGGACTCGGTCAGGGGACGGCCAGGACGGGGAGCAGGACAAAGGAGAGTGTGACGAAGGCGGGTGCAAGAGAGGACGCGGTGGCTCGCGCTGTGCTCCTTCTTCATCGTCAGCGATTATGGGTTTCCACGCCTGCGGCGCGGCCCTTGAATGACGGCGTGGAAGGAGCCATTGCCGGACGAAGCTTTGATTTTTTTGATTCAAGCGGACAGAATTCCTGCGGGAATTAACCGAATAACGACCACTCCTGGTGAACTCTGGCCGAGATCGTCGCTCAAGAGCCCGAAGCGAAGCCCGTTTTGCCAGATTATGTGATCATCTCTCTCAGCATCTTGACCGCGGCGATCGGGATCATCGGTGCTGCCTTCCTGTTCGCGCGTGGACACAACGACGATCTCGCCAGAGCCGAGGGTGATTTGGCAAACCTTGCCCTTTCTCTTCAGGAGCGGACCGACGGCGTCTTCCAATCCGTCGAGAACGTCATGAGGGATGTGGTCGGCCGCATCCCGCAAGCCTGCCTCAAGGCGCACGAGTTCGACGGGTTCTCCGCCTCGCAGGCCACGAAGGCCATTCTGGTCGGAGCGTGTCATTCCCTGTCTCAGATCGTCCGCATCGATCTCGTCAATGCCCGGGGGCGGATCGTCGGCTCGTCGACACCCCGCCCGATGTCAGATCCGATCTATCTGAAGGATGCCTCCTACTACCGGGCCCTCGCGACGGATCCGTCACTCACATTGTATCTCGGCGAACCGATGAGAATCCGGGCAACCGGCAAAAAGGTTCTCACCCTTGCCCGGAAAATCGAAGACACCGACGGAAATTTCCTCGGCATCGTCGTCGCCACGATCGATCTCAGCCATTTCGAGCAAATCTACAAGGATCATCTCAGAACGCACTCCCAGGCGATCACGCTCTATCGGCGCGATGGCATCATTCTGGCGCATTGCCCGATCTCGGAGAGGGCGCTCGGGCGCCGCGTGTGGAGGCCCAACACTCCCCTGCAGCGCCTGATTGCCAAGAACATCGCGACGCTCATTCGCGATGTCAGCTGGATCGACCGGAAGGAGCGCGTGGTCGCTCTTCATCCTCTCGCCCATTATCCGGGAGGCATCGCGGTCAGCCGGACCGTGGCGGAGCTCATGGCCGGACGGCGCCTAGAAAGCCGCCTGATCGGGTTCGTCGCCTATCTGATGGATATCGGGATCGAGGCCGCCACTCTGCTCGGGTTGAGGCATGTGAGAACCGGTATTCTGCGGGCGGCCAGCGAGAGCTACCTGTCGCGCCACGATGTTTTGACAAAGCTTCCCAACAGGCTGCTCTTCGTCGAGGACCTGAAGCGGACGTACCTCGCGTCTCAACGATCCGGCACGGACTTTGCCCTGTTCCTTCTCGATCTCAACCGGTTCAAGGACATCAATGACACTTATGGCCACGTGGTGGGAGACGAGATCGTTCAGACGGTGGCACGGCGCCTGCGCGAGCGTCTCAGAAAGACCGACTTCATCGCGCGCATCGGCAGCGATGAGTTCGCGATCATTCAACGGCCGATCAGAGGTCGGCAGCAGGTCATAGACCTCGTCACGGCTATTCAGGCCGCCATGAGGGTCCCGTGCACGGCCGGCAACACGGAGATCGATGTCGGCCTGTCCATCGGCGTTGCGATCGCATCCTCCGACGGCAATACCTCGACCGAGCTCATGAAAGCGGCCGATATTGCCCTCTACGCGGCAAAGTCCGATTCCAGCAGCAGCTATCGGCTCTACGACGCGGACATCAAGGATTCCCGCGCGGAACGTCGCGCGCTCGAGGGCGCCCTGAAGATCGCTCTTGAAAACAAGGAGCTCGAACTGTTCTATCAGCCGATCCTCGACCTGGCGACAAATCAGCTGTGGGGCTGCGAGGCCCTGGCGCGATGGAAGCACCCGACGAAAGGCATGATCTCGCCTCTGCAGTTCATCCCCACCGCCGAAGAGTCGGGCCTCATCGGCCCGATGGGCGACTGGATCCTAGAGGAAGCCTGTTCGACGGCCATGACCTGGCCCCAGCCGTTCAAGGTCGCGATCAATCTCTCTCCGGTGCAGTTCAGGAGCCGGGACGTTCTCGCCAGCGTCAAGACGGCCTTGGAGATATCAGGCTTGCCGGCGCAACGCCTGGTCCTGGAGATCACGGAATCCGTCAAGCTCACAGATGAAGCGACCGCGACCCTCAAGCGGCTCAAAGCGCTCGGAGTCTCGATCGCGCTCGATGATTTCGGCACCGGCTATGCCTCGATGAGCTATCTCAGCAGCTTTCCCTTCGACAAGATCAAGATCGATCAGTCGTTCGTGCGCGGCATGATGGACTCCCCGGACAGCCGCGCGATCATCAAGGCGACGATCGGCCTTGCGAAGGACCTGAAGATGAGCACGACCGCCGAAGGCGTCGAAACGGAAGAGCAGCTCAACGCCCTGCACCTGGCCGGCGCCTCCCAGGCCCAAGGCTACCTCATCGCCAAGCCGATGCCCCGCGAAGCCATCGCGGCCTTCATCACGAACCTTCAAGGCACGCAGCCGAACAAACGCGACGAACAGGCGCCGGTACGGGCGGTTGCGTAAGGGTGGTGCGGCTGGCACCGGGGAAGATCGGGATTAACGGCGCGAAGCCGGTGACGACGAAGGCGTCATGCCGTAAGGCTTGGACCCGTTCACTCTTCCGGTGCCCAGGACGGACGTCCGGTTGATTCATGGTGCGCTTCAAGCGCGGGAACGCGCCGGCGTGCCTCTTGATCGCTTTGCGGCTGACGACGTGTTCAGTGCCACGGCGGCGCGAATGAGCGCCTTCAACGCCTCTTCGTCGATTGTGTCGCCCTCACGGATATCGATGGCGCGCCGTGTATTGCCGTCGAGGCTGGAGTTGAACAGGCCTGAAGGGTCCTCCAACGAGGCGCCCTTGGCGAAGGTCATCTTCACGACGCTCTTGTACGTCTCGCCGGTGCAGATGATTCCCGCGTGTGACCACACCGGAACGCCTCTCCACTTCCACTCCTCGACCACGTCGGGGTCGGCCTGCTGGATGAGATCTCGGATCCGGGCGAGCGTCTCGCCCCGCCAATCAGCCAACTCCTGGATTCTCCCGTCGATCAGCCGAGAGGGAGAGTCTTCTCCTTCCACCGAGCCGCTCTTGCTCTTCTGCATGGCTGCTGTCGCTTTCGTCATGGTTGTTGTCGCCCTCCCGTCATTCGCGTATCGCCAGTCCGCGCGTGCTGCCGTCGCGCCCTGGTCCGATTACGTCATGCTGCTTTTTAAACAGGGACTGGGGGAAGCGCCAGTGAGCGCTCTTCTGAACGTCCCGTCCGCCATGACGGGCAGCCTGAGATCAAGGTGATGGTGCTCGGAGGGAGCTTGCGCTTGCCGGAGGCGCGTCGCATCAGTCGCGGGACCTCCGGCGCTTTTCCGCCCGGTCGGGCACCAGATTGCGCCGCAAGCCCATCCATAAAATCACGACAAACAGAATGGACACGGCCGGCCAGTGGAACCAGATTTCGTGCAGTCCACTGAAGAGGTTGATCAGGAACAGGAACACGGAAATCACGATGGCTGCCCGGAGCGGGCGCGGCAGATCCGCCAACCGCCCGGAAAGGCCGCGCACCGACGTCATTGACCCGGCATTGTCATGAGGCGATGGAGCGCCACCGGCATGAGCGGTTCCACGAGCGGTTCTTGGTGCGGGTTTCACCCCGTCCTTGGATTCGGTCTGCCCGAAAGTTGCCCCGCCCAAGGTCACCCGATAGCTCATTACGGGAGCCGTGACGTTCCTGACCTGCTGCTGGCCGAGATAGTCGAACCCGACCGACAGTTTGTTGTAGACCTGATCGTAGACCGGGCCGGAGATCAGGATGCTGCCGGGTTCCGACAACTCCTGGAGCCGCGCCGCGATGTTGACGCCGTCCCCATAGATGTCCGAACCGTCGATCATCACATCGCCCAGGTTGATGCCGATGCGAAAGCGCATGCGCTGCGCCTCGGGCAGATGGGGGTCCTGGGCGGACAGCTCCTGTTGGATCTCGATGGCACACTGCACCGCCTCGACCACGCTGGGGAATTCGGCGATGACGGCGTCTCCCCAGGTATTGACGATCCGCCCGTCATGGTGCTTGATCAACGATGCCATGGCAGTCCGATAGCGCTGCAGGGTCGCCAACGTGCCGGGCTCGTCCGCCTCCATCAGGCGGGAATAGCCGTGGACATCGGCGCAAAGAACAGTGGTCAATCGCCGTTTCAGCTTCTCGGTCATGACAGGCATGATAGCGCGGAATCTCCTGAATCGCATGGGCTGCCGCAATCCGTGCCCGGGCGGAACACCGACACCCCTTTCCCGCCGCGGCAACTTGGCGTATCCTGTTCACATAGGTAAGGTCCCGCAATGGCCCTGGGCTTCGACAAGCCCCTTTCATCGACGACCCTGTCGACTTCCCTCCTGTACCGCGTGGGTTGCGTAACCCGATAACGTAATCGGTTCGGCTGCAAGCCTCTTCTGCGGTCCACGCCCCTGGACGTGTGTCGCCGCTCGTAGGGCTCCCGAACCAAGGAGCGAGACATGAGCATGACTCAAGTGCGCGGCGAAACCGCGATCGAGCCCCCGAGCGCGCGGACGGTCGACATGAAGCTCGAGGTCGTCGTCATCCCGGTTGCCGATGTCGATCGCGCCAAGCGCTTCTACGGCGACCTCGGTTGGAGGCTCGATGCCGACTTCGCCACCGATGACGACTGGCGCGCGATCCAGTTCACGCCGCCCGGTTCCGGATGCTCGGTCATCTTCGGCAGGAACGTCACTGCGGCGGCGCCTGGCTCTGCGCGAGGATTGTATCTTGTCGTCTCCGACATCGAGGTCGCCCGTGAGGAGTTGCTCCGTCGCGGCGTCGAGGTCAGCGAAGTCTTCCACGGCGCCGACGACGTCCGCGCCGGCGCGGACGAACCCTACGTGTTCGGGCGGCTCCGGATCAGCGGCCCGGATCCCGAACGCCGTACCTACCGCTCGTGCGCCTCGTTCAGCGATCCCGACGGCAACGGCTGGCTGCTGCAGGAGATCACGGCGCGATTTCCCGGACGCGTGGATGCGAACGGGACGACATTCACCTCGTCGACCGAGCTCGCGGCGGCGCTCCGCCGCGCAGCGACTGCGCACGGCGAGCACGAGAAACTGATCGGCCACCACGATGAGGAATGGCCGGATTGGTACGCCGAGTACATGGTCCGGGAGCAGGCGGGCAAGGAACTGCCGTCATGAGCGGCGGGACCCAGCGACGGGCGGAGCGCATAGGACCTCGGGAACCGCAGGCCTCCCGGATGCCCTGAATATCGACAAGCATGCCGATCTCACTGCCCGGCACGCAAGCTCGCTTGCCGACCAGAGAGTTGCCGACCAGGGAGAATGACGATGTCCTTTCTCACGACCTCGGTTGCAGTGCTTCTGGCCACGTCGGCGGCCGCCGGTCTGATCCCGACGCAGCTCGTCGCGCAGCCCGCCACAGCGGACACGGCGGCCGGAGACACTGCCATCCGCCCCTTCCGCGCCGACATTCCCGAGGAGGCGCTGGTCGAACTCCGCCGCCGCATCGCGGCGACACGGTGGCCCGACCAGGAGACGGTCGCCGACCAGTCGCAGGGCATACAGCTCGCGAAGATTAGGCCGCTCGTCGAACATTGGGGCACCGGCTACGACTGGCGGAAGGCGGAAGCCAAACTGAATGCCCTGCCGCAGTTCATGACCAGGATCGACGGCGTCGACATCCACTTCATTCACGTCCGCTCGCCTCATCCGAACGCCCTGCCGCTGATCATGACCCACGGCTGGCCGGGCTCGGTGTTCGAGCTGCTCAAGACCGTCGGTCCGCTGACCGATCCGCCGGCTCACACGGAGGGAGCGCGCAGGACGCCTTCGATCTCGTCCTTCCCTCGATGCCGGGCTACGGCTTCTCGGGCAAGCCAACGGACACCGGCTGGGGACCGGACCGCATTGCGCGAGCATGGGCGGAGCTGATGAAGCGCCTCGGCTACACGCGCTACGTCGCCCAGGGCGGGGATTGGGGCTCTCCCGTGTCCAGCGCGATGGCGCGCCAGGCGCCGGCCGGCCTGCTGGGCATCCATATCAACCTGCCGGCCATCGTCCCGCCCGAAGTGGCCGCGGCGCTCGCCGCCGGCGCGGGCCCGCCGGCGGGCTTGTCCGAGAAGGAGCGCGCGACATTCGACGAGCTCAGCGCCGCCGCGAAAATGGGGAACCGCTCTTATGCCTTGATGATGGGCACGCGGCCGCAGACGATCGGCTACGCGGTCGCGGACTCTCCGGCCGGCCTTGCGGCATGGATGCTCGGGCATCCGGGCTTCGGGACGTGGACCTACAGCAGCAGCGATCCCGAAAAGTCGCCGGACGAGGTGCTGGACGACATCTCGCTGTACTGGCTCACGAACACCGCAGCCTCTGCGGGGCGGCTGTACTGGGAGTCCGGCGGACGCAGTCCTGCTTTTTCGGTTCCGGAAAGGACCGCCGAGATCTCGCTCCCGGTGGCCATCACGGTCTTTCCCGGGGAGAGCTATCGCGCCCCGGAATCGTGGGCCCGGCGCGCCTATCGCAACCTGATCTACTTCCACGAGGTCGACAGGGGCGGGCACTTCGCGGCCTGGGAGCAGCCGGACCTCTTCGCCAAGGAAATCCAGGCGGCGTTCAGGGCGCTGCGCTGATCGCTCCGAAGACTAGATGCCCCGCAGGGCGAGTTTCTGATCGTCAATCCGCCGGAGGTTTAGAACGGCTCACGAGTTGAACGCGTCCTTGGAAGCCGAACCGACAACTGTCGACTGACACCCCCATCGACCAACACGCAGGGAGGAACACGATGTCCCTTGTCACCACCTCAGCCATGCTTCTCGCAACCTCAGCAGCCGTGTTCGCCGTCAGTGTGATCCCCACGCCTCTGGCCGCGCAGCCCGCCCTCGCGGGTACGGCGGCCGAGGACACCACAATCCGTCCGTTCCGCGTCGACATTCCCGACGAGGCGCTCGCCGACCTTCGCCGCCGCATCGCCGCGACCAAGTGGCCGAAGCGGGAAACCGTCACGGATGCATCGCAAGGCGTGCAGTTCGCGACGATGCAGAAACTCGCGCGCTATTGGGCGACAGATTACGACTGGCGCAAGGTCGAGGCGAGGCTGAACGCGCTGCCGCAGTTCACGACCAACATCGATGGATTGGACATTCATTTCATCCACGTCCGTTCACTTCACCCCGATGCGTTGCCGGTGATCATCACGCACGGATGGCCCGGATCGATCATCGAACAGCTGAAGGTCATCGATCCGCTGACCAACCCTACGGCCCATGGCGGAAGTGCGTCGGATGCTTTCGACGTGGTGATCCCGTCGCTGCCGGGCCACGGGTTCTCAGGACAGCCCACGGCTCCCGGTTGGGATCCGCAGCACATAGCCCGCGCCTGGGTGGCGCTGATGAAGCGCCTTAGATACACGCGTTTCGTTGCGCAGGGCGGCGATTGGGGCGATGCGGTGTCGGAGCAGATGGCCGTGCAGGCACCTCCGGAACTGATCGCCATCCACACCAACATGCCGGCCACCGTACCCGATGAGATTGCCAAGGCCCTCCAATTCGGCGATCCGGCTCCGTCGGGGCTCTCGGCCGACGAGCGGCATGCCTACGATCAGCTCGACTACTTCTACAAGCACGGCCTGGCATATGCCCAGGAGATGAGCAACCGCCCCCAGACGCTGTACGGGATCGAGGATTCACCCATCGGTCTAGCCGCCTGGATGCTCGATCACGACATCCGCAGCTACGAGCTCATCGCACGGGTCTTCGATGGTCAGCCTGAGGGCCTCACGCGCGACGACATCCTCGACAACGTCACACTCTACTGGCTGACGAACACGGCGGTCTCGTCGGCGCGCCTCTATTGGGAGAACAAGCTCGCCTTCTTCGCCCCGAAGAACATCACTATCCCGGTTGCCGTAAGCGTCTTTCCCGATGAGATCTATGCCGCCCCGCGGAGTTGGGCCGAGAAAGCATTTCCCAGGCTGGTTCACTACAACCGGCTTGAGAAAGGCGGACACTTCGCGGCCTGGGAGCAGCCCGAGACCTTCGTTCGGGAACTCAGGGGGGCGTTCAAATCATTGCGCTGACGGAGAGGCGATGGAGCGCAATTATGTGATGCGCCCCATCGTCGCCTGCCATGCGCGGCATCACCGGCTTGGAGCTATCTGGAGACTGGACAATGTCCGAACGATACGATGATGATCGCCGCCGCCTGCTGCGCACGGCGGCTTTGACCGTTGCTGCGGCCGGGCTCGGTGTGGCGGGGCCAGCGAAGGCACAATCCAGCGGAGAAAGATCGCTCGATGCGTCCGGAAGCAGGCCGGGGACGAACACGTCGTTCGGCCCACTGAAGCAGATCGACGCGGGCGTCCTGAACGTCGGATATGCCGAAGCGGGTCCCGCCGACGGTCCCGTGGTCATTCTGCTGCATGGCTGGCCCTACGATATTCACAGCTATGTCGTTGTGACGCCTCTGCTGGCCTCGGTGGGCTACCGGGTAATCGTGCCTTATCTGCGCGGCTATGGGCCGACCCGGTTCCTGTTCGCTGAAACGTTCCGGAACGGCCAGCCGTCGGCGCTCGCCGTCGATGTCATCGCATTGATGGATGCCCTCCGGATCGAGACGGCGACGCTCGCCGGTTTCGATTGGGGAGCGCGGACGGCCAACATTGTCGCGGCGCTCTGGCCGGAGCGGTGCAAGGCCATGGTATCCGTGAGCGGTTATCTGATCGGCAGCCAGCAAGCCGGCAGGATGCCGTTGCCGCCCAAGGCCGAACTCGAATGGTGGTACCAGTTCTACTTTGCCACGGATCGCGGCGAGGCTGGCTACGATCGATACCGGCACGATTTCGGCAAGCTCATCTGGCAGCTCGCTTCGCCGAAATGGGAGTTCGACGATGCCACGTTCGACCGCACTGCGGCGTCCTTCGACAATCCGGATCACGTCCCCATCGTCATCCATAACTACCGATGGCGGCTCGGCCTCGCCGCCGGCGATCCAAGGCATGACGAGCTGGAAAAGCGGCTTGCCGAGTTCCCGGTCATCACCGTGCCGAGCATCACCCTGGAGGGCGATGCCAATGGTGCCCCACACCCGGACGCCAGTTCCTATGCCCGAAAATTTTCTGGCAGATACGCGCACCGGGTCATCACGGGTGGGGTAGGGCACAATCTGCCTCAGGAGGCGCCGCAGGCCTTCGCAGAGGCGGTGGTCGACGTGGGGCGCTAGCGCAGCGTGTGAAAAGTGGACCCGGTTTTCCGCGCGAAGCGCTAGCCGAGGAGCTTCAGGAGTTCTCGAGCCGCTGCCGTCGACGAGGCAGGATTCTGGCCGGTGATCAAGCGTCCATCGACGATGGCGAAGCTCTCCCAGTCCGCCGCTTTCTCATAGCGTCCTCCAAGCCGCTTCAGCTCGTCCTCGACGAGGAACGGCACGACGTTGGTGAGCTCGACGGCTTCCTCCTCGGAATTGGCGAAGCCCGTGACGCGCTTGCCCTTGACGATCGGCTCGCCCTGGTAGGTCGCACGGTGCAGCACGGCGGGCCCATGGCACACGGCAGCGACTGGCTTGCCGGCGTTGTAGACCGCCTCGATCAGGGCGATCGAAGTCGGATCGTCAGCGAGATCCCACATCGGGCCGTGACCGCCCGGATAGAACACGGTGTCGTAGTCGTCCGCTCTGACGTCACTGAGCTTGCGGGTGTTCGCCAGAACCTCCTGCGCGGCGGGATCCGTCTTGAACCGTGCCATCGCGTCGGTCTGATTGCCGGGCTCGTCGCTCTTGGGATCGATCGGCGGCTGGCCTCCCTTGGGCGACGCGACTGTGATCTCGGCGCCGGCATCCTTGAAGACATAGTAGGGCGCGGCGAATTCCTCGAGCCAGAAGCCGGTCGGCCTGCCCGTATCGCCGAGCCGGTCATGCGAGGTCAGTACCATCAGAATTTTCATGGGTGTATTCCTTGGTTGGCTCGCGGAACTGTCAAAGTCGGTCATCAACGGTTACGGGCAGACGAATAACCGCCATCTATGGCGGGGTGATGTCGCGGTGGAGCGGCGGGCGCGGTTCGAGGCCATGGCTCAACCTTGCCGGATCGCAGCGCGCGTCAACGATCTGTCGGCGACCAACGCACCGGCATGCAGGACCCTCGGGTGACGCGTACGTTTTTATCAAGTAGCTTGAGACGCAGTGGTCAAGTGGGAGGAAACATGTCGAGATCACCTGGAGGACGGCGCCCGAGCGATCCCTTCAAAGCTGCCGAGGCTGCCTTCAAGAAGGCGACGACCAAGCCGATCGAGGAGCCGCCCAAGGCTTCGTCCATCCCGGGCGTGAAGGGGGCCGTCACCCTGCGAATAGACCAGGACGTGCTCGAGTACTTTCAGCAGGATGGTCCGGGCTGGCAGGACCGCATCAATGCGGCCTTGCGGAAGGCGGCTGGCAAGTGAGGAGTCACCAAGCTCTTCGTACGTGGCCCGTCCTGGGCAGGACCATACTGGCCGCGCTCCTGCCGATATGCGCCATCGCAGGAGCGGCAGCTCAGGATCTGAAACCTGTTCACTACACTTGTGTGAATGGCACAAAGCTTCAGGCCACGTTCTCTCCCCCAGGCGCATCAATGGGATCGGTAAAGCTTGTCTATGCCGGGTCCTCGACCCAGACGACGCTTCCACAGGCCCTTTCTGCCGATGGAGGTCGATATACGCAGGGCGATGTCGAGTTCTGGATCAAGGGAAAGGGTGCAACCCTGACTCGAGGGGGACGATCGACGACCTGCGCGGCCGACGTCTAGCTCCTCATCATGTGGCGCGTCAGGCCCGTGCGAGCACCAGGCAGTCGAGCACGGCACCATAGTGGCAGCCGGCCGCGACGAGGACGAAGGTGTGCCAGATCGCATTCTGGAAGCGCAGGCTCTCCCAAAGGTGGAACACCACGCCGGCCGTGTAGAGGATGCCGCCGACGGCAAGAAGCCAGAGGGTGGAGGCGGGAAGCATGCCGAACACGGATTCGTACGCCATAACGCCGCTCCAACCCAGGAGCAGGTAGAGCAGGATCGAGAGGCGGTCGAAGCGGCCCGGGAAGGTGAGTTTGAGTGCGATGCCTACCGCAGAAGTAAGCCACACGCCGACCAGCAGCGCCAGGGATTCGGCGTTTGCCTTCATTTGTGTGATGAACGGCGTGTAGGTGCCTGCGATCAGGAGATAAATGGCCGAATGGTCAAACCGGCGCAGCGTCCATTTGATCGGCGAGACCGGCCAAAGGTTGTAGAGCGCCGAGACGGTGAGAACCGTCAGAAGACCGATGCCATAGACCAGAAGGGATGTGAACTCCCAGGCCCCGACGGCTGGAGCGGCCATGATGAGCAGGGCGATGACGGAGACGGTTCCGAATGTCACGCCTACAGCATGCACGATGCCATCGGCGATGATCTCCTTCATGTCATAGTCCCATTTCAAGGTCGTCACCTCTGAGGAAGGGTTGCGTGCAGGATACACCCGCAAACCATGCGGTGTGAATTCGTCCAGGTCTGCCGGATGAGCGGACCCTAACCAATGTAGTGCTGGCACGCTCGGGAGCCAGGACCTGCGACAGCCTTGCCGCTCTACCGCCTTTCATTGGCAGTCCATCGGCATTTGCGCGATGAGCAGACCTTTTCAAGACAGCGTGACGGCTGCTTCCGATGCCGAGCAGACATTCCAGGTCACGAGTTGCATCTTTCGTCTGAACGTCTCGGGACGAGGCAGAGTTGGCCTGTTCCGAGGTCTTGGTGGGGCTCATCGACGGATCCAAGCCCACATGACGAGTGGTGGTTGTTAACGGACCGCTCACCATGCCGAGCGGAAGGCGTCTTTCGTTGTGAACGCCTCGTGCCGGCTCGGGGTTAGACAACCGAACTCCCGACGGAAGAGGCCCCGCATGATCCTGATCCCAACTCTCTGGAATCGAGCCGCCCAGACCGCGTGTGTAACCCCAGAGGCAAGTCCCACCCACGTTCTCGTGGTCGAGGACGATCTGATGGTTGGTGCGGCGGCAGCCGAGGCCCTGGAAGAGGCCGGGTTTGCGGTTTTGACCGCAGCCAGTGCCGAAGAGGCCGAGATCATCCTCGGTCAGGAGACGGTCGATGTCCTGTTCACGGATATCGATCTGGGTGGACGCGATGGCTGTGACCTCGCCCATCGAGCGCTCAGAGTACAGCCCGATCTTTCGCTCATCCTTGCCTCGGGTCGCTCTCGACGGTGTCACGAGGATCGCATTCCAGCGGGAGCGGCCTTTCTCGCCAAGCCCTACCGCCTGCCGCAGATGATCCGTGAAGTGCATCGTGCCGCGCAGGGACGATCATTTCCATAGTCGTCAGTCTCGGATCCGCTGCGACAGGGTCCGGTTACACTTTAATCCGAAAGGGAAATATCCATGCGCTTTGTTCTCGCCGTTCTTGCCAGCACGATCCTCCCGGCCGCATCGGCTCTCGCCCAGGCGCCTGCCGAGGTCGAGGCGTGCCGTCTGTCGGGACTGGCTGCCCTCAAGGAGCGATCGCCCTCTCTCGAACACCTGACCTTCGACATGGAATCGCTGGCCATCTCGAAGGCAGCCACCCGGGTCGAGGATACGCCAATCCGGATGGTGGTCATGGGAGACGCTTACCTTCAGCGCGAGAAGAGCGACAAGCCGAACCGGTTCGTGTGCCTCATCAGCGACAAGGGCAAGGTCGTTCTCACCTTCTTCACCGAGCAGTAGGGACGAACGGATGCCGCCGGGACGTGTTGTCCCGGCTACCGGCGCGCCAGGACGATCTCGGAGGTCTGCTGCGTAGGCCCGCCGGGCGTGAGATTATCCGCAATCGTAATGCGCAGCGTGCCGCGGCCCTCGTTCCGGATCACCATGGCGGCCTGCGTGTCGCCGTTGACCGGGCGCGGCCACTCGATCCTGAGGTTCACGGCATCGCCGCTGCGCGTGCCGCTGAGGCGGGCCGGGCCGATCCGCGCGCCGGTGTAGGTGCCGCGATAGGTGCCGGAGCGGGGATCGAAGGCGAGCTCGACCCCGATCGAGCGAGTGAAGATCAGGGCGGCGCGGCAGGTGCCCTGGGCGCTGATCCGGTTCTCGGCAGGGCTTCCCGTGACGGAGCAGGTCACCTGCCGCGGCTGGGAAGCGCCCTCACGCTGGACCTTGCCGGAGCCGGACCAATTGCCACGAAAGCGATCCAGAAAATCGGTCTCGGCGGCCGACACGGCCCCGCAGGTAAGTGCGGTGACGATGCACGACAGGATGGCGGCTGCGATCAGGCGGGGCGCGACGATGCTCATGCAAGCGGTTCCTGTGACGCGGCATCAACGCGGGCTACCTTTGGCGGTTCCTCGGGACATGGGCCGCGCAGGAAGTCCGGACCTTACTGGCAGATCCGGTATCGGTCGCTCGAGCCGTGCTGCAGGATATCTACATGAAGATGGTCGTGGTGGGCCTCGTCCGATCCGGGACCCAGGATCGTCGTGAACCAGCCGCAGGCGGCGGTGCGCAGGGTCGCGAGAGCCTGGTCGGGCGCCGCGCCGGGATCGGGCTTGACCCGCAGAAGCGAACCGTTCGCGAACTCGAATGCCGCGATGTCGATCGCCAGGCCCTCGGCATGGGCCGACAGCTTGCCTGTCGCGGCCCCGTTCCGGTTGCGGCACTCGAACCCCGGGCCGGTCTGCACGCTTTTGAGTTCGGTGTTCAGGCTGCCGGCTATCACCGGAGCGACCAAGTCCCCGATCCAGTGACCGAACTGCCCGGCAAAACGACAGGCGAGCACGGGCTGGGCAGCCAGGCGGACCGTGGTTCCCGGCCGCGATGGCACCGGAACCGCCTTCAGCCGGACCGGTGCCTCGATCCGGCAGCTTTCATTCGAGGAGGACGGCTGCTCCGCCGTCTCGATATCGAAACCGGCTGCTTTGAGTTCGGTCAGACACGTGCCGGGTTCCGGCTGAGAGGGTGCCACAGCCTCGCTCGGACGAGCCGGGGGCTTCTCGGGTTGGGGGGCAGGCGTCTGCGCGGGAGAGGGAGTCTCACTGGGCCGAGGCGGGGGCAGGGGTGGCGCCGGCTGCGCCGCAACGACGCTGCCCCACACTATGAAAATAGCGGCCAATCCCTGCCGGGTATGCACCATAACCCTCGCCTTGCTCCGGGGGGTAACGCCATGGTCACGCTTATGGTTCGCTTTTTTGGCGCTGATGCCGGAGTTCTGCAAAAGGCCTGAAAAGCGCTGTTTCTGCCGCCACGCTGAAACCACCCCGTGAGTTCGCGGTTGCCCCGTTTAACGTATGTTAGCCTGAATGTCCGTGTTGTCGCGGCAGGCTGACGGGAACAGCCCAGGAGAAAGCCGATGCCCCACGACGTCCCAGGCGACGTGCGCCTGCCCCATGTTGCCGACGTCTGCCCGGACGTCGCCACCTTCATGATCGCCCGTGCCTTTGCCGAGGTGTATCGCGATGTGCTTGCAGAGCCGGTTCCCGAACCGCTTGCGGCCATCCTGCGACGAATGGACAGCCGGGAGGCTCGGCATGACCACGATGCAGCCTGAGCCGCACATCGCCTTGATCGTCGAGGACGATCCCGATGTCCGGGAACTCGCAGCAGCCCTGCTGGAGGAAACCGCGCTCGATGTGGTGGAGGTTGAGAGCGCCGAGGCGGCGCTGGACTGTCTCCAGGAGCGCGGAGGGGAGGTCGCGATGATCTTCGCCGATATCCGTCTGGCCGGCATGATGGACGGCGTGCAGCTCGCCAGGGCGGCCTGCACCCTCTGGCCGACGATCCGGATCGTGCTGACCTCCGGTGCCGCAAGAGATCGGCTGGACGAGTTGCCGGATTGCGTCACCTTCATGCCGAAGCCCTGGCGTGGCCTCGACGTGCTGGTCGAGGCGGACAAGGCCATGCGCGAACCGCAGCCGCCGGTGACCTAAGTGAGGCCCGGTCAATCCATCACTCCACCTGTGGTCCTCGTGGTCGAGGACGAGCCGTTGGTGCGCATGACCGCCGTCGATGAGCTGGACGAGGCCGGCTTCCCGGTTCTGGAGGCCAAGAACGCCGACGAAGCGCTGGCAGTGCTTGAAGCGCATTCCGACGAAGTGCAGGTGCTGTTCACGGACGTGGATATGCCGGGATCGATGAACGGCATGGCCTTGGCCGAGCAGGTCTATCGGCGCTGGCCCCATGTGCTGCTGCTGATATCCTCCGGCCATGCCCGACCACGTCCGGACGAGATCCCCGATCACGGCCACTTCCTGCCCAAGCCGTACCGCGCTGCGACTCTCGTGCGGCATATCACGGAGATGATGCAGATTCTGCGGGGATCGTAATTCAAAAACAAAACAGGGCTTTGTGTCGACAGGGGTTTATCGGCAGCCCCTGGTCTTTCGAACAGGCATGCCGTGCCAACGCGGGCTTTGAGCGCGCATTCCGCCAATGAGCACTGCCACGCGGTTGGGGAGCTATTCCCAATGACACGCTAAACTCGAACCAGCGGCGTGCCAGGAACGTTGACAGCATACTTGACAGCTGTTCGTTACCCGGAGAGGAACAAGCGGCGCTTACCCTTAACGAGGAGTGGACACATGCCGACACGACCAGGGCAAGATGACGAGCAGACCGAGAAGGTTCAGGGTAGCACCCCCAGCTCGACCGCCTTGAGAAGCTTGCGAACGCAGCAGCAGCGACCGCCCAGGCCAAGCAGTGGCGGGCACGCCAGAACGGCCTCCGGGACCAGGACGAGCCCTCGGAAGTGCGCAACCTTAATCATGATGCAGAAGCCAGGGCTCAAGCGGAAGCCGCGATGCAGCAGATGATGGCGAAACCGAAAGGAAAGGGGCGCGGTCGGTGACAACCGCGAGAGCCCGTTAGTCGGTTCGCATCAGGCACGCGAGCATCGGCCCCAAAAGTGGATTCCACTTTTGGGGCCGATGTACGTGTTGGGTCCGTAGTCGTGCTGGATCATCGCCGACGAGGACGGCCCTGGCGATGGCCCAGGGGAGCCACGAGCAACGGTTAGGACTGGAACCACCGGATGATCGAGGAAGCCCTGATGGCACGCGGTGAATATGAACCCGCTCCCGTGACGACAGTGAGCCGGAGATGGCGCGAAGCGTCCATTGGGATGGCTACTCTGTTTCTGCCGGCCCTGTCCGGAGGTTTCGCCACGGAGCCGGCCCATGCGACGGAGGGCGGCGCCAGTCTCTACGTTCCCGGGCTGCGCGGGCCGCTGGCCGGGGTCGTGCCGCCGCCCGGCTTCTACTTCAACAACGATGCCTACTGCTATTCCGGCGAGTTGCCGTGTGCTCGGCGACCCCAGATCGGCGGCGCCGTGGTCAGCAACGTCAAGCAGCGGGCCTATGTCGACTTCGTCACCCCGATCTAGGTCACGCCGCTGGAGATCCTCGGCGGCAACCTCCCGTTCTCGGTCAGCCTTACCTTTGGCGCCTCCTTTGTCAGCGCCAGCGCGGACCAGGTGCCGTTCAGGATCTCGGCGCGGTGGACGTCGTCCGCCGTGGCGGGAACTGGGTCGCCGCGCGGCGTTCGATGAGGCTGCGCCTGTGCGAGCGCGGCAGGGCCGACGACCGCAGGGCAGGGTACGATCATCAGAATTCCTCCCATCGTCTTCCATCCTCAGGCATTGCCTATTTCATCATCGTCACGGGAAGACAGCGCGCCAGTCGCGCTTCATGTCGACGACCGTCCAGCCGCGCGCGGTCGCCTCGTCGAGCGCCTTGTCGAGCCTGCCGATATGGGACTGGCGGTCGTAGGCCCATTCGCGCTGGGCGTCGGTGTGGTGCACGATGCCCATGAAGCGCGGGCCGTCGCCCGCCGCCGTCCATTGCAGCATCTGCTGGTCACCGTCGGAATTGCCGAAGGCGAGGATTGGACGACGCCCGATGAAGCGGTTGATTGCCGACGGGCTTGCCCGGACCGTCGTCGATGAACTCGATCGCGGGTTCCTTCACGATCGTAGGCTTGCCGTCTGTGCCGATCTCGAACCGCGTCACGCCGGACGAACCGACCACCTGCTCGGGCGGGATGTCATAGATGCGCTCCGCGAAGACACGCATGAACTCCACGCCGCCGCCGGACACGATGAAGGTCTTGAAGCCATTGGTCCGCAGATAGGCGAGGAGCTCGATCTGCGGCTGGTAGACGAGGTCGGTGTAGGGACGGTTCCTGGTCGGATGACGCGCCGTCGCGAGCCAGTTCGTCACCGCCTTCGTGAACTCGCCGATGGGCATGCCGGAATGGGTCACGGCCATGATCTCCGACAGATCCTTCTCGCCCGCGGTCAGGAGGGCTCTCAGATCCCCCGCGATCACGGAGCGGAAAGGCTCCCTGTCCTTCCATTCGGGCCATTGCGGTGCGAGGCGCCTGACCTCGTCCAGGGCGAACTCGACCTGGAAGTAGATCGGCTGCTCGGCCCACAGCGTTCCGTCGTTGTCGAACGTGGCGATGCGCTCAGGCGGCGGCACGAAGTCGGGTCCGCCTTCCCGTGTCACCCGCCCGACGAAATCGAGGATCGCCCGCTTGGGGGCGCCGTCGTTCCAGGACGGCAGCGGATCGGGTTGGGCTCCAGCCGCCGACAGCGGCAGCCCAAGCGCCAGCAGGCCAGCTCCCAGGAGCGAGATCAGTTGGCGGCGGTTCATTCCTGCACTCCCTTTGGATCCTCAAGCCTCCGTCGCTCCGTCTGGCGCTCGCGGATATCTGTCAGATCGCGCTCCAGAAAGTAGTTGAGAAAGGTCCTGATCACCGCGATGGCAGCGATCCGTCCAACCGCCTCCCAGTCCGTTGTGATCGATGTCTCGATGATGTCCGCCGCGAGCTGGAAGGTGAGACCGGCGACGAGCGCGCGTCCGTAACGCAGCCAGACCTCGCGCTTGTCGGCACCGCTTGCCGTTCCGCTGATCATCAGGCGCAGTCCGGTGACGAAGGCCTCGACCGTGCCGAAGACGATGACGACCAGCGCCATGGCATCGATGACCAGGATGGCCGTCTCGGTGGCGAAGATCAGCCAGTCTCTCATCGCCGCACCGATCCCCTGTCACGAGGCCGGGCGGCTGGCCGCTTTGCCTGCACCGGTATCCGGGAATACGATGTTCCAGGAAGCCTTCATGCCGACCACGGTGATCCCATACTGGTCCGCCTTGTCGAGAGCCTCGACGAGAGGGCTCAGCCGGAACTCGCGGTCGTAAGCAAACTCGCGCTCCGCGTCGTCATGATGCAGCAGCAGCCCGAGGCGCGGCCCCTTGCCTGCAAGTGTGTAGCGCAGCATGGCGAGGTCACCGTCGGAGTTGCCGAAGGCGAGGATCGGGCGCCGCCCGATGTGCAGGGCGATGTTCGCCGGCTTCACCTCGCGGTCGTCGAAGCTGTTGAGCTCCGACAGCCGCATGAGATCGACATGGTTGTCCCCCGCCTCGAAGCGCAGCTTGACGCTCGAGCCGATGACCTGCTCCGGCGGGATGCCGTAGTTCTCCTCGGCGAAAGCACGGATCAGGTCGATGCCACCGCCGGAGACGATGAAGGTCTTGAAGCCGTTCGCCCGCAGATAAGCGAGGAGTTCGACTTGCGGCTGGTAGAGGCATTGGGCGTACGGACGGTTCAGTTTCGGATGTCGGGCCGCGGCGAACCATTCCTTCGCGATTTCGGCGAACTCGTCAGCGTTCATGCCCGCATGGGTGGCGAAGGCGATCTCGAACGCCGCCTGCTTGCCCAGCGCATGGATGGTCGCGATGTCCCGCTCCAGGAAGGCCTTGAACGGCTGCCGCTCGCGCAACGCAGGATCCTTGGCGGCGAGCGCCTCCAAGCGGTCGAAGACGAAGAAGAACTGGTTCTGCAACGGCTGCTCGCACCACAAGGTGCCGTCGTTGTCGAAGGTGGCGATGCGCTCGGCCGGCCGCACATAGTCGGGACCATCCTCCGTTGTCACGCGGGCCACGAAGTTGAGGATCGCGGCCCTTGCCGGTCCTTCGTTCCAGGATGGGAGCGCCCGATCCGTCATGCTCAGCCCCTGCAATGGGTTTGTGGCCGGGCGGCATGGGTGCCGCCCGGCGGGTTTTGCTCAGTCCACGCTCGCCGCCGCCGTCATCTTCGCCATGGCATCGTCGATGGTGAAGGTGTTCGGCTTCTGGACGGGCGGGAAGTCCTTGAAGGTCTCGGCGAACTTCGCCGCGCCGGCCTGCGCCACGTAGATGAAGTAGGCGTTGTGCAGGAACCAGTCGTAGTAGGTGTTCGAGGTGATGTCGGCGAACTCGTACGGGTCGGTGCGCAGGTTGAACATCTTCGGCATCCGCAGGGGGGTGAAGGGATCTGCCCAGACCGCCATGGTGCCCTTCGTACGCTGCTCCATGAAGACGATCTTCCAGTTGTCGAAGCGCAGGCCGAGCACGTCACCGTCATCGCTGAAGTAGAAGAAGAAGTTGCGCGGGCTCTCCTTCTGCTCGCCCGTCAGGTACGGCAGCAGGTTGAAGCCGTCGATGTGGTTCTTGTAGGTCCGCCCGATGGCCTCGTAGCCTTTCTTCAGCTTGTCGATCACGTCAGGGGCTCCGGCCATCGCCAGGAAGGTCGGCAGCCAGTCGTGATGCTGCACGATGCCGTTCGCCACGGAGCCAGCTTCAACATGCCCGGGCCAGCGCACCAGCAACGGCACGCGGAACGCGCCTTCCCAGTTGGTGTTCTTCTCGCTGCGGAACGGTGTCATGCCGCCGTCCGGCCAGGAATTCCGGTGCGGGCCGTTGTCGGTCGAGTACTGGACGAAGGTGTCGTCGGCAATGCCGAGCTCGTCGAGCAGGTCGAGCATCTGGCCGACGTTCCTGTCATGATCGATCATGGTGTCGTGATAGTTCGACTGCCAGCGGCCCGCCTGCCCCTTGCTCTCCGGCTTGGTGTGCGTGAACAGGTGCATGTGGGTGGTGTTGAGCCAAACGAACCATGGCTTTCCGGCCTCGTTCTGCCGCTTGATGAAGTCCGTGGCCGCGGCGATGAAATCGTCGTCGCAGGTCTCCATGCGCTTCTTGTTCAGAGGCCCGGTATCCTCGATCTTCTGCTTGCCGACGCGGCCCCAGCGCGGTTCCTCCGTCGGATCATCCTCCTCGGTCGCCCAAGAATGGATGACGCCGCGTGGGCCAAAGTTCTTCTTGAAGTTCGGAAAATCTACCTCCGATGGATAGTCTTCCATCTCCGGCTCTTCCTCGGCATTGAGGTGGTAGAGATTGCCGTAGAACTCGTCGAAGCCATGGTTGGTCGGCAGCATCTGATTCAGGTCGCCGAGGTGGTTCTTGCCGAACTGCCCGGTGGCGTAGCCCTGCTCCTTGAGGAGCGCCGCGATGGTCACGAGCTTCTCGTTCATGCCGACGGGTGCGGCTGGAATGCCGACCTTGGACAGGCCGGTTCGGTAGACGCTCTGACCCGTGATGAACGACGATCGGCCGGCGGTGCAGGACTGCTCGCCGTAGGAATCGGTGAACAGCATGCCGTCCCGGGCGATGCGGTCGATGTTGGGCGTCTTGTAGCCCATCAGGGCGTGCGTGTAGCAACTGAGGTTGGACTGGCCAATGTCGTCGCCCCAGATGACGAGGATGTTGGGTTTGCCGTTCTGCTTCTTAGGCTGCTGTGCCATGAGTGGCTCCTTAGGACGTGAAGGCGTTGCACGGGGACGGGCTGGCGCCTCCTCAACCAAAGGGCCCGACCTGGAAGATCATGCTGATGATGGCGACCACGCCGATGACGAGCAGGATGACGGCGGTGATCAGCGTGAGGGAAACGGGAAAGTGGCTCTCGCCGTGGACGAGGCCGGCGGCTTTCATCGCCTCGCGCTCGTGGCGCAGGCCGAGCATGAACTGCACGTGATAGACGATTCCGATGACGAGCATCGCGATGCCGAGCGCGACCAGGGCGACGCCGAAATTGCGGGGCGCAGCGGCATGAGCGATGGTGCCGGCGTCCCGCAACTTTTCGAACACCTGGTAGATCGTGAAGCCGAAGCTGATCAGCGACAGCGAGGTGCGGATCACCGACATCAGCGTCCTGTCGGAGCTCATGCGCGTGCGCTGGAACGACATGCCCGTGCGCCGCGACGACAGCTCGACCGAGATCCGGTCCGGATCGGACTGCGCGGTGACGGGAGGCTTTCCGGTCGGGGGGGGCATGGCGTTACCTCGCGCTGCCGGAGGATGGATGGACGAAACGGCGAGCAATCCGGCTCACCGGTCCGCGCAACAGGAGGTACGGGAGGACAGCCAGCAGCAGCGCCACGAGCAGCGCCTCTCCAGGATAGAAGGTGTCCAGCACCCGCCACTGGTAGAGGACATCCATGCCAAGTCCGATGAGCACGAGGCGGGCCGTCGCAAGCAGCCCCTCTCGCAGGCGGCCGGCCCGTTCGGAGGGGTTGCTGAGGACGGTCCAGAAGTAGGGCGAGCGGCCCGTGCGCGCGTCCTGGACGCCGTCGTGGATGGCCGCGACGACCGCCATCGCGGGCTGGAGCAGGAAGCGGAACGACATCGGGCCGCCGGGACGTTCGGCGATGTCGCGCCAGATGCGCTGGTGCACCTCGGCCGAGAAGCCGTACCAGGCGAACCCCAGCACGACCAGCACGGCCACGAGCACAACCACGAGCCAGGCCATGATCCGAGCGCCCCGTGGTGCCGCCTGGCTGTTCACGAGTGCGCCTCCTGCCGCGACACGCACCGGAAGCCGATGTGGCTTGTCGAGGTATCGACGGGATGTGCGTGCCTCGCGGCGGGGCGGTAGCGGCGGCAGTAGTTGGGCGCGCAGAGATGCGAACCGCCTTTCAGCACCTTGCGCGGGATGCCGGCGAGGAACGCTTCCCAGTCCGCCTCGGAGTCGCGGATGTCGAAGCTGATCTTGCCTTTGAAAGGTCTGGCCATCGTATCTGCTCCTTATTTCGGAATCGGGTTTGCTCCGAGGAAAGGAGCCGCGTCCGCAGGTGACGGAAGGCAGGAAGACATCGCGAGGGTGACGGCAACGGGCAGCGTAGACGGCTTCATGAAGGCGCTCCCTGCCGCGGGCGGTCCGGGCCGCTTCCGTGTCTGCGGAAGGGATCGGCTTCGGCACCACAATAGCTTAGCGCCGCAGCCACCAACCGGAATTGGGGGAACACCTAAGCTTGAGTTTAGCCATTTCTGACGGGTGATGTGAGAGCGAGGGGCGGCGAAGCGAACGATGCGGTAGACTGGCAGAGTTTCCGCCAAGAGACGCCGCCATGCTGCACCTGCCCGCCCGCTTCGCCG
>NZ_VOSK01000528.1 GCF_009296175.1 Microvirga tunisiensis | reverse complement strand
ACTTCGCATCTGGTACCGAGGCCCCGTCCAATGGGGATCAATCCACTTGCAGATCCCGCACCGCTTCGAAGTGCCGTCACAAGAGACGGCAGGCCAACCGGTCAAAATCACTGTGTCGAGGATCTAGGCCCGCATTCACTTATTGCAGAAGTTGAACATAGACCTCGAGCAATAGCCCTACGCTTTTTCGAGCGCATGGCTTACGATCGCCGCATGGGACTATTGACCTTCAGCATCAACGTCACCCTGGACGGCTGCGTCGACCATCAGGAAGGAATCGCTGACGACGAGACGCACGCGTTCTTCACCCGCCTTATGGACGAGGGCGGGGCGATGCTGTGGGGCCGTGTCACCTACGAGATGATGGAGAGCTACTGGCCGGCGGTCGCTCGCGGCGACGTGGAGGCGCCGCCGGCGATACGCGAGTGGGCGGTTAAGCTGGAGGCCAAGCCGAAATACGTCGTGTCGTCGACGCGAAAGGACTTCCCGTGGACCAACAGCCACCACATCGCCGAGGATCTGCGAACAGGCGTGCAGAGGCTCAAGGACGCGACTCCGGCGGGCGTGCTCCTCGGTAGCGGCAAACTCGCGACCGAGCTGGACCGGCTGGATCTGATCGACGAGTACAAGCTCCTCGTTCATCCCAGGATCGCCGGCCACGGCCCGACCCTGTACCAGGGCGGGCTGCCCAGCACACGACGGCTCGAGCTGGTCTCGGCGAAGCCGCTCCGCAATGGCGTGGTCGCCATGCACTACCGGCGCGGGCGTTGACTCACAGCAGCTTCATCGCGCTCAGGTCGGAGGACTGCCGGAGTGTAATCCCTTGTCTCCGGCTCGGCTAAGTCGGGCTCGCGCGCTGCTGAGGTGCTCCCCCACAAGCTGACGTTTCGAAGATCCGCTACGGATCAGAAACCGAGATTCCTTTCGCTTCCGGAACGTCCGGTTTGATGAGGATCGCTGCCTTCGAGCTTAGGTCTGAGGAGTGCCACTTCCCGACATTCGATAGGAACGATCTTTATCGTTGCACTAACAAAGGACTTGTATCAAAGCGGCGTGACCATCAGGAGCGTTCGAACTCGGAGCCTCGCCTGGTCTGAGCGGCACGCATGACGATGAGGTCGCCGTGGGTCCCATATCCGAGCAGCTCTTCGTGGTACTGCGTGCCCTCGAACGTGATCAGCAGATAGGTGGTCTGCCCCCGATCAGAAATCGGAATCACCTGAGGATGTGGAATATTGCTTCCGTACGGCGCCTTGAGAAAGCCGAGCAGCTTCATCGACAGGTCGTAAACACGGTATTGGCGATCAACCCCGTCGCTGGCAAGCAAGTACCAGCGTCCACCAACCTTCTGGAGAATGGTGCCCTCTGTCTGGTCTCGCGAGAGATCGGCCCCAACCTTGCTCAACCGATTCAGAGACCCTCCCCTGTCGCTGCGGGCGAGCGCGGGGTGGAAATTGAAGCCACGGGTGGGATCCTGATAGGGGCTTTCGACAAAGCCGACATACCAGCGGCCTCCGATGCGCACCATCGACGGATCCCACGCGCTGATATCGGTGGGCAGTGACATTCTCGCGCTCTTCAGCACATGCACTCCGCTGAGAATATTCTTGAACGTGCGGCAGTAGCGAACATGCATGCCCTTGAAGGCGAAGTCGCCCCAACTGCTCACCGCAACATGAAAGCCGCCATCGTGGTCATCGGCGACGATCTGACCTGCATGATCGCCAAGAACGAGCCCGTCGCGCTCAAAAAACAAGGCTGCAACCGGTTCGACCTGATAAGGCTCATCAAGATCGAGCGTCCACACGCCCCAGTGCGCAGCCTGGAAAAATGACAGGCCTGCTTGCGTCGCAGTCAAATAGAGCTTTCCATTCCTGATGTAGGGTCTGCCGTCGGAATGGCTGATGACGTGAAGGTCCCTGATCCCGGCTTGTCCGAAGTAGCCGGCCCGCACATCCTCGATCGTGACAGTCGCGCCTGCCCCGCCGGCGCCGAACCCATAACGGTACTGACGCAGCACGGCTGGGTTGCGCAGATCCAGCAGGTCGGTGATGCGATACTGCACGACGGGAACCCAGTCTGCTCCCCTCGCCACAAGGGCCGTCACATAGTTCTCATTGACCGTGAAGGCACATCGCGTCGCCCCGGCGAGATCGACATTCACCGAGGCAACCCGAGTCGTCCTGCCTTCGACCCGAACATCGATAGCGACTGCGGCCTTTGCCGGGTCACCATTGCGCTCGAAGGATGCGATCACATAGTTGCTCGCATCCCGCACAAGACCGGCAGTGACTGTTCCGGCCTCGTCAGTCCCTGTCTTAGAAGAACCTATCGTTACGACCACCGTGCAATAAGGCGCCACGGGACCAGCCTCGGTGCGGAGCAGCGTGGGCTCGGCTCGGGACGAAGTCAGGCGCAGGCGACCGGGCGAAAGGCTCATCTGGGCCGGAGCACCTTCGGATTGCAGGCCCGTTCGCGTGAGGCGTCTCAAGCTTGCCTCGCGAAACTGCTCATGGACCTGAACGAACCCCTCAGGAAGAAGATCGAAAGGTCGAATCTGCTCGACAATTGAGAACTCGAGGTCGAGGAGGGATGGGGCCAGACGCGCGGCAGGAGGTGGAGCAAGCTGGGCGATGGCATCAGCCGCGCGGCTTGGAGAGACGGCTGCCGTGGCCAGGCTGGCGATAGCGCCGCGCAGGAAATCCAAGCGAGTGATGCCGAGCTTCATGGGCGCTCCCGTGCTGGCTCACAAGGGAGCCCCACAATGTCGGCGAGATTGGGTCCTGCCCGAGAGACTAGAGGACGATCAGGCCAGCGGATCCAGGCATTGCCGTGAGGGCAAAGCGCGGCGGAAATGTCCGAACTGGGCCAGAATGTGTGACCCCTGCTGCTTAAGAAAGGTCTGCTCGGACGGCCCAAACTGGCCAAGCTCTTAGGTCAGAGGAGCACCGGGAACCGTCCCTCGGCGTCAACCCGACTTGCACCTGCTATTCGAGGTTCGTGTGGTTGGTGCGCATCACCTTAGCTTGAGTTTAGCCATTTCTGACGGGTGATGTGAGAGCGAGGGGCGGCGAAGCGAACGATGCGGTAGACTGGCAGAGTTTCCGCCAAGAGACGCCGCCATGCTGCACCTGCCCGCCCGCTTCGCCG
>NZ_VOSK01000527.1 GCF_009296175.1 Microvirga tunisiensis | reverse complement strand
ATCCGCGCTTCCACCTGCACTTCACGCCGACCTCGGCCTCATGGCTCAACCAGGTTGAGCGCTTCTTTGCCCTGATCACCCAGGAGCGCATTCGGCGGGGCGCCTTCACGAGCGTGCCCGATCTGGAGAGTGCTATCATGGACTACCTGGAGCACCACAATGCCGACCCGAGACCCTTTGTCTGGACCGCCTCGGCCTCAGCTATCCTGGAAAAGGTCGCCCGTGCGAAACAAGCGTTAGAGTCACAACACTAGCGAGTGGTTAGATGGTAGGAGAAACCAAGTGGCGAGCAACCCGGTTCCAGATCATGTCCCACCCGAAATGGTGAGGGACTTCAGCCTGTTCACGTCGGCTGGCATGCCATCGACGCCCAACGGGGATCCGCACGCAGCTGTCGCTTGCGCCCATGCCGGGCCGCCGATCTTTTATTCCCCCTACAACACACGCGATGGCCGGGGGACCTGGGTCTTTACGCGCGCCAGAGACCAGCGCAGGGTGCTGCAGGACGCCGAAACCTTTTCCAGCCATCGCAGCATCTTCGCGTCCGCGCTCGGCGAAAACTGGCCGATGATCCCGCTCGAACTCGATCCACCGGCCCATGGCATTTTTCGCGCACTACTCAATCCGCTGTTCTCGCCCAAGCGGGTGATGGTGCTGGAGCCGGCTGTCCGGGAGCGAGCGATCGCGCTGAGCGACAGGATCGCCGCATCGGGCACAAGCTGCGATGTTATGAAGGATTTTGCCTTTCCTTTCACAGTCAACATCTTCCTTGGCTTTCTAGGGCTCTCGGATGACCGACTCGATATATTTGTCGGCTGGGCGAACGATCTGCTCCACGGCGACGATATCAAACGACCGGCGGCCGCTCGGATGATTGTGGCGTTCATCGACGAACTTGCAGCCATGCGCCGCAAGGAACCAGTCGCCGATTTCATGACCTTCGTCGTGCAGGCAGAGGTCGAGGGCCGCCCGTTGACCGACGAGGAAGTCCGTGGCACCGGGGTGCTTCTGTTCGTCGCCGGACTCGACACAGTTGCAGCAGCGATAGGCTTTGACTTGGCCTATCTCGCGCGCAATCCCAAAGACCAGGACTTGCTGCGGAGCGAACCGGATCGAATCGGGCTCGCAGCCGAAGAATTGCTGCGCGCCTATCCAACCGTGCAGATGATCCGGGTGGCAACGAAAAATATCGACTTCGAACGCGCGCCGATCCGTAAGGGGGACTATGTTTCCTGCGCCACGATGATTGCCAATCGTGACCCGGCGGAATTCGAATGCCCCAACACGATCGATCTTGCGCGTGAGGACAACCGCCATGCTGCCTTTGGCTATGGCCCGCATCGTTGCCTTGGCTCACACCTTGCCCGGCGGGAGATTGTCATCGGCCTCGAGGAGTGGCCGGCGCGCATTCCGGGCTTTCGGATCAAGGACGGTACGGCGCCCATCACCCATGGTGGCCATGTGTTCGGGATCGAGAATCTGATCCTGGACTGGTCCTGACCAAGGCCACCCGAATCGGAGCACAGAAAAGGAGGTAGCGCCATGCGCATCATCGTCCACCATGCCACATGCCAGGGTCACGCGCGATGCTGGGCGCAAGCGCCGGACATCTTCAAGCTTGATGACGAGGGCTACATCCTGCCCGGTGACATCAATGTTGCGGAAGGGGACGAACTGCTCGCGTCACGAGGCGCGCAAGCCTGCCCCGAACGTGCACTGGAAATCGATCGCACAGCCGCTGCGCTTGAATCGGTGTTTATTCAATCGAGAGTCTGGCGGACTTAAATTGGGGTCAGCCCGACCTGGCCGCACAGCGAAAAGGACGGCGCGCGGCCTCTGTCCTGCCACCGTCCTCGTCCAACTGGGCAGTGGGGTCATCCTCTCCGGTATCGAGCTGCTCCACTTGATACGCAAACGGCAGGCGAGGTTCGCCTTACAGTCCGCCTCCTAGCGCCGACCAGTTCGAAATCGTTGCAGCGGAACGGAGACGCGAAAACGCCTCTTCCTGGCCAATCTCAGCATTCGCGACAGAGCCGATGAACCAGGCAAGGACTTCCGAACTACACGACCGGGAGGCGATCCGCGACTGCCTCTATCGGTACTGCCGTGGGATAGACCGCGCGGACGAGGCGGCGCTGCGCAGCTCGTACTGGCCCGATGCGTATGACCATCACGGGGCCTATTCCGGCTCGGCCGAGGGCTTCATCCAGTTTGCGCTCGGTGTCTTCACGACCGGACCGCGCAACATCCATCAGATCACGAACGTCCTGATCGAGTTCATCAGCCCGGCAGAGGCCGCGGTCGAGAGCTACTTCACCGCGCTGCAACGCGGACCGGACGAGGCCGGAGAGATACGCCAGGTGCTCCTCTGCGGCCGCTATTGCGATCTGTTCCAGAAGAGGGCAGGGGAATGGCGGATTGCCGAACGCACGGTGGTCTACGACTGGCTCGAGGAGCAGACCCCGCCGGCGGCCTCCGAGACAGAGCGGTTCAGCCCCCGGCAGCCGCTCGGAGCATCGTATCCGGATGACCCGGTCTACGCGCTCAGGAAGCGCCGCACTTCTTCAAAGATATGAAAGTGTACTGCATATGAATGTAACGCTTGAACGCTCCGCTCCCATAGCCAGGGTGCCTTCAGAGGTTCCCAACTGGAGAGCCGCGTCGGCAGC
Source organism: Microvirga tunisiensis (assembly GCF_009296175.1). Lineage (GTDB taxonomy): Bacteria > Pseudomonadota > Alphaproteobacteria > Rhizobiales > Beijerinckiaceae > Microvirga > Microvirga tunisiensis. The sequence continues at coordinate 487 of NZ_VOSK01000527.1, read as the reverse complement.
GGACACGAAAGACTATAACCATCCTGCAATGCCCCAGCGCTTCTTCCGGCGAAGGCCTTGCCGGTGAGGATGCGGCCGTGAGGATTGCCTTTCCGAGCCGAAACGGCGCGACCGCAACGGCGGTCTGCTCCGTCACCACGAGCCCGCCGACGATCCTGGTGTACATCAATTGCAGGCCCTCGGCGGAGCCGCTCATCGAAGCGAGCGGCGCCCTCGCCACAATTTCCTGACGGAGGAACAGCACCGTATTGCGCTGCTTTCTTCGACGTCCAGGCGCAGCCTGGAGGACCGGTTCGCAGAGGGGAAGAGAACCGACATATAAATTATTGTTATTTTACAGTTTCTTACCAGGGTATATTGTAATAGGGGCAAAACCGTTGGCGATCACGCTAAGGAGCAGCGGTCGCTGACCAGATCTGCCAGGCGCGGGACGGCTGGCGCATCAGCAATTCCCAGTCTATCGCCAAGATAGCTCCAGAATGACACT
>NZ_VOSK01000526.1 GCF_009296175.1 Microvirga tunisiensis | reverse complement strand
GTGCGGCCACCGCCGTCGGAACGGCGGCCGGTCTGGCGGTGGCCGCACCACTGGCGGTGGTCGATCCCCGGACGCGGCAGTCTCTCGGTGATCATGTGGAGAGCCTGGGCCGATCCGCTTCTGATGCTGCAGCTCCCTGAGGCAATCCTCGTCCGGAGGGAGAACACGCGCCGTAGTCGCCGGCTTGATGGGAAGGCACGGGCGTTTTGCCGATCTCGTTATCGAATGAAGGGTATCCGCTTCCAGATCTCACGGCGCGTGAGTGCACCGGCTCGCCATCGGGATTTCGTCAGATGAGGACTAGCGCGGGGAATCCTTGCCGGGCTTTCATGGAGGCTGGACGGTCCGGTGTGGGTCAAACTCGGTAGGAGCACGGGTTCGAACGAAAGTCCGCTCATCCAAGCAGTGCGGAAGTACGGCTAAGGTCAGCCATGTGCCATTTTGAGACCTTCCGAGCCTGGAGTCCGTTGCGTGCCATATCCATCAATGACTTGCGGCGAGACCCGCGGCAAATTTCCGAGAAGGGTGGTTATGGAATACTTGTTGTGAAAGATCGGCAGCTCTTTCAATCTCGACGTCATTCCTGAGCCGCAGGAGGCCTGGTGATCAAAGCCCTCATGGTTGATGTTGATGGAGTCCTCGTCAGGGGGAGGCCCGAGGATGGCCGCCACTGGTCGACATCCCTCGAGGCCGACCTGGGCCTGCGGCCGGAAGACCTGCACCGGGAGTTCTTCGCCGAACATTGGAACGATATCGTGATTGGCCGGGTGAGGCTGGAAGATCGGCTGTCGGAGGTGCTGGAAAGGAATGCTTCCCACGTCACGGCAGATCGGCTCATTGACTACTGGTTCGAGCAAGATGCGCGTCTCGATTGCCGGCTGCTCCAGGATCTCAGCGAGCTTCGATCGAGGGGCTTTCAGGTTCACCTCGCCACCAATCAGGAGCACCGACGGGCGCAGTATCTCATGGGCACGCTGGGCTTGGTCGGTGCCGTCGACGGGATCCAGTATTCGGCTCAGATCGGCGCGAAGAAACCCGACATGGCTTTCTTCGAGGGCGCGGCGCTGGCGGTAGGGATGCGGCCGGCAGATCTCCTTCTGATCGACGATACACCTGAGAACATTCGCGCAGCTCAGGGCTGTGGCTGGGAGGCCGTTCTTTGGACCGGCGAAGAGCATCTGTTGGATATCCTCAAGGTGCACGTCCCGACCAGGTTCGCTGGCGATGAATTCGAGAAGCCATGTGGATAATTTCCGATAAGCATTCGGTAGTAAAGGCCACCAGAGGTGCTGCGGCCCATCGAATTGGGTGACCTGACAATCGCCGACGGCTTAGGGTTGGAATGGTTTGGCTCCTGGAGAAGCCAAGAGCTGTACGGGACCCCCTGGGTGCTCCCGGCGCATCCTCGCGTCTGGGATCTCGACGCCTCGCTTCGCCGTGCTTCCCCGGCATTCCGAGGCAAAGCCATGCTTCGCGTAGAATGCCTCCGCTCCCAATACCGACTTGACCTTGGTGATGGCGCCCCCTGTGCATTCGGCATCGGCGAGACAGGCCTCGACGAGGGCCGAGCCTATGCCTCGGGATTGGCAGTCCGGATGAACGAACAGCGACAGCAGCTCGTCATCCTCCCACGAGGCATATCCGACGACAACGCCGTCCGCCTCCGCCACGAAGAACCGCTCCCCTGCCTCAGAGGCTCGGACGTATCCTTCCGGAGTGCGGCCGTCCATCCATGCCGTGATCTGCTCGTGCGTGTAGCGTCCCAGCAATGTCCGGGTCAGGCACGCGCCGTGGATCGCATGGACGGTCTCAGCATCTCCTCTGGCCATGGGACGGATGATCATTGGAGGGCTCCTTTGGCCGACGTTGGAGAGCGGATCGATGCGGACGCACAAGCCCAACCGCTCGATCCGCTACAAGTCAGCCACGGCCTGCCGCCTCGTTCAACTCCGAATGTTTGAAAGCCAATCTTCGTCACTCCCGCGGCGGATCGTAGGACAGCGCCCAATCGGCCGCCGCGTACCAGCACCGCGCAGGATCGACGGGCTTCTTCCAGACAAGCGTCCGGACGAACTCTGCCGCACCGCGGTCGAACGCGACCGCAAGGCGCTCTCTCTCCTCGTCGTTGACCCCGAGCCGGCCCTCGGCATAGACGAAGCTCGCCGGGCTGACGACCCTGACCGGATGCTCGGATCCGTTCTTCTCCACGAGCAGGACACCGCCGCGTACCGTATGCCGCGGTCCTCCGGGCGATCTCGGCCGCCCGGCCACGCCGATCGGGAAGACTAAGTGCCCCTTCAGGCGCAGGTGCTCGATCCACCGATCGGCTGGCCGTTCGACGGCGAAGTTCACGTAGATGCCATCGACATCGCTGCGCGGCCAGGCGGCACCATCGTCCTGGACGACCTCGACGTTTGGCCACGGCGCGAGGTTGACCCGTGCCTGCTCGGCCAGAGCCGGATCGTACTCGACCGCGGTCACCTGGCCTGAGGAACCGACCAGTTCGGCCAGGATGGCGCTGTAATAGCCCGTGCCGGTGCCGATATGCGCAATCGTGCTCCCTACGGCCGGATTGAGCGCGTGCATCATCCGCGCATGGAGGGAGGGGCTGCCGTTGTTCACGCCCCGCTCCTGCTTGAGTGCAAACAGCACGTCCTGGTAGGCGTAGACGGGGTCATTGGAGGGCAATGCCACGTATCCGCCCGGACCATGCCGGACGTGCCAGGGCTCGGGGCCGAGGAAACACTCACGAGGAACGGCCGCGAATGCGTTCTCAAGGCGCTCGCTCGTGAGGCCGAGCAGCCCGACCATCTGCCGGGCATAGGCGCGTCTAACGATATCGAGTTCCGAGATATTCATCCCGTGATCCTTTGCGTCCCCTGTGCGTTGGGACAGGAAGCCTAGAGGCAGGGTCTGGCCGGTGGGAAGAGCCGCGAACGTCCCGGCGGCTGCCGCGAGCCGCCCATCCTTATGGTGATCGGGGTCGTCCACAGGGATCAGGCCGCGGGCGGCATCCGCCTCTCGCCTTCTGAGCTTGAGTTTAGCCATTTCTGACGGGTGATGTGAGAGCGAGGGGCGGCGAAGCGAACGATGCGGTAGACTGGCAGAGTTTCCGCCAAGAGACGCCGCCATGCTGCACCTGCCCGCCCGCTTCGCCG
>NZ_VOSK01000525.1 GCF_009296175.1 Microvirga tunisiensis | reverse complement strand
CGGCCGGCTTCCTCATGGGCTTTGGTTTCCCGACCGGAATGCGGCTGGTGTCGGCGATCGACAAGAAACCAACCCCGTGGTTCTGGGGCATCAACGGAGCAGCCGGTGTGCTCGCGGCCAGCGTCGCCGTGCTGACGAGTATCGAATTCGGCATCGATACGACGCTTCGGATTGGGGCGATCTGTTACCTTCTGCTGCCCGGACCTGCTGTGCTTCTCGTCCGATGCGCCCGGGCGATGCGCGAGAGCGGCAGTTCAATGAGAGGCGAAGTTTCACCTTCGAAGCTCGACGCCACCTCGGTCTGATGATCGCGATCCTACGAGGAGTGCCACCGACATGCCAGACTCATACGCTCTGGTCTAAGCTGCAGCCCTTGAGACCCTCTCCTCCATAGCTTGTGAGAGACAATGACGATTACACGATTCACCCAAGCCCCGCTGGATAAGGCTGCATCGGATGCACGATCGCCTGCACGAGGCCATCAATGACAATGTGGAAGCCGCCGCGCTTTTGGGGCGGGCTGGAGCACATGCCTAAGAACAGCGCTAAGCTCAGCTGACACATCGATGCAGACGAACATCCATTTGCGGCCCTCTCGATCACATCATGCCCCTTGGTGCAGGAGACCAGGCACGAGTGCTCCGCTTGTGTCGGCAAGGCCTCGCCGATTATCATGCGGGCGGGACGACCAGGATCCCAAAGCGGAGGACAATCGGGATTGAGCCGCAAAAGGAGGATCCATGCCTGTCTTCAAGCACCTCGCCGAAGGCGAAAAGCCTGCCGATCCGGATCGGTATATTCTCATTGAGGTCATTCACGAGCCGGCCATCGGGAAGCAGTACACCGTGACCGGAAAGGGCCTTGATCGGGATCGCCAACCGCCCGGCAGTTTCTCAAGCCACACACTCGAAGATGCACGCGGACGGGCTCTGGAATTGGCCAAGGCCGTGAACGTGCCGATCATCTACTTGAGCAGCGGCATTGCCTGTACGAAGACGTAAGTTCGCGGAGGCGTTTCGAGAAAACATTGGCAACAGTTGGCCGCCGAAGCAGATAAAGAACCCGGCCTGTGAGCCGGGTCCGGATCGGTGGGCAGTCAGGAGCATCAAAACGGCTTCTGATCAATGCGCGATGCCCTGCTCCCGTTCCCGAAGGGCACATCCCTACACATTCCTGCCACGGCGCGAGAAGTACCAGATCGCTGCAATGACAATACCGCTTTTAGCCTGCGTCTTTCATCCTCTTGGCAGCTCAATTGTACCAGGGCACAGAAGTAAATAAAACTCGCTATTATAACCTGTTTAGCCAGATACTGGACCAACGAAGGCTCTGGGAAAATCACCTTGCACGTTGTGCCCGAGCGTGCAGAACAATGCATGCGGGATTTCATCATTCTATGTGCTGAGCGCGAATGACTTGTCCGTTCAGATGAGCGTCGGGTTCGGACCTTGCCTCGTCATCCAGCTCAATCGAGACGTTCATTGGCCTGCCCCTTCGAGTGCTGAAATCCTCGTAAGCCAACGTGAGCTGGGTCACGCGGTTCTCAGAGGTTCACTTGGGCGGGTTTTCTCATAGCGTACCCTAGATAGGACGAATGGAATCACGGGCTACTGTTCCTCTCTCACTTGGCCGCTCTCTGGCCATCCTCCTCGTTGGAGCAGTCTCGGTCACGCCCACGAGAGCACAAGAGAGTTTCTATCTTTATGAGCGCAATGCCCTGGCTGGAAACTACACGGCACAGCGGAATGCAGCCCACTGCCTCAAGACCGCGAAATGTGAGGGCGTGATATTCCCCAGAATGATGGAGGCATGCGCTTGGCGGATCGTAATCCTGGGATCCGGCCACCACTGGGTGAACCAGTCCGATATCGACAATTATCAAGACGATTGTGTCTCCAGCCTCTCAGCCCAGGAACAGGGTTCTGCCCTCGCTCTAGCCGAGCAGCTGTTCAAGCGCATCTACAAGCGCCCTCTTCCGCCGCTCACCGAATAAGGAGGACAAGGGGCATAGCGGTGAGGGCCAAGCCAGAGCCGAAAAAGAACCCAGCCTTGGGCCGGGTTCGTGTCTCCATAAGACAGTTACGAGCATCAAAACGGCTACGGAACAACGCCTGATGCCATGGTCCCGTTCCTGATATCCGCTTATACGCTCCTGCCGCGCCGCGAGAAGTACCAGATGGCGGCGATGACAATGATGATCAGCAGGATCACCCACCAGTAGTCCATGATCCCGCCACCGGCTGCGCCAGCATCACCAGCCGGAGGAGTGCCGGGAGTAGCGGGTGGGGTCTGGGCCCAGGCAGACGAGACAGCCAGGAAGAGAAAGCCCATCAATGCTGTGAGGTTGCTCATGGATATCTCCCTGTGACGGCCAGTGCATCCATCTCAAAATATTGCCAAGCTGGCCCTATCAGGGAACGTATTGAGGCAAGGCATGTTCCTATGCGAGCCAACTCGCAGTGCGTCGTGCGCACACCTCGCTGTAATTGGGCCCTCAAAACAAACGGGGTACTCCGACAGATGCATTGGTCCTGATCCCAGGAAGGGACGATAGTCTTACCAGGGCTGGGGGCAGTGACGATGGACAGTCTCACGGTGTTGGTGGTCGCGATCGGGTCTCTGTTGCTGGCGCTCGTGGCGTATCTCGCGGCGGTAGACTACATCGATCCGGTGCCGGACCCGAGGGCGCAGGGGTTCTCTCCCAGGCCGATGAGCGAGCGCCGCCCATAGAAAGAAAGCGCCCCGTCTTAAGGACGCTCCAAGGTGCGCCCACCGCTGCTAACCACGGAGCCGGTTTCTCCTGCATACTTACCCGGTGCTCCTGGCGTCAGTCGGATAGACGACAAACCTAAGAATATTTTACGCCTCGTAGCGGTGGTCCGTCGCGGCGCAGACGTTTGCGGAAGGCGGCCTCTGGGATCAACGGTCGGAAGCTGATGTCTATCCATGCAGAGGTACAAGATAGCAATAGAAGCTACGTCCGTGAAAAAGCCAAGGTTGAACGGCTCAATTGATGGTGCAGTTTCAGTTCTCTTGCACGATCCGAACGCAATCGATGCATTGCGGTTTGGCACCAGGATTTCGTTCCGGTGGGTGGCGACCAGCAAGCCGCGCCGCTCCCGTTTGTCGGGGCCACCAGCGCGACAGTGGTAGGGTTCATG
>NZ_VOSK01000524.1 GCF_009296175.1 Microvirga tunisiensis | reverse complement strand
GAACAAGAGCATCCGGGAGTGGACCGAGCTGCTGGCCGGCGACGAGGTGCTGGCCACGGCCATCCTCGACCGCCTGCTGCACCGAGCGCATGTTCTCAACATCAAGGGGCGCAGCTATCGCCTGCGGGATCTGGAGGAGGCTCTCCAGCGGGCTCACGCTTGAGCCGTCGTAAAACTGGATGTCGCCTTATCTCGTAAATCTCGGTGTCGCTTGACAGTTGTACAGCTCCACATCTCCTCCTTCAGAAATGTGTTCGTGACACACCGTCTAAATGCCACTTGTCCCCGGGCGCGGGCAGACGCCTGCGGATCTGATTGGCAAAGCTTTGCCCGAACTTCCGGGCCCATTGCCGGACGGTCTCATGGCTGACCTCGATGCCTCTGGCGGCGAGCATCTCTTCCACCATTCGTAGGCTCAAGGGGAACCGGAAGTACAGCCAGACGGCATGACTGATCAATTCAGCCGGACAGCGGTGGTGGGTGTAGCGAGAATGACGGGTCGGTTTCATCCCTCACGTATGGTTCCCTGTGGTCACCGTCCCGTTGACTTGACGATGCCGTCGAGATCGGCCTTGGCCAAGGCATTGCGCTCCCTCTCAAGGTCGAACATGGCACCGATCATGCGTCAGGTCGCGTGGGCGAGCCCGCACTTTCGGCCAGGGAACGCGCCATGACGGTAATTGCCATGGCGCGTCAGGCATGCCCCTTACTTCACCTTGTCCTGCGACACGTCCATGATCAGCCGCGTGGTCAGATACAGACGCGGGGCAATGCTTCCGATTTGGATGTACTCGGCGTCATTAGAATGGGCCCCGAAGCCGCTCAGGCCGAAGCCTTCGACAACGGCGCCCTTGGCCTTCACCCCTGCAAAGGCTGCATCGGTGCCACCGCCGGTGGCGACATCCAGCACCTTCATCGGTACGCCGATCTCATCGTAGATGGACTTGGCGTGTGACGACAATTTTCGGGAGGCGTCGGTAGCTTCCAGCGGTGGCCGGCGCACCTCAAACTTCAGCTGCACCTTCGCGTCCGCCAGCAGCTGGTTCTTGATGCGCTCCTGCAGCGTGACCTGCAGCTGGTCGAAATCAGAGACCTTCAGCGCCCGGGCATCGGCCTGCGCCGTGGCCTCCGCCGGGATCACGTTGCGGTTGGTGCCCGCCTGCGACACCGTCCAGTTGAGCTTCAGACCACGGTCGTTCTGCGACAGGTCCTTCAGCTGCAACAGCTGGTGCGAGAGCTCGTAGAGCGCATTGACGCCACCCTCGGGCCGGGCACCGGCATGGGAGGATTTGCCCTGCACGGCGAGGTACGCCGCACCGATGCCGCTGGTGGCAAGGCGGATGCTGCCGTCGGTGCCGCCGGCCTCGAACGACAGGACGGCATCCTGGTCGGAGGCGAGCTGGGTGATAGTGCTGCGTGCGCCCGGCGAGCTGATCTCCTCGTCGCCGTTGATCAGCACGGTGAGGGTACCGTAGTCCTTGAAGCCCAGCTTCTGCAGCATCCCAATCGTGTGCAGGATGGTAGCGATGCCGTGTTTGTCGTCGGCGATGGCCAAGCCGTAGGCCTTGTCGCCGTCGATGCGGAACGGCTGATCCTTGAGCATGCCCCGCAGGTAGACAGTGTCCATGTGGGCGATGAGCATGATCTTGGCTTTGCCGGTGCCTTGAAACTCGGCTTTCACCATCGCGCCGACTTTTTCAGGCGTGTCATCCATGCGGTAGATGCCAGCCGGCTGGATCAGCTCGACCTTGCCACCGAGTTGCTTCAGGCGGCCGGCAATCAGGTCGGCGATCTTCGCCAGACCCTCAAGATCCTTGCTGCCCGACTCGATGGACACCAGATCGCGCAGGGTATCCAGCAGCGGCTGCTGCTCCTGCTTGGCGAGGTCCTGGATGGCTGTAACCGGCTCGGCCAGAGAAGGACTGGCGGCGAACGCCATGGTCACTGCGACAACAGCTGAGGACAAGCGACGTTGATGAGGGAGCATGGATGACATGATGACCTTCTGAAGAGGAGAGGCCCCGGGTGCTCCGACAGCCTCTGAAGTTCGTGAGAACACACCTGAAACTCAGCAACCGGGCAGGGACGCACATCCCTCGGGGTTACCCCGCTAACAGTATGGCGGCATCTGGGCTGGTCAAGGTGATTGCACGCCTATGATAGGCAACGTGAGCTTGGTCCTGACTGACGTCTGACCATTGGAAGACCTGCTGCGGCAGCTGTTGCACGATCACGAATGCGTGCAAGCCTCGTGGCCATGCCTTTTGCGCCGTTGACGTAAAATCCTGTGCAGCGATCGTGTGGGAATCTGACAAGATCGAAGCCGAGCTAGCTCTCAGCTCTGGAGGGTACCCATGCGATCATCCCTGATTGGAGTAGTCTTCGCCTTCGCGACGATCCCGGTCCTGGCCCAAGCTCCCGAGGGAACACCCGCCCGCGTTCGCGGGACGGTCGCGAAGCTCGATGGGCAGATCCTGAGGGTCAGAACCCAGGCAGGGCAGGAGATCCCCGTCGCCCTGGCGCCGAACTTCACCATCTCCGGTGTGGAGAAGCGCAGTCTCTCCGACATCAAGACTGGCGACTACATTGCCGCGACCTCCGTGAGAGGGCGTGACGGGAAGCTGCGAGCTCTGGAGGTCCATTTTCTGCCGCCCGGGGCAGGCGAGGGGCAGTTCGCCTGGGATCTGGCGCCGGATAGCCTCATGACCAATGCTACGGTCGCCGGGGTCGCGGCCGCCCCACAGGGGCAGGTGCTACGGGTGACCTACAAGGGCCAGGAGGCGGAGATCACCGTCCCTCCTGAAGTGCCGGTGGTCGCCTTCGTGCCCGGTGACACGAGCCTTGTAAAAGCCGGAGCAGCGGTCTTCATCTTCGGCCAGAGAAAGCCCGACGGATCCGTCTCGACGACCCGCGCCACCCTAGTGTTGTGACTCTAACGCTTGTTTCGCACGGGCGACCTTTTCCAGGATAGCTGAGGCCGAGGCGGTCCAGACAAAGGGTCTCGGGTCGGCATTGTGGTGCTCCAGGTAGTCCATGATAGCACTCTCCAGATCGGGCACGCTCGTGAAGGCGCCCCGCCGAATGCGCTCCTGGGTGATCAGGGCAAAGAAGCGCTCAACCTGGTTGAGCCATGAGGCCGAGGTCGGCGTGAAGTGCAGGTGGAAGCGCGGAT
>NZ_VOSK01000523.1 GCF_009296175.1 Microvirga tunisiensis | reverse complement strand
TCATGGCGGGTGTGGCACAGTGCAATCGGTGGCAGGGGTTGGTCTCAGCAACCAAATCCTACGCTGCTTCAAGCGCTTAAGCTACATCCGCCAGCCCTCTCCAGCCCTCTCGTGCATAAGAACGGCTAGATGGTGGATCAAGCCATAGCGGACGGCGCTGGCTTATTACCAAGCTGGCGCACGCGGGCATATCGCCAAAGGCAATTATGCTTCTTGCTGGCCACAAGCATCTTTCAACGACCCAGCGCTATATTGATGTGAACGATGAGATGATGCGCTCGGCAGTCGAAGTCCTTTACGTGCATTCAGCGCGTCTCAGGCTTGCGCTTTATCTATTACCTCTCGCTCAACAATCGAGGGCTGGAGCGTCCCATCCTCGAATGAGCCTTCACTTTTACGAAGTCAGTACCCTCCATTGTCCGCCGGACAGAATGGAGTTGAGCATTATTTATCCAATGTCGATGACGGATTATGAAGAGAAAGATGCTCTGGCTGCGGTGTCCTCTGTCTAGGCGAGTGCAGAAGTTCAGCAAACTTTGGAAACGTACAACTCTAAGAACCAGTCCACAGACTTAGAAGACCTAATCCCACTCCTCAATACGCCTCTGGCGGGTTCTGAGACGATAAGCCAACTGCCGATTGGCCACGCCCTGGCCTTTCTCTAGATCCGCGATCATAGCCTCAACGTAAGAACCTTGGCCGATCCGCTCTAGACGTGAGACAATTTTTTCGACTATCCCAGCCTCATCCGCGATGATTGCTAAGTCACTAGGTGGCCAATGGGACGATACGAACGCTTGTACAAGCGTTCGTCGAAGCTCCTTGCCTTTGTCCCAATCGGCATACCAGTAAAACATCTCGATCATGGTCAAGCGCCCGCTCGTGGTCGCACGATAGACCCGTGGGAATGTAGCTCGTACGAGTGGGGAAAGAGCGAGAACAGGATACTGAAAGGCAAGTTGAATTGCCTGGGGATCGAGGGCGGTCACATCGTCGGAGTGCGTCCGCCCCCTAGCAGCCTCGGTGACTGCGATCCATCGCTCCGTTAGCCGACTCGACCATGCCTCCTTGAACTCCTGGAACGCGGCACCGACCAAAGCAGGCAATTTTTCATCATTTCGGCGTGCTGCGATAGGAGCCGCCAGTTCGAGCCATTCCCAGACCTTTCGGGCGAGTTCTGCTGTCTCGTGCGCTCGATGGCCCGGACCGCGAATGGACGGGTTGCGCCATAACCCAATGAGTTCAGGAGGGCGCTCTAGCGTCAGCCGCTCTTGGATGGGAGGCTGGTTCAGCCACTCCCGCATTGCCTCAGATGACAGCCGCCCCTGGAAGAAACTCGTCGACGCACTTGCAAGCAGCTTCTGCACTAGAAGGGAAGCTGATCGATGTTCAAGGGCTCTTGCACGCCGCCATAAGTCAGCACCCGGACGAACGAGGTCGGCCAAATCGTTGGTCTCAAAATTCTGCAGAAGAAGGCCTAAAGCGTCAGAAATCGCCGTTGACCGACCTAGCCCGACGGCAGCCAGCAAGGCCATCACGAGATGGCTGCTGCGCGTGGAGAATGCGTTGCGGAGCTCGACCCTGACATCCGGACGCAGGATAAAAGCAGCGAGGGCGCATGCCCGAAAATACGGTTCCGTTGCTTTGACTCGACTAATGGCTTCTAGCGCTTCGGATGTTGCGGGGAGAACGACTGCCCAAACGGCTGCGAGCCTCTCCGAGGTGAGGCCCGCCTCCGCAACATGATCGCGTACGATTTTGGGAAAGCGCGAAGAGAGGGATTCGATGTGAACCCACATGCCTTCGCCAGCGTCTGCGGGGAGTCCGAATGCGAGAACCGTCGCGAGCACGTCCTGGGCTCCCTGCTCGTTGACAGTCTCCAAAACGGCGTCGATCAAGCGGGCATCACGCCCGAGGGCAGGCGCGGTCGTGAGGTGACTAGTGATGGTCTTTCGTCGGCGCGAAGTTGCCCGCTTGAGCCACAGCACGACGTGTTCAGTAACCTCTTGGAAGGAAAGCGAGTGTGGTCCCGCGTCGAGGTATATGCGCGCGAGCTCTGGTTCGTAACCAAGCAAGGCATCAACGAGCTCAGGCCTCTTCTTCTCCAGCTCACCAAGCAAAGGAGCAATCCGCTCCGGACGCGCCTGGAGGCCAGCCCCGACGCCAGCGACGAGGGCTCCCCGACGCGACTTGGCGCTGACCAGGACGGCAACACCCGCTTCTGGTTCCACAGACACGAGGTCGGAGATTAGTGTCACGATCCGAGCCCTCATCCACCGGAAACGATGATACGGAGCACGGATGACGCGTTGGGAGATGGCGCTTAGTAGCTCAATGGCAGCTGCCGCGGGCTCGCGCATCGATCGATCCATGGCCCAGTTTAACGCTTCTCTTTTGGGTTCAAGCGCTGAGTTCTCGGCCGGAGCGAGCGCGGCCAACACGTCGAGCGCAGCAACAGCGGATGCCGGGTTGGTAACCCCGCGGTCCCGTAGGTCCGCAAGAGCAACAAGTTTCAGGAGCGAGCTCGGATCAGCTGGCAAGCTGTGCTTGAGGTCGCCAATCTCAGTGCCTACGTCCGGAAGCTTGGCTCCTTGCTCAGGATCGAGTGCCGAAATGACAACATGGAAGAGGGATCGAAGACGTGGGTCGTTAACATCCGGCGTGTTTCCGCGCGGGTAGCCAACGAAATGGCTGTTCTCTAAGTGACTATAACGGCTCACAGCCAACGATGGCGCAAAGATCAGGTTGAACGGGCGAGATAGAATCTCACGTGTTTTCAGAGCGTAGGTACAGGCAGCAAACTCCACGCGAAGGGCTGGCCAGAAAAAATCCAGAAGACGCAGTAGAATCTCGTTCGGATCCGATGCGTCGAACCAGACAACGGGCCTACGCCCTTCAGCGAAGAACAGCCGAGAGAATCGGGCCACACTGTCTCTCCTTTCATCAAGGTGAGACCATTCGCTTGGTTGGGCGCTACTCGCCTCGAATACCAGGGGGCTAGTGAACGTCACGAGCTTATCTCTCTGGGGACGTTGAAGCAGCCGCGAGATGCTGACCTGCCACTGAAGTTTCATCCAGCCGCTGTTAGAGCCTCGGCAGGTGATACGCCTTCTGGCGCGACAGGAGCAAGGGGCCAGCGCGCGGAGCCTGTCCGTTGCGCAGCGTGATGGTCCCTTGC